>DATMEB010000013.1:0-5182 GCA_035557095.1 Nocardioidaceae bacterium | reverse complement strand
CTTCAAGCGGGTCGACGGGCTCCTGCGCGACCAGGTGGTGACCGTGAACCTGACCGGCAACACCTCCGACGTCGCGCCCGACTGGAACACCTCGCGCTACAGCCCGTACTGCTTCAACTGGGCCTACGACACCTACGTGCGCGGCATCGACATCTCGCCCGACGGCTCCTACTTCGTGATCAGCACCACCGGCGGCCAGAACGCCGGGACGCTGTGCGACACGGCCGCGCGCTTCGAGACGTTCGCGAGCGGGACCAACCTGCAGCCGACGTGGGTCGACTACACCGGCGGCGACACCCTGTGGTCGGTCGAGACCACCGGCGAGGCCGTCTACGTCGGCGGGCACCAGCGCTGGATGAACAACCCGCTCGCCAGCGACCGCGCCGGCGCGGGTTCCGTGCCCCGTCCGGGCATCGCTGCCCTCGACCCCGACAACGGGCTCCCGCTGAGCTGGAACCCCGGGCGCAACCCCCGCGGTGCAGCGGCGTTCGCGTTGCACGCGACCGACAACGGCCTGTGGGTGGGCAGCGACACCGAGTGGATCGGCGACTTCCAGTACCGCCGGCCACGGCTGGCGTTCTTCCCGCTCGCCGACGGCGCTCCCGTCGTCAAGCCCGCACCGCCCACGCTCCCGGGTACGGCGTACGTCGGGCGGACCAGCCCGAACGCCCTGTCCGCGATCCCGTTCGACGCCACCGGCGCCGATGCGGGTCAGACGGTCGACTCCGGTGGCATCACGTGGAACACCATGCGCGGTGCGTTCATGCTCGACGAGACGCTGTACTACGGCAAGAACGACAACTTCCTGTACAAGCGCTCGTTCGACGGCACGACCTTCGGCCCGGAGCTGCGCATCGACCCGTACAACGACCCGGCCTGGGCCGGCATCTCGACCGGCAGCGGCAACACCTACGACGGTCGAGTCAGCAACTTCTACGGCGAGCTGTCCGCGATGACCGGCATGTTCTACGCCGACGGCCGCATCTACTACACGCTGTCGGGCCAGTCGTCGCTGTTCTACCGGTCGTTCAGCGCTGACAGCGACGTCGTCGGGGCGGAACGGTTCACGGCGCCGACCGGCGGCCGCAACTGGTCCGGCACCGGTGGGCTGTTCTTCGCCAACGACACCGTGTACGTCATCACCGCGTCGAACGGCACGCTGTCCTCGGTGCCGTTCAACGGCGGCGCGCCGTCGGGTGCGCTGACCGTCGTCGACAACCCGGCGACCGGTGGCAACGACTGGCGCGGTCGCGGACAGTTCCTCCTGTCCGAGGAGCCCGTCATCCCGAACGTGCCGCCGACCGCGGAGTTCGACCAGACCTGCACAGGCCTGACCTGCGCGTTCGACGCCACGGCGTCAGGTGACACCGACGGCACGATCACGTCGTACGCCTGGGACTTCGGCGACGGCCACAACGGCGACGGTGCGAACGCCAGCCACACCTACGCCTCGCCCGGGACGTACGCGGTCTCGCTGGAGGTGGCCGACGACGACGGTGCCACCGACGTGGCCACGGCGAACGTCACGGTCGAGCAGGCCAACCCCGCCGGCGCTGTGGACTTCGTCGGCAGCAACGCGTTCCAGGGCAACACCACGTCGCCGCGGGTCACCGTGCCGGCCTCGGTGCAGGCGGGCGACCAGATGGTGCTGTTCGGCAGCTTCGGGGTCCTCGACCCGGGCGTGACCGGCCCGGCCGGCTGGACCCCGGTGGGCACCAGGGACTCGTCCTCGATGACGACCCGGGTGTGGACCAGGACCGCCACCGCGGCGGACGCCGGCAACAACGTGACGGTGGGCCTCGGGGCCACGGCCAAGACCACGCTGAGCCTCGCGGCGTACTCCGGTGTCGACACGTCGAACCCGTTCGTCGCCGTCGGCTCGCGGGCCTACGCGTCGACGACCCAGCACACCACGCCACAGGTGGTCAGTGGACAGCCCGCGTGGCTGCTCTCCTTCTGGGCCGACAAGTCGTCGGCGACGACCGCCTGGACGGCTCCGGCCGGCGTGGCGGTGCGCGAGGACGCCTACACCTCCCTGGGCGGGCGGGTGACGTCACTGCTGGCCGACTCGGCCGCGCCGCGGGCGGCCGGCACCCTCGGCGGGCTCACCGCGACGACCGACCAGACGAGCTCGCGGGGCGCTGCGTGGAGCCTCGCCCTGCGTGCCGCTCCCCCGGCCCCCGACCCGGGCGGTGACGCGCCGACCTTCGTCGCCGCGAGCAACACGCAGGGCTCGGACACGGGTACGTCACTGGGCGTCCCGGCCGGTGTGCAGAACGGCGACCGGCTGGTGCTGGCCCTGTCGTACCCCAACACCTCCGGCGCCACCACGCTGCCCGCGGGTTGGTCCCAGGTCGACACGCACACCAGCGGTGCGCTGACGACGAGGGTCTACACCAAGGTCGCCGGTGCGGGCGACGGAGCGAACGTCGCCGTCAACTGGGCCACGGCCGGCAAGTACGCCGCGGTCCTCGCGGGTTACCGGGGTGTACACCCGACCGCGCCGTTCGGCGGCGTCGGCACCGCCGGCGCGGGTGGGGTCAGCGCGCAGGCCTCGCCGACCGTGCCCATGGACGCCGGCAGCCTCGCGCTGACGGTGTGGGCGGACAAGTCGTCGTCGACGACGCAGTGGACGCCGCCGGGCGCGGTGGGTGCTCGCCAGGCCTCCTACGGCGTCGGTGGCGGCCGGTTCTCGGTGCTGCTCGGCGACTCCCGCAACGCTGTTCCGTCCGGCCAGTACGGCGGCTACACCGCGACCACCGACGGCGTCTCCGGACGGACGTCGGCATGGACGCTCGAGCTTCGGCCCGCCCCATGAGAAAGGACGCGAGGCTGAGCAGTCCGCAGCGAACCGACTGGGGGAGACACATGAACCGCAAGACCTGGAAGCGCAGCGCAGCGGCGGCGTGCAGCGTCGCAGCGCTCGCGCTGGCCGGATGCTCGGCCGCGGCCGAGCCGTCGGCCGCACCCGGCGCAGATCCCAGCACGGGGCCCGGTTCGGCACCCAGTGCGGCACCCAGTGCGGGACTCACGGCGACGCCGTCACCGACCTCTTCGGCCTCGCCCGACGGCTCGGGACGCGACGCCGGCGACGCCGCGGCGACGGAGTCACCACGTGCCCAGAGCAACGGGGGCAACGGGGGCAACGTGGGCAACCGGGGCAACGTGGCCCCGTCGACCGGTGCCGGACGACGCTACGCGCAGTCGCAGAGCGGCGTTCTCGCCCGGATCCCGGGCAGCGACTCCGGTCAGTGCGTCTCGGTCGGAGACCGTCGTGACGTGCGTTCCGGCGGCATCGCTGCCGGGCCGTTCGACACCGCCCGCCAGGGGTATGGCACCTCGATCCAGCCGGGTCTGTCGCGCCGTACCGTCCGGTTGTACTGGATCCCCGAGCACTCGGCGAGCATGCCCGGGCTCACGGTCCGGATGCAGCGGCTGCAGCCCGACCCCGGATCCGCGCAGACGATCCGCCAGCAGGACTGGGCCGACGCCGACCAGTGGCGCTTCTACGACACCAACCTCGAGTTCCCGAGTGCTGGGACCTACCGGCTGCGCGTGACCGCCGGCCAGGACAGCGGCTGCTTCGACCTGACGATGAAGGGCTGACGGGGATGGCCACATCGCAGTTGCGCGTGCGGGGGTTCACGCTCGCGTTCTACGGCGGCCTGGGGGCGGTCCTGGCGCTGGTCTGGCTGGAGGCACTCGACCGGGTTGTGCCCGACGGCATCGCCGAGCAGATCGGGCACAACACCGAGGGCATCCTGCTCGCGCTGCTGCTGGCGGGCTGGATCCAGTTCGTCCGGTCGCGCATCACCGGTACGTCGCACGAACGGCTGGTCACGGGTGTCGTCGCCGCGGTGGCACTCGCGGGTGCGGTGGTGCTGCTCGCGACCGACCTGCCGAGCCGGTTCAAGACCCTCAACGAGACGCTGCTCGCGGCCAGCCTGCTGGTCCCGTACCTGCAGCTGCGTCGTCCGCTGGGCCGGTGGCCGCTGGGGGCGGCGGCGCTGCTGCTGCTCGCGGTGGTCGTCGCGCACGATGCCCCGGTGGTCGTCCTGCTGGCCGAGGCGCTCGGCATGCTGATCCTGGCGCCGGTGGCCCTCGAGCTGGTCGACCGCGGCATCCTCGACCCCGCTGCGTGGACAAGCCGGGTGCGACGGTGGGCGTGGTACGCCGTGCTCGTCGGTGCTCCCCTGGCGTTCTCGCTGGTCGGCGCCGCCGGCCCGGGCGGTGCCCTGGGCACCGCCAACGGCTACGCGATCCGCACGATCGAGGCGTTCCTGGCCTTCCTGCTGCTGGAGGTCTTCTTCGCCGTATGTCTCGGACGCACCGGACTCGCCGGTCGCGTCCGCCGACCCGCCACTGTGGCGGCCTGAGACCGGCCACCTGAGACCGGCCACCTGAGACCGGCCACCTGAGACCGGGCACAGCACGCCTTCCGGGTGCCCGCGGGGGCGAGCTGTGCCCCTGGAGGCGGCGGGCGGCCCCAACCAGGGCCGTCCGTCGCCGCCCCGTTCCTTCGCACAGGCAGGGGCACGAGCCCGACGGCAGCTTGCCCTGCGGCGCCGGACAACGCTCGCGACGAGCAACGCCGCCGGCCGGGGCACTAGGCTCGGCCACCGAAGAGCACCGGCGGTCGAGGAGAAGGCATGAACAGCGGGTTGAGACGGGCCCTGCGACGCGCACGAGACGGGGTCATGCTCAACCACGACGAGGTCGTGACCCTGCTCGGAGCCCGCGGCGAGGCGCTGGACGACCTGCTCGACAGCGCCTCGCGGGTGCGCGACGCCGGCCTGGTCGCCGCCGGCCGCCCGGGCGTGGTCACCTACTCGCGCAAGGTGTTCATCCCCCTCACACGGCTGTGCCGCGACCGCTGCCACTACTGCACGTTCGCCACCGTGCCGGGGCGGGTGGAGACGCCGTTCCTCGAACGCGACGAGGTGCTCTCGATCGCGCGCGAGGGTGCCGCGATGGGCTGCAAGGAGGCGCTGTTCACGCTCGGTGACCGTCCCGAGGACCGCTGGGACGTCGCGCGCGAGTGGCTGGCCGAGCGCGGCTACGACTCCACCCTCGACTACGTGCGGGCCTGTGCGATCGCGGTGCTCGAGGAGACCGGGCTGCTGCCGCACCTCAACCCCGGCGTGATGAGCTGGACCGAGATGCAGCGGCTCAAGCCGGTCGC
>DATMEB010000012.1:0-38517 GCA_035557095.1 Nocardioidaceae bacterium | reverse complement strand
GTCCTCGCCGACACCTACACCGACGGGTTCCTGCTCATGCACGCCGGCCGGCTGGTGAGCGAGCAGTACCCGGAGGGCATGCGCCGCGACAGCACGCATCTGCTGATGTCGGTCACGAAGTCCTTCGTCGGGTGCGTGGCGGGTGTCCTGGTCGACCGCGGGCTGCTGGACCAGCACGCTCCGATGACGGCGTACGTGCCCGAGCTGAGCGTCTCCGGCTACGCCGGGGCCACCCTGCGGGACTCGCTGGACATGCGGACCGGCATCGCGTTCTCCGAGGACTACCTCGACCCCGACGCCGAGGTACGCGTGCTCGAGGAGGCGATCGGGTGGCGCCCGCGCCGGAACCCCCATGTACCCGTCGGCATGTACGACTACCTGCTGGTGCTGGGCAGCAACGGCGAGCACGGCGGGCCGTTCAGCTACCGCTCGTGCGAGGCCGACGTGATCGGCTGGGTCTGCGAGCGCGTCTCCGGCACCCCGATGCCCGACCTCCTGTCCGATCTGCTGTGGTCCCGGCTGGGCGTGGAGCACGACGCGGACATCACCGTCGACACCGCCGGAGCGGCCATGCACGACGGTGGCATGTGCTCCACCCTGCGTGACCTGGCCAGGTTCGGGCAGATGCTGCTCGACGGCGGCAGGGCCGCCGACGGAGCCCAGGTCGTGCCCGCGTGGTGGGTCGAGGACGCCTATACCGGCGCCCCCGACTCCCGGCACGCCTTCGCCGTCAGCCCCACCGACACGCGCATGCCGGGAGGCATGTACCGGAGCCAGTTCTGGTTTCCCTACCCCGACCGGGCGGTGTTGCTGTGCCTGGGAATCCACGGCCAGATCGTCTACGTCAACCCGGCCGCCGGTACGGTCGGCGTCAAGCTGTCCTCCTGGCCGTCCGCTCAGGACGCCACCCTGATGTTCGACACGCTCGCGATGTTCGACGCGCTGGCCGCGCACCTGTCCTGACCCCGGGGCGGGCGAGGGACGTCCGAACGTGGCAGGCCCCTTAACAGCGGCGATATGCTGGCCTCACCTTCAGCACACGAGGGGGCCTACGAGGGGGGGCCGTCATGAGCGACAGCCCTCGCCACCACCTGCGCAACATCTCCGAGATCCGCACGTTCCTGCGGACCAACGAGACGCCGGTCTACTTCTTCGGCCCGACGGCCTTCAACCTGCTCGGCCTGGACCGGTGGGTTCGCAACTTCTCCTACATCGCCTACTACGACTCCTGGGACGGCGCCCACCCGAGCGTGTTCACGCCCGCGCACAGGCCCTACGTGGAGTTTGAGAGCGCCGAGGAGATCAACAACCACCTGCTCCGCCACCCCGAGGTGCAGGAGTTCATCGGCCGGCGCGGTGACATCGCCAAGGTGTGCATGGTGTTCTTCGACGAGGAGACCGAGCAGATCTGCTCCGAGCTCGGCTACGAGCTGATCCTGCCGCCGTACTCCCTGCGTCAGCACCTCGACTCCAAGATCACCACCACCCGGCTGGGCAACGAGGCCGGTGCACCGAGCGTCCCCAACGTCCTCGGCACGGCCGGCACCTACGCCGACCTGGTGGAGCTGTCCACCAGCCACGACCTCGGCCGCGACCTCGTCGTCCAGACGCCGTACGGCGACTCCGGCAAGACCACGTTCTTCATCAAGTCCGAGAACGACTGGCGCCAGCACCAGGCCGACCTCGTCGGCGAGGACCTCAAGGTGATGAAGCGGATCAACCACAAGGCGGCCGCGGTAGAGGCGGTGCTGACCCGCCACGGCACGATCGTGGGCCCGTTCATGACCGACCTGACGGGTTACCCCGAGCTGACACCGCACCGCGGCGGCTGGTGCGGCAACGACCTGTACCCCGACGCGTTGTCCGCCCACCACCGGTCCCGGGCGATCGAGCACGTACGCCGGCTCGGCGACCGCCTGGCCAAGGAGGGCTACCGCGGCTTCTTCGAGGTCGACGTCCTCGACCTCGATACCGACGAGGCGTACCTCGGCGAGCTCAACCCGCGCATCTCCGGTGCGTCCTCGATCACCAACGTCACCGCCGGGGCGTACGCCGACATCCCGCTGTTCCTGTTCCACCTGCTCGAGTACCTCGACGTCGACTACGACATCGACGCCGACGAGATCAACGAGCGGTGGCGCGAGCTCGCGGCGGTCGACGTCTGGAGCCAGATGGTGATGAAGGAGCCGGAGGACCGGCTGGAGCGAATCGAGGCTGCCCCGCGCACGGGGCAGTGGCAGCTACACGAGGACGGGTCGTTCACGTTCCAGCGCGTGTCGGTCGACTGGCATCCGCTGCAGGACGAGTCGGAGTGCTTCTTCCTGCGCGTGTACGGGCCCGGCGACTTCCGGTTCGAGGGCGCCGACCTCGGCATCCTGGTCACCAAGGGCCGGCTGCAGACCGACGAGCCTGCGCACCTGACGGAGCGGTGCCACACGTTCATCGACGGCATCAGGTCGCAGTACGTCGGCTCACCCGTCGCCGACGACGTGCATCCGACGCCGATCAGCTACCTGACCGCGTCGTCCTTCTGAGCACGGTGACGACGCGCAGACCGCAACGGAGGATGACGATGACGAACCTGTCGACGGACGCGCCCCGGATCGACCCGCAGCGTGTGCCCGGCGCGCAGGATGGGGAGTGACTCGTGGGCGCCACGGTGAGCAACGAGAGGTCCGCCGACACCCCGTCCCCCGCGCGCATCGCGCATCCGCTCGACCCGCTGACGCCGGACGAGTTCCGGGCGACAGCCGCCATGCTGCGCCGCGACCGGGACGTCACCGACCGGTGGCGGATCGCCTCCATCGAGCTACGGGAGCCGTCCAAGCAGGAGCTCGAGGAGCACGCCACCGGCGGGTCCGTCCCGCGCGAGGCGCTGGTCGTCTGCTGGAACCGCGACGACGGCAGGGTGTACAAGGCGACGCTGACGCTCACCGGTGACCGGGTGCTCTCGTGGCACGAGGTCGTCGGCGAACAGCCGAACATGACCGTCGACGAGTTCTACGAGGCCGACGAGATGCTGCGGCAGCACCCCGACGTGGTCGCAGGCCTCGCCAGGCGCGGCATCACCGACCTGTCGAAGGTCCTGATGGACACCTGGACCTACGGCCACGCGCTGATCCCCGAGAGGTACCACGGCCTCCGGGTGGCCTGGACCGACACGTGGTACCGCACGCAGGAGGGCTCCAACCCCTACGCCAACCCGGTCAACGGCTTCCACTGCGTCCTCGACCTGAACGCGATGGAGCTGCTGGAGATCGAGGACACCTTCACGGTCGACAAGCCCGACAGCATGGGCGAGTACGCACCCGCGCACGTGCCCGGGCTGCAGCTGCGCGAGGACCTGCGGCCGCTGGAGATCACCCAGCCCGACGGGGTGTCGTTCACGCTCGACGGCAACCTACTGACCTGGCAGCGCTGGTCGATGCGGGTGGGGTTCAACTACCGCGAGGGGCTCGTCCTGCACACGGTGGGCTACGACGACGACGGGCGCACCCGGCCGATCGCGCACCGGCTCTCGATCGCGGAGATGGTCGTGCCGTACCGCGACCCGACCGACGACCACTACCGGCGCACGGCGTACGACATCGGCGAGTGGGGCCTGGGGTTCATGAGCACGTCGCTGGAGCTCGGCTGCGACTGCCTCGGCGAGATCCGCTACCTCGACGCGCACCTGCACGACACCAAGGGCGAGCCGTACACGATCAGGAACGCGGTCTGCATCCACGAGGAGGACAACGCGGTCCTGTGGAAGCACGTCGACGCCGACACGGGCGCGGAGGTTCGCCGGATGCGGCGACTCGTCGTCTCCGTGCACGTCACCGTCGCCAACTACGAGTACCTCATCTACTGGCGCTTCTACCAGGACGGCAACATCGAGTGCGAGATCCGCGCCACCGGAATCATGGTGGTCTCGCACTTCCCGGACGGGCAGCAGCCGCCGTACGGCACGCTGGTCGACCAGCGCACCTACGCGCCCTTCCATCAGCACTTCCTCGTCGCCCGCCTCGATATGGACGTCGACGGCGAGAGCAACACCGTGTACATGTCGGAGTCGCACCACGAGCCGATCGGCCCGCACAACCCGTACGGTCTCGCGATCGTCCAGCACGAGACGCCGCTGCGCACCGAGCAGGAGGGCAGGCAGGACTTCTGCTGGGAGACACAGCGGGCGTGGAAGGTCGTCAACGACAACCGGCGCAACGGGCTCGGCACCTCCGTGGGCTACAAGCTGGTCCCTGGCGGTGCGATCCCCGCGATGATCGACCCGGCCTCGCCGGTCTTCCAGCGCGCCGAGGCGATCGGGCACACGCTGTGGGTCACGGCGTACGACCAGCAGGAGCGCTGGCCGTGCGGCGAGTTCTGCAACCAGAGCAAGGAGGACAAGGGCCTGCCGAGGTGGACCGAGCAGAACCGCGACATAGAGGACACCGACGTGGTGCTCTGGTACGTGTTCGGCATCAACCACATCACGCGTCCGGAGGAATGGCCGGTCATGTCGGCGGACACGGTCTCGTTCTGGCTCAAGCCGTTCGGCTTCTTCGACCGCAACCCGTCCCTCGACGTACCCCCGAGCCCCCGCGGCGCCCACGAGTGCGGCACCGAGCACCACCATGGCTGACCCGGAGATCGGCCGGCGGGCGTTATGGGTGCACCCGAGTGGGGAACTGTCTCCGACAGGGAGCAGGAGGGCTGCGTCGCGGCCCGAACCAGCAATGGCGTGGAGTTGACCATGGCAACAGACTCAGAACGGATCACCGAGCTCGAGCTCGAGATGGCGCACCTGATGAAGGAGGTCGAGCGCTACCGCACGGCCGCCGAGGACGCGCTGCAGCAGCTGGACTGGTGCATCGGCTACTTCGCGGGGTCGCACAAGGCCCAGCTGGCCCGGTCACTCAGCGTCAACCGGACGCACATTCGTCGCCAGTTCATGCGACGTGCGGAGCAGTCCCTCCCGTCGAAGCCCGACAGCCAGCGGCAGGCCGGCTGACGTCCTCCGGGCGCCCCGGTCGGGCCCGCGGGCCCTCGGCCCGGTGTTCCCGCCCGGGGCAGGTACGTCACTCAGGGTGTCGCCGCGGCGGTGAAGACCGCGGGCGAGCCCTCAGATAGTCCTTTTGACCCATATCGGCGGAACGTGCTTCGGGGCGAGGCTCTGAGGAGAGCATCTCCACGACTCCCTCAGACGAGAGGCAACGCCATGGCATCCGTTCTTCCTCATGCTTCCGAGCGCACCGAGCTGCGCGTCATCCTGACGCCGGACGAGCTCATGGCCGAGGCGTGCCGCCTCGCCAAGGAGTCGGTGGACAACAACTGGGGCGGCCCGTTCGGAGCCGTCATCGCCCGCGAGGGCGAGATCGTGGCCCGCGGGCAGAACCGCGTGCTGCTGACCGGCGACATCACCGCACACGCCGAGGTCGAGACGATCCGCAAGGCCGTCGCCGCGCTCAACCCGCAGGCGCCGAGCATCGCCCCGGAGTACCACAACGAGTCGACGCTCGAGTTCATCCCGCGGCCGGAGGGCTCGGCCGACCCGGTGCCGGAACGGTCCAAGATGCTGGCCGGGCACGAGATCTATATCAGCGGCGCACCCTGCCCGATGTGCATGAGCGCGATCTACTGGGCACGCATCGACGCGGTGTACTTCGCCAAGGACCTCTCCGACACGAGCAAGATCGGCTTCGACGACGCCTACCAGTACGAGGACTTCAAGAAGCCGTACGCCGAGCGCCGCATCAAGATCGAGCAGTTCCGCCCCGAGCTCGGCACCCAGGCCTACGAAGCCTGGGACACCAAGCCCGACAAGCACCCGTACTGATCGTGGAGCGCGCAGCCACCGACGCCGCGCCGGGTCCCGCCCGGCCGGCGCCGGCAACCGTACTGGTCTCGCAGCGGGTCAAGCCCGGGCACGAGGAGGACTTCCGGCAGTGGCAGGACGACGTCAACCGCACGGTGGCGTCGTTCTCCGGCTTCCTCGGCACCGAGGTCGTGGCGCCGAGGGACGTCGGCGGCGAGTGGACCGTCCTCTACCGGTTCGACTCCAAGGCACACCTGGAGTCGTGGCTCGGCAGCGCCGAGCGGACCGAGGTCCTCGGCCGGGGCACCGCGCTGTTCGACGGCCAGGCGTCGCAGCAGGTCATGATCGGCACCGCCGACGAGGACGTCGTGACGGTCGTCGTGTCGCATCCGGTCGACCCCGCGCACGAGGACGACTTCGTCGCCTGGCAGCAACGGGTCACCGATGCCGAGCGCGGCTTCCCCGGCTTCCTCGGCTCGGAGCTGTTCCGGCCGGTGCCGGGCGTCCAGGACGAGTGGACCGCCATGTTCCGCTTCGACACCGAGCAGCACCTCAACGGCTGGTTGGAGTCGCCGGGACGGCAGAAGCTCCTCGAGGAGGGCAGGCAGTTCCAGGAGTTCGAGCTGCACCGGGTCGCGAGCCCGTTCGGCAGCTGGTTCGCGTTCAACGGCGACAAGGCCTCGGCACCCGCGTCCTGGAAGACCGCGCTCTCGGTGCTCGTCGGGCTCTACCCGACCGTCGTCCTCCTCACACTCGGCATCAGCGAGGTGTGGCCGACCGGTCAGCTGTGGGAGAGCCTGCTGGTCGGCAACATCCTGTCCGTTGCGCTGCTGACCTGGGTGGTGATGCCGGTCGTCACGCGCGCGCTGCGGTTCTGGCTCGCCCCGGACCAGGGCCACGCGAGCAGACGTGTCGACGTGATCGGCACCGTTGCCTCGGTGGCGTTCCTCGCCGTGGCAGCCCTGGTGTTCTGGCTGGTCACGACGCAGTTGTGGACTCTGCCCTAGCTCAGGCGACGGCCGGGAGGCAACGGCGGGCACCGTGATCCGGGCCGCGGTCAGTCGCGGTGCAGCCACGCCAACAGGTCCGGCGGGGCCATCCGCGCGGTGCGCGCGCGGTAGTGGTCCAGCTCGTCGGGCGTCAGGATCTCGTCGCGTGAACCGGAGGAGCCCCGCCGGAAGAACGCCCCTCGGTCCACGAGCACGCCCCGCTGGTCGGGTGCCAGCCGGTCTGCCCGCGCTCGCATCCGGTCGAACGTCGCGGCCTGCACCAGCTCCGGCCAGACGTCGCCGGGAACCGTTATGCGCAGCAGCCCGGCGAGCCTGCGCATCTGGCCGTCGAGGTCACGCGAGAGGTCGTCGTAGTGCACGTGCACGATGTTGGTCTCGCCACGCCGAGCCCATGCGTCACCGAGATGCCACATCACGCCGGGCAGCGAGTCCAGCTCGTCGTGGGGATCGACATCGCTGTCCATCCACGACAGCAGCCACTCCCGCAGCGGCGGTCGCGGACCGGCCGGACGGTCGGGCTCGGGCTGGCCCGTGAGCCGGCGCAGCCGTGCCCGGTCGATGTTGGCCGCCTGGTGGTACAGCGAGACCGCCATGTCGAGCGGGTGCCTGGCGACGACGATGAAGGTGGCCCGGGGGTCCAGCGGCACACCGTCGAGCGGCGTGTGGGTCTTGACGAACCGGCGGTGCTCCTGGGCGGCGAGCCGGTCGTACACCTGCGCACGCGGCGCGACGAGCCAGTCCAGCCACGGCGACAGCTCCGCCAGCGGTCGCGGGAGCTCCGGGGTCTGGAACACCAGCAGCGCGCAGATCATCTGGACCCATGTCGTGCCGCTCTTGGACCGTGTGCTGATCACGATGTCGCCCTGCCGGAACGGGAAGCCCAGCCATCGGCCGCTGTCCTCGTCGGCGGATCGGTAACGCGTCGGCGCCGCAGGTACCTCGGGCACGCGACCGAGCCTAGCGACATCGCCCCGGCGACAGCCTGCGCTGCCTCTCAGCGAGGCGACGAGAGCCTGGCCGTGGCCGCCGAAGACGGCAGGGTGATCAGTTGCTGCGCCCCTTGGGGAGCCTGCGGGTCGCGATGACCTCCTGCGCGATCACGCGCACCTTGCGGTTCTGCTCCTGGGAGTACCGGCGGAGCACGCCGAACGCCTGCTCCGACGTGAGCCCGTAGCGCTCCATCAGGATGCCCTCGGCCTGGCCGATCTCGTGCCGCGAGTCGATCGCGTTCCAGAGGTCCTGTTCCTTCTGGGCGTTGGCCAGTGCGACCGAGACACGCGCGGCGACCACCCGGGCGGCCAGGATGTCGTCGACGTCGTAGTCGCGGTAGTCGTACGAGTAGAGGTCGAGCGCCCCGATCGTCTGCGTGGTCGTGAACAACCGCACCGCCAGCAGGCTCGTCAGCCCGAGCTCGGCCGCGACCGGTCCCCACCGAGGCCAGCGCTCGGTGCTCGCCACGTCGGACACGATGTAGACGTCGTCGCTCTCCCAGACGACCTCGACGCACGGTCCCTCTCCCAGCTCCTGCTGGCGCTCGTGCGCACGCTCGGCGACCGGAGCGGACGCCGCCGTGGTCTCGAGCTGGCCACGCCCGTGCCGGATCGAGACGCTGGCAACGTCGCACGGCGCCATCTGGACAGCGAGCTCGAGGGCACCATCGAGCGTGTCCCCGACACCGCGAACGTCGGCGACCAGGTCAGCTGCCAGCTGCTCCAGCCGCAGCGCCATACGCGCCCAGTCCTTCTGCTCGCTCACTACGTCCTCCGCAGCATCAGTCCCCCGAGCATCAACCGGTCTCGTACTAGCCCTCCAGAGGATACGGGGCCGCCAGCAGCCGCACGTTCAGCAGTGCGGCGTAGGCCGTGGTCCGCGGCCGCGTCCGCGCGGTGGCTCAGGAGTGGGCCCGCGACCCGCGCACCGGGCGAGGGGCGAGGGCCGAGATGTCCATCACCGCCCACACCGTCTTGCCCTTGCTGCTGCGCGACTGGAACACGCCCCAGCCCTTCGTCAGGGCGCGGACCAGCACTAGACCGCGCCCGTCGAGCATCTCCCCGGGCGCACCGCGGGTGTTCACGCTGGGGCTGCCCCCGCCGCGGTCGTGGACCGCGATCCGCAGGCAGGTGTCGGTCCTGCTCAGGGTGAGATCGAGGACCGTGACCGCGTGCACGATCGAGTTCGTCACCAGCTCGCTGACCACGACCCCGGCGGAGCCGATCAGTGACGCCAGCCGCCAGTCGAGCAGGGTCCGGGTGGTGAAGGCACGGGCGTCCCTCGCGGCGGTGAGGACCGGAGCCAGGTGGGTGACGGCGTGCTCGACCGGTGTGACCCGCTCGAGCCCTTCGGCCAGACCCTCCTCCCGGGTGGCGTGCACGAGCAGCCGCTCGGCGACGGCCGGAGGAACCGTGGCGGCGTACGTCTGAGCGTCGGGCACGCACACCACGACGTGGGTGCCGGGCCAGTCGGCGAGGTAGTCGGCGACCGGTGCGAACAGGTCAGCCGTCCGCGGCACGGGGGGCGCCATGCCGGTCAGGTCGCACACGACGAGGGGCGGCGCATCGGCCAGCACCGAGACCAGCTCGCCGATGACGTCTGTGGGTAGGCGGTGACGCCCGACCACGGTCGGGACGGAACCGACCGGGTCCGGCGGCGTCGATCCGTCGGGCACCCGCTCCATCGCGGAACACCAGATTTCGTTCTCTTCCGGCCCGCCAGTGCAACGGCCCCGAGAGTGCGGCGAAGGGAAGGGTTGGGCCACGTGCCGTGAGCGTTTCCCGGAGCCGTCATCTGCGCGCCGTTCGCGCCGCCTTCCTGGCGACGCTTGACCGGTCTATCTGGCTAAGTCGTGTCGGGGCAATGCTAGCCCGGACAGGTGCATTGTGGCGACAGGAAATGGCCCGATCGGACTAGTCCCTTCGGGCTATGGCAGGCCCTTGGCCAGGGCGTTCTACTCGCGGGATGATCAGGTCCCGGGAGGACGACCGTTCGAGCGTGCGAGCACGGCCCGGTACCGGCTCTGCCGCTCAACCAGGCCACTCGTGGGGGGTGTGACGGTCCACCGATCGGGCAGTGAATGCGGTGGGTCGCCATAGCCATCATGGGCCCTCGAGCATGAGCGGTCTTAACCAAAGATTTCTCTATATTTGGGTGCATTCGCCACCTCAAGCCATACACTGGTGGCCTGTCGTGACCCGGCCCCGTCACGGTGAGTAAGACCCCGTAAGCAATACGTTGCGAACGTGAGAAACCTCGTGAAATTGGGCATTGACGGGGTTCGTTCGCCCGCACGATAATTTCCATATCTCTTCCCTTAGGGAGCCCCCTCATGAACGCTCGTCGCCTCATCGCCGCTGTCGTCTCGACCCTCGCGCTGCTCGCCGTCAACGTGGGTGTCGCTGACACCGCCTCCGCCAAGTCGACGTCCTGGGACTCGCACAGCAAGGTCCAGAAGAACCGCACCGCCAGCACTTCTTGGGACTGACCCCCGAACTCGTTCGTGCAGAGCCGGCCTCCTGACCAGGAGGCCGGCTCTGTTCTGTCTCCCGCCCCCGCCGTCTGGCCGCGTCGATGGCGGAACCGCTCCCCGGGGGTAACGAAAACGGCCCCTTACCTGCCATTACGCTCCAGCCTGGAACACCGGCCAGGCACAATGTCAGCATGAGCACCGCACCCGCGGCCCGGCAGGCTGCCCCCGTGGCCGCCGCCAGCTTCGGCGTGCTCATCCTGGGGGTCGCGGCGGCCCTGGCGGTCATCGACGGAGCCTGGGCCAGGCCGAGTGTCCCTGCGATCATCATCGGCTGCCTGCTGCTGCTCTTCCACACCCGCCCGATGCGCAGCGTGGCCAAAGAGGGCAACGTCGAGGTCCTGCAGTTCGACGAGGTGCTCTTCGTCCCGATGCTGGCGATGCTGGCGCCGTGGGAGATCTTCGCGATCTCCGCCCTGGCCTCGATCGCCGGCGGCCTCGTCGCCCGCCGGGCGATGGTCAAGTCCGTCTTCAACGTCGGGTCGCACCTGCTCGCCTGCGCCGTCGGCATCATGCTCGCCCAGGCCCTCGGCGCCACCCCGTCGGTATCCCCGCAGCTGCTCGACGTGCTGGCCGCGATGGCCGGGGCGCTCGCGTTCACCGCGGCGACCGCGCTGCTCGTGCGCGCGATGGTGTCGTTCGCGACCCACACCAACTTCCTCAAGTCGCTGCGCGACGTCGCTGCCCGGGTCCGGCCCTGGGCCGGTGCGGTGATCCTGGGCGGCGTCGCGACCCTCGCGATCGGCAACAGCCCGTGGGCCGCGTTCCTCGCCGCCGCGCTGATGGTCTTCGTGCAGCGGGCGTACGCCGCGGTGTTCCGCGAGATCTCCGCCCGTATGGCCGCCGAGCGGCTGCAGCGGGCGACGTCCTCGCTGCGCACCCAGCCGAACTCCGACGCCGTCGTCGACGACCTGGTGCATGCCGCCCGCGACCTGACGGCGGCCGAGAAGGTGACCGTCCTCGAGCCCGGCGAGACCTGTCCCGAGCACGCGCTGTCCGCGAGCCTGGGCGCCGGACGTGTCGTCTGCGTCCAGGGGCGCTCAGCCTCACGCGGCTGGTCGCCGGCGGAGCAGTCCACGCTGGAGACGCTGGCCGGCGTCGCGGGCGACGTCCTCCGGGCCACGGAGCTGATCGCCCGCCTGCGCACGATCACCTACTCGCAGAGCGAGGGCGTCATCGCCATCGACCTGCACGCCCGGGTCTCGTTCGCCAACCCGGCGGCGGTGAAGATGACCGGGCACGAGGACGAGGACGAGCTGCTCGGCCAGCTGATCAACGACGTGTGCGCCCTCAAGCAGGGCACCCGGCCGACCGACTTCGCCAAGATGGTCGCCGACGGGACCATCGAGCGCGACGTCGACGCGATACTGCTGTGCCCCGGAGTCAGCAGCCTCGACGTGGCGTACAGCCTGACCCCGCTGCGCGCCGGCGACAGCCACGAGAGCCACACCGGCGCGGTGCTGGTGCTCCGCGACATCACCGAGCGGCGCGCGCTGCAGAACGCGATGGCCCACCGCGCCCTGCACGACGAGCTCACCGGGCTGCCGAACCGCCGACTGCTCACCGACCGTCTCGACCACGCGCTTGCGCGGCTGGTCAAGTCCGGCGGCCAGCACGGCGTGCTGTTCGTCGACCTCGACCGGTTCAAGCTGGTCAACGACTCCTACGGCCACCTGGTGGGCGACCGGCTGCTGATCCAGGTCGCGCACCGGCTCCGCAGCAGTCTGTCCTCGGCGGACACGGTCGCCCGCTTCTCCGGTGACGAGTTCGTGATGCTGGTCGAGGACGTCCCGGGGCCGGAGCTGCTCGACCAGATCGCGCACCGCGTCCACCGCTCGCTGGATCCTCCGTTCGACCTCGGCGACGTCGTGATCCACACCTCGGCGTCGGTCGGGGTCGCGGGGGCGCACGCCAGCCAGAGCCGCGAGGACGTGCTCGCCGCGGCCGACACCGCGGCCTACGCCGCCAAGGCGGCCGGCGGCAACTGCGTACGCATGGCCTCCGAGGACCTGATCGAGAACGCCCGCGAACGACTCGACCTCGAGGGCCAGCTGCGTACCGCCATCGAGGAGCGCCAGCTGTCCGTGCACTACCAACCGATCGTCACCACCGACCTCGGCCGGGTCGTGGGGGTGGAGGCGCTGGTGCGCTGGCACAGCACCCAGCGCGGCATGGTGATGCCGAACCAGTTCATTCCGCTGGCCGAGGAGACCGGCCTGATCGTGCCGCTGGGCAAGTGGGTCCTGCAGGAGTCCTGCCGCTCCGTGCACGAGTGGACGGTGGCGCACCCCGAGCGCGAGCCGCTGAGCGTGTCGGTCAACCTGTCTGCGCTGCAGTTCTCCTCCCCCGCGCTGGCCGACGAGGTCGCCGCCTGCCTGGCCGAGAGCGGGCTGGCGCCGTCCCAGCTGTGCCTGGAGATCACCGAGTCGGCGTTGATGGCCGACACCGCGATCACGCTGCGGACCGTGCACGCGCTGCGCGACCTCGGCGTTCGCGTCGCGATCGACGACTTCGGCACCGGCTACTCGTCGCTCTCCTACCTCAAGCACCTGCCGGTCGACGTGGTCAAGCTCGACGGGTCGTTCACCGTCGGCCTGGACCAGGACGCGGTCGACGCGGAGATCGTGGGGGCCGTCCTGCGCCTGTCGCACGCGCTGGGCATCCAGACGGTGGCCGAGGGTGTGGAGACCGCCGGCCAGCGGCGCCTGCTCAAGGAGATGGGCTGCCCCCTGATCCAGGGGTTCATCACCTCGCGCGCGCTGACCGCGGAGGACTTCCTGGCGTTCTGGGCCGAGCGCGAGGGCGCCGCCCAGCCGGTCGCGGCCGGGCCGGTCGGCACCACCGCCATCGACGCGCCCGCGGGCGGCTGAGCGACGCCACTGCGCGGGAACAGGCCGGAAGGCTCAGAGGTAGAGGCCGGTCTGGCCGTGCGGCAGCCGCTCGGAGGCCACCGCGTGCAGGTCACGCTCGCGGAGCAGCACGTAGTCGCGGCCGCCGACCTCGACCTCGGCCTTCTCCTCGGGGTCGAACAGCACCCGGTCACCGACTTCGACCGTGCGTACGTTGGCGCCGGCGGCTGCCACCTGGGCCCAGGCCAGCCGGCGGCCCATCTGCGCGGTCGCCGGGATCACGATCCCCGCGGTGGAGCGTCGCTCGGCGTGGTCGACGTCGATGCTGACCAGCACCCGGTCGTGCAGCATGCGGATCGGCAGCTTGTCGTCGCCGAGGTCCGGTGGCGGAGGGGTCAAGCGGCGTCAGCCCTTGCGCTTGGAGAACCGGCGGACCACCACGAAGAACGCCATCACCCCGATCGCGGCGCCGGCGACCGCGGCGACCTTCTCGGTGCGTACGTTGCCCTGCGCGTCGACGAAGTGCGACTTCGTCTCCTCGACCTGCCGGGAGATGATCGTCTTGGGCTTGATCCGGAAGAGGAGCTCGTCGAGGGTGTCGGCGAGCCGGTCACGCGTGGTTTCGATCTCGTGCTCGAGATCCTGGGGCGACCGGTTCTCGGGCAGCTCGGCACGGTGCTTGGCCGACATCTGGGCCTGGCTCAAGACGCCTCCTCGGTTGGTCTGTCTCGCGCTAGAGGTTACCGGTGGGTGCGCCGCCGCCGGCAACCGACGTGCGGCTCAGGTGTCACATATCGGCCCGTACCCAGGAGGGCGGTCGGCGACTCAGGTCCGGGGCCGTGCGGCCCGCGGGTCGAACCCGAACGGTAGCTCCAGCCGGTGGGCTCGCATCGTCGCCTCGTCGGTCAGCACCTCGTCGGTGGGCCCGTCGGCGACGATCACCCCGTCGGAGAGCACCACCGAGCGCGGGCAGAGCTCCAGGGCGTACGGCAGGTCGTGCGTCACCATCAGCACGGTGACGTCCAGCCCGCGCAGAATGTCGGCGAGCTCACGCCGCGAGGCGGGGTCGAGATTCGACGAGGGCTCGTCGAGCACCAGGATCTCGGGGCGCATCGCCAGCACCGTCGCCACCGCCACCCGCCGCCGTTGACCGAACGACAGGTGGTGCGGTGGGCGATCGGCGAAGGCGCCCATGCCCACGCGGTCAAGCGCGTCCGCGACCCGTGCATCGAGCTCGGCCCCGCGGATGCCGAGATTGGCGGGGCCGAAGGCGACGTCGTCGCGGACTGTGGGCATGAACAGCTGGTCGTCGGGGTCCTGGAACACCACCCCGACGCGGCGTCGGATCTCCTGCAGGTTCGGTCTGCTTACCAGCAGACCGCACACCTCGACTGTGCCTTGCCCAGGGGCGAGGATGCCGTTCAGGTGCAGCACCAGCGTGGTCTTGCCGGCGCCGTTGGGGCCCAGCAGGGCGACCCGCTCACCCCGGTGCACGTGCAGGTCGACGCCGTACAGCGCCTGGTGGCCGTCGGAGTAGGCATAGGCCAGGCCCTGCACATCGAGCACCGGCGTACTCATGCCGCCACGACCCGGGCCGCCACCATCGTCACCGCGGCCAGCAGCGGCAGCGTGCCGGCGGTCAGCCAGTCACCGCGGCCGGCAGCCGCCTGGTCGAACCCCGGCAGGGCGCCGGTGTAGCCGCGCGACAGCATCGCCAGGTGCACACGCTCACCACGCTCGTAGGACCGGATGAACAAGGCGCCGCCGGAGCGGGCGAGCACCGGCCAGGCCCGCGGTCCCCGCGCCCGGAACGCGCGCGACTCGCGTGCCGTACGCATCCGGGCCATCTCGGCGGTCGCGACGTCGAGGTAGCGGACCATGAAGCCCATGATCTCGACCAGCTGCCTCGGGAGGCGCAGCCGTTCCAGCGCCACGAGTACGTCGCGCGACTCAGTTGTGGCCGCCAGCAGCAGCGAGGCGACCACACCGAGAGTTCCCTTGCACAGCAGGGCGATCGCTGCCTCCAGGCCGCGTTCGGACACCGCGATCCCCCAGACCTCGGTCTGCGCACCGGTCGCGACGAACGGCAGCAGCAGGGCGAAGACCACGAACGGCGTCTCCACGACCAGGCGCTTGGCGATGAACGCCGGCGGGACGCCGGAGGCGACGATCGCCGCGGCCAGGGCAACGGCATAGACCGCGAACGCGGGATAGGCGGTCGCGGGTGTCGCGACGACGCACAGCACGAACAGCACCAGCGAAACGACCTTGCACTGCGGCGGCAGCCGGTGCACGACCGAGTGGCCGTGGTAGTGCAGCCGGTGACCGTGCTCAGCTCCCACCGCTGTCGACCCTCCTGCGGCGTACGAGGTAGGCCACGCCGGTGGTGAGCGCGAGCACCACGAGCACACCGACCACGCCGGCGAGTCCTCCGGACAGCAGGCCGTTGTCGACGGCGGCGACGCCGTAGTCGGCCATCGGTCCGTCGGCGAGCGCGTGGTCCTGGGCGGTGTTCGCGATGCCCTGGTCCTCGGCCACCCGCTCCAGCCCGTCGGGGCTGCCGGACGCGAACAGGCTCACCACACCGGCCAGCAGCAGCGCGACGACGGCGAAGGCCACGAAGAAGTAGCGGCGGTTCATCAGGCCTCCTCGAGCTCGGTGGTGCGGATCTCGAGCCGGCGGCTCTCGAGGGCGCGCCGTGCACCGTAGACCAGGTCCGGCCGCACGGCCACGATGCTGGCGACGGTCAGGCCCGTGATCGCGGCCTCGCCGAGACCGATCAGCGCGTGCCAGCTGAGCATGGCGGTCAGCAGCCCGTCGAGCGGGATCGGCGCGGCGCCGCCGACGGCGTACAGGGCGGTGAACGCTGCCGCGGTGACCGGGACCGAGACGAAGGCCGCGACGGCCGCCGCCGGAGCCACCGACGCCGTGGTCTTCGGCAGGACCTGCTGAAGACCACGGAAGACCAGCCAGCCGGCTGCGACCGCAACCAGCGACATCAGCGTGATGTTGGTCCCCAGCGCCGTGATGCCGCCGTCGGCGAACAGCAGCGCCTGGACGATCAGCACCACGCTGACGCAGAGCACACCGGTCCAGGGACCGACGAGTACGGCCGCCAGTGTGCCGCCGAGCAGATGGCCGCTGGTGCCGGCGCCGACCGGGAAGTTGAGCATCTGGGCCGCGAACACGAAGGCGGCGACGAGGCCAGCCATCGGCGCGGTGCGCTCGTCGAGCTCCCGGCGGGCACCCCGCAAGGCCACCGCGACCCCGGCGGCGGCGACGCCGGCGGTGGCCACGGAGGTGGTGGCATCCAGGAACCCGTCGGGCACGTGCATCGGGTGTTCTCCCTCGATGGTGAGATGGTCTGGGAAGCCTGGTCGGTCCCCGGTGCCGACCAGACCCTGTTGCTCAGCATGGTTAGTTGCCCAGCATAGTTAGTTGCAAGGGCCTCGCAATAAGCGGTCCTCCGGAGACCGTCCGACAGAGGGAGAACGCAGATGAGCCAGCCGCGACTCGAGCCCGGGGACGCCGCACCCGACTTCAGCCTTCCCGACGACACCGGCCGGACGGTCTCGCTCGGCGACTTCGCCGGACGCAAGGTCGTCGTGTACTTCTACCCGGCGGCGATGACGCCCGGGTGCACCAAGCAGGCCTGCGACTTCAGCGACAGCCTCGACGCTTTGCAGGGTGCCGGGCTGTCGGTCGTGGGCATCTCCCCCGACAAGCCGGACAAGCTCGCGAAGTTCCGCGCCAACGACGGGCTGACGCTCACGCTGCTCTCCGACGCCGACCGGTCGGTGATGACGGCCTACGGCGCCTTCGGCGAGAAGCAGATGTACGGCAAGACCGTGCAGGGCGTAATCCGTTCGACGTTCGTGGTCGACGAACAGGGCCGGATCGAGCGCGCGATGTACAACGTCAAGGCCACCGGGCACGTCGCGAAGCTCCGTCGCGAGATGGACGTCTGAGCGACGTCACGGCGCCGAATCGCGTCAGCGGGGAACCGGCTGGGTCGCGGTCTCGGCCGGCATCCGCCAGGCGGTGAACGCGGCGGCCAGGCCGCACAGCGCGGCGGCCACGAACACCGCGGCGGAGAACCCCGCGACCATCCCTGGTTCGTGCTCGCGCAGCGCCGTGCCGTTCACGGTCGTCAGCACCAGCGTGGTCACGGCCACACCGAGCACACCACCGAGCTGACGGAGCTCGGTGATCAGGCTGGCGCCGAAGCCCCGGCGTTCCGCACCGAGGATGCGGAACGGACCGGTGCTCGCCGGGGTGAACACCAACGGCCGGGCCACCGCGAACATCACCAGCCCGGGGAGCAGCCACCACCCCGAGCCCACCAGGGCGAGCAGACCCACCGCGACCAGCCCGGCCGTACCCATCACGAGACCGGGAACCACCAGCGCCCGCGACCCGCGCCGGTCCGCGAGGCGACCCGTGGTGATGGAGAGCAGCGGCGTACCCAGCCCGGCCAGCGCCAGGGCGGCGCCGGCGACCCACGCGGTCTGGCCGAGCCCGTGCTGCACGTAGAGAGCGAGCTGCACCGACAGGCCCAGGACCGCGAACTGCATGGCGAACAGGGCCACCAGCGAGGCCACGAGCATGCGGCCGCGGAACAGGTCGAAGTCGACCAGCCGGTGCGGTGAGCGCTGCTCGTGGCGTGCGAAGAGTGCCAGCCCCAGTATTCCGATGAGCATCAGCAGCAGCGAGCGCAGGCCCAGATCCTCGATCTCGCCGACTCCGATCACCACGCCGGCGAGGCCGACGAACAGCAGCCACACACCACCCCAGGCGATGGGCACTGGTGTCGGCTCCCGCGACGGCGCGATCCACCGCCACCCCGCGACCAGGGCGAACAGAACCACCGGCAGGACGACGACGAACACCAGGCGCCAGTCGAACACCAGCAGCCCGCCGGCGAGCAACGGTCCGGCCGCGAGGAACGACGTACCGCCGGTGGACAGCACGCCGATCGCCCAGCCGCGTTGCTGGTCGGACACGGCAGCCGTGGTGGTTGCCAGCGTGAGCGGCTGCACGATTGCCCCGCCGACGCCCTGCACGAAGCGGGCGACCAGCAGCCAGGTGAACGTCGGCGCCAGCGCGCACAGCGTCGAGCCGATGCCGAACACCATCAGCCCCAGCAGGAAGACGCGCCTGCGGCCGAGGTGGTCGGCGAGCCTCCCGGCCACCAGCATGAAGACGGCAAGGGCGAGGAGGTAGACGGTGACGACCCACTGCAGATCGTCGGCCTCTACGCCGAACTCGCGTCCGATCGACGGCAGCGCCACCGTGACCGCGGTCTGGTCGAAGAACACCAGCGCGTTGGCCGAGAGCGTGCAGGCGAGCACACCGCGCTGGCGACGGTCCAACGACCGCCACCCCCGCGAAGTCGGGCCAGGTTGCGCCACGCGGGCAATTATCGCCATTCGGACGCGAACTCGGAGAGGCATCGACGTCTCGCGCCGCACCGGCCGGGATGCGGGCATCTGCCGGACCCCTCCGGGAGACGGCGCCTAGGACATGCTGGTAGACGGTGGGCCGTCTACCAACACGCCCTAGGATTGAGCCGCGAGCGGCCGTGGCCCAATTGGCAGAGGCGTACGGTTTAGGTCCGTATTGGTGTGAGTTCGAGTCTCACCGGCCGCACGGTCCCCTTCTCGGGGCTCAGCCCGCCAGTGCCTTGGCGACGATCGGGGCGACCGCGCGCAGCGACTTGCCGCGGTGGCTGAGCTCGTCCTTGAGCCCGGGGTCCATCTCGGCGCCGGTGAGGTCGTAACCGTCGGGGACGAAGAGCACGTCGTAGCCGAACCCGCCCTCGCCCCGCATCTCGCGGATGATCCGCCCGGGCATCTCGCCCGTGACGACGTCCTCGCCGCCGGGGTGGCAGAACGCCACCGCGCAGGCGAAGTGCGCGCTGCGACGGGAGTCGGGGACGTCCGCGAGCTGCGCCAGCAGCAGCTCGTTGTTGCGCCGGTCGTCCTTGGGCGGCCCGGACCACCGGGCGGACAGCACGCCGGGCATGCCGCCCAGTGCGTCGACGCACAGCCCGCTGTCGTCGGCCAGCGACGGCAGGCCGGTCGCGGCCACGGCCGCACGGGCCTTGATCAGCGCGTTGCCCTCGAACGTCGGCTCGGTCTCGGGCGGTTCGTCGTACGCCGGCACCGAGTCGAGACCCAGGACCTCCAGACCCGGCAGGAGGGGGTCGAGGATGCGCCGCAGCTCGGCCAGCTTCTTGGTGTTGCGGGTGGCCAGCAGCACCTGCGTCACGACGAGAGCGCCTCCTGCTGCAGCCGGGTCAGCTCGGCGCAGCCGTCGGCGGCGACGCCGAGGAGGGCATCGAGCTCGGCGCGGTCGAACGGGGTGCCTTCCGCGGTGCCCTGCACCTCGACGAACCGGCCGTCGCCGGTCATCACGACGTTCATGTCGGTGCCGGCGCGCACGTCCTCCTCGTAGCAGAGGTCGAGCATGGGCTCGCCGTCGATGATGCCCACCGAGACCGCGGCCACGGAGCCGATCAGCGGCTCGCCCTTGAGCGCGCCCTCACCGCGCAGGTGCGCGACCGCGTCGGCCAGCGCGACGTAGGCGCCGGTGATCGCGGCCGTCCGGGTGCCGCCGTCGGCCTGCAGGACGTCGCAGTCGAGCACGATGGTGTTCTCGCCGAGCGCCTTGTAGTCGATGATCGCGCGCAGCGAACGTCCGACGAGCCGGGAGATCTCGTGGGTGCGGCCGCCGACTCGTCCCTTGACCGACTCGCGGTCGGAACGGGTGTGGGTCGAGCTCGGCAGCATGGCGTACTCCGCGGTCACCCAGCCCAGCCCGGAGTCCTTGCGCCAGCGCGGCACACCCGGCGACGCGCTGGCCGCGCACAGCACCCGCGTGCGACCGAACTCGACCAGCACCGAGCCGGCGGCGTGGTCCAGCCAGTTGCGCTCGAGTCGGACCGGTCGCAGGTCGGACGGCTGACGTCCATCGGCACGAGTCATGCGGGCACCCTACCCACGCCCGCCGACCGCGGCCTCCGGGCCCGCAGGCCTACAGGGAGTACGTCGCCCCCACCTGCGCGACGTCGATGTCGCTGCCGTCGTAGACGCTCTCGGCCTCGCGGAACACCTGCTTGGCGTCGAGAGCCGGCGGGATGTGGGTGAGCACCAGGTGGCGCACGCCGGCACGGTTGGCGTGCTCGGCGGCCTGCCGGCCGGTGAGGTGCAGGTCCGGCGGGTAGGTCATCGACTCCAGGAACGAGGCCTCGCACAGGAACAGGTCGGCGCCGGTCGCGAGGTCGACCAGGGCGTCGCACGCGCCGGTGTCACCGCTGTAGACCAGCGAGCGACCGCCGACCTCGAGCCGGATCGCGAACGCGTCGACCGGATGCGCGACCCGCGCCGTGCGCACCGTGAACGGACCGAGGGAGAACGCACCCGCGGGAAAGCCGCGGAACTCGAACTCCTCGTTCATCCCGGGGTCGAGGGGCAGGTCGTAGGCCCGGGCCATCCGGTCGGCCACGCCCTCGGGCCCGTAGACCGGGATCCGCGGCCACGGCCCGTCGGCGGAGTACTTGCGCACGACGTAGTAGCCGCACAGGTCGAGGCAGTGGTCGGCGTGCAGGTGGCTCAGCAGGACGGCGTCGACCTGGTCGAGCTCGACGTGCCGCTGCAGCGTGCCGAGCGCGCCGTTGCCCAGGTCGAGGACGAGGCGGAAGACGCGGCCGTCGTGCTCCTGCTCCACGAGGTAGCAGGAGGCGGCGGAGTCGGGCCCCGGGTAGGAGCCGGACATCCCGATGATCGTGAGCTTCACAGGCGCATCCATGCGAACTGGTCGACGGCGTCGAGCTCGGGGCCGAGGAAGCGACGGCCCACGTCGCGGAACTCCTCGGGCTGGCCGGTGGTGAGGAACCGGTGCACCGGCTCGGGCAGCGCGTCGTCGCGCTCGAGGCCGTGGCGTACAAGCAGGCCGAAGACGTCCTTGGCGGTCTCCTCGGCGCTGGACACCAGCGTCACCTCGTCGCCCATGACGTAGGAGATGGCACCGGTCAGCAACGGATAGTGGGTGCAGCCGAGGATCAACGTGTCGACGCCGTGGGACAACAGCGGGTCGAGGTAGTCGTGGGCGGCCTCGAGCAGCTCCGGACCACTGGTCGTGCCCTCCTCGACGAACTCCACGAACCGCGGACACGCCTGGGTGCGCAGCTTGACGTGCGGCGCGGCCGCGAACGCGTCGTCGTAGGCCAGCGAGGTCGCCGTCGCCTGCGTGCAGATCACGCCGACCTGGCCGGAACGGGTCGCGGCGACGGCGCGGCGGGTCGCCGGCAGGATCACCTCGACGACGGGCACGGGATAGCGCTCGCGCGCGTCGCGCAGCACGGCCGCGCTGGCGGAGTTGCACGCGATCACGAGCGCCTTGACCCCCTGGTCGACGAGGTGGTCGAGGCACTCGAGGGCGTACTCGCGCACCTCGCCGATCGGCTTGGGCCCGTAGGGCTGGCGAGCCGTGTCACCGAGGTAGAGCACCGGCTCGTGCGGGAGCTGGTCGAGCACCGCTCTGGCCACGGTGAGCCCACCGAAGCCTGAGTCGAAGATGCCGATTGGCGCGTCAGCCACGGGACAAGAGCCTAGGGGCCAAGACCCCCGCAGGCCTGGATCTGCGACCCAGGCCACACGTGATACCCCTTACGACCGGTGTGGGTCAGCCACCACTCTCGCGTCGAGATTGCGCGAATGTTCCCGCAGACTTGCGGCAACACGCCTGCGGACCGGGGCATTCGCGCAATCTCGACGCAAAGGGGGCAACGGCGGGTCAGGCCCAGAGCTGGCCCTCGAGGCGCTCCTCGGCCTCGTCGATGGTGCCTTCGTAGGCACCGGTGGAGAGGTACTTCCAGCCGCCGTCGGCGACCACGAACGCGATGTCGGCGCGCTCCCCGGCCTTGACCGACTTCGACGCCTGCGCAAGGGCCGCGTGCAGGATCGCACCGGTCGAGATGCCGGTGAACATCCCCTCGAGCTCGAGCAGCTCCCGCACCCGGCGTACGGCGTCTCGTGGTCCGACCGAGAAGCGGCCGTCGATCAGCGAGGCGTCGTACAGCTCGGGCACGAACCCCTCCTCGAGGTTGCGCAGGCCGTACACGAGCTCGCCGTACCGGGGCTCCGCGGCGATGATCCGCACCTCCGGCTTGTGCTCGCGGAAGAACCGGCCGGCGCCCATCAGCGTCCCGGTGGTACCCAGCCCGGCGACGAAATGCGTGACCGACGGCAGGTCGTGCAGGATCTCCGGCGCGGTTCCGTCGTAGTGCGCCTGCGCGTTGGCCTCGTTGCCGTACTGGTAGAGCATCACCCAGTCGGGGTGGTCCTCGGCGAGCTGCTTGGCGACGCGTACGGCCTCGTTGGAACCGCCTGCCGCCGGCGAGGCCACGATCTCCGCGCCCCACATCCGCAGCAGCTGACGACGCTCCTCGGAGGTGTTCTCCGGCATCACGCACACCAGCCGGTAGCCGCGCAGCTTGGCGGCCATCGCCAGGGAGATACCGGTGTTGCCCGACGTGGGCTCGAGGATCGTGCAGCCCGGCCGGAGCTGCCCGTCCTTCTCCGCGGCCAGCAGCATCGCCAGAGCCGCGCGGTCCTTGATCGAGCCGGTCGGGTTCTGGTCCTCCAGCTTCGCCCACAGCCGTACGTCCGCCGACGGCGACATCCGCGGCAGGCCGACCAGCGCTGTACCGCCGACCGACTCGAGCAGTGAGTCGAAGCGCATGTCAGCCGCCGGCGACCGCGGGCAGGATCACGACCGCGTCGCCGTCGGACAGCGACGTCTCGAGCCCACCGGTGAAGCGCACGTCCTCGTCGTTGACGTAGACGTTGATGAAGCGCCGAAGGTCCTCGCCCTCGATGAGGCGCTCCTTGATGCCGGGGTGGTTGGTCTCCAGGTTGTCGATGACGTCACCGAGCGACGTGCCCTCGGCCGGGACGGCCTTCTCACCGTCGGTGTACGTGCGAAGGATCGTCGGGACCCGAACCTCGATTGCCATTACTCCTGCTCCAGGGGTTGCTCGGCTGCGTCGGTGGCGCCGGCGTACGACGGCACGACGCGCACCTCCTCCTCGGTCACTTCATCTTCAACGATCCTGAACGACCGAAATTCCACCGGCCCTTCCACTGGGCCGTCGTTGTTGCCGCAGTCACGTGTCGAGACCAGGACGTAGTGGGCGTTGGGCTCCTGCGCGAGGCCGATGTCGGTGCGCGACGGGTACGCCTCGGTCGCGGTGTGCGAGTGGTAGATCACCACCGCCTCCTCGTCGCGCTCGTCCATCTCCTTGTACAGCGCGAGCAGGTCGGACGAGTCGAACTCGTAGAAGGTCGGCGAACGCGCGGCGTTGAGCATAGGCACGAACCGCTCCGGCCGGTCGCTGCCCTCCGGTCCCGCGACCACACCACAGGACTCGTCGGGGTGGTCGCGGCGGGCGTGGGCGACGATGGCATCACGCGTCGCCTGGTCGATCGTCAGCACGTCCTCGACTGTAGGTCGGCACCAGGACGCTCTCGCTCCGCGAGGACCTTCGTCCGGATTCTGAGACAGGCGGCTGAACGAGGCCGTCGCGTCAGGAGATGGCCTGGACCAGCGTCTCCTGCACGTAGCCGAGCCAGTCGTACACGTCGTGCAGGTAGGCACGCGGGTCGTCGTCGGGCAGCGAGTCCCAGTACTCGTCGTCGTCCTCCTCGACCCCGAGCCGGGTCGCGAGCGCGAGGCGCACGTCGGTCAGGCAGCGTAGCCATGCGGCGGACCGGTCGGCGGCGAGGTCGAGCTCGATCTGCTCCCCCTCGGCGTCGACCTCGGCGGTCAGTCCCGCGTCCTCGAGGTCGGCGATCACCTGCCGGCCGTGCTCGGCCTTCTGGTCGCGCAGGCCACGCTCGGTGAACCGGCGGAACTCCCCGGCCGCCTCGGCGTCGTCGTTGTACGCGTCCGGCAGCAGCCGCGCCAGCACCGGGTCGTCGGGCGAGGTGATCGGACCCTCGAAGTCGAGCAGGGACTCGAGCGGGTCGCCCGACCGCGTCTCCGGCGACTCGTCGCGCACCAGCTCGATCACCTGTGAGACCAGGCTGCGCAGCAGCTCTGCCTCCAGCGGCGAGAAGACGCCGAGGATGCGGCCGCGGCGGCCGCGCAGGAAGCCCGAGGCCATCATGCGTCGGCCTTCTCCATCGTCGCCCACAGCCCGTAGCCGTGCATCGCCTGCACGTCGCGCTCCATCTCCTCGCGCCCGCCGCTGGACACCACGGCCTTGCCGTCGTGGTGCACCTGCTTCATCAGCTTCTCTGCCTTCGGCTTCGCGTAGCCGAAGTACTCGCGGAACACGTAGGTGACGTACGACATCAGGTTGACCGGGTCGTTCCAGACGATGGTGATCCAGGGCAGGTCGGGCTGCACGACGTCGTCGACCTCGGGACGTTCGACCTCGGTCGGGCTCGGCGCTGTCACGACTCCATTGTGACCATGTGCGGCGCGCCCACCGAAGCGTCCCCCGGTGCGAATCCATGGACAGGCACTGGTGTACGTCGCTGCGCCGGAGCGGTCGCGCACCCTCGGACGCCTCGCGATCCACGCGAATAGGGTGGAGCCGTGACGTCCACAGCGCTGATGACCGACCACTACGAGCTCACCATGCTCCAGGCGGCGCTGCGCAGTGACACCGCACAGCGTCGCGCGGTGTTCGAGCTGTTCGGGCGCCGGCTGCCGGAGGGCCGCAGGTTCGGTGTCGTGGCCGGTACCGGCCGCGCGCTCGACGCCGTCGAACGGTTCCGCTTCGACGACGAGGTCCTCGCGACGCTGCAGGAGGGACACGTCGTCGACGGACCCACGCTGGAGTGGCTGTCGCAGTACCGGTTCAGCGGCGACATCTGGGGATACCCCGAGGGCGAGGTCTACTTTCCCGGGTCCCCGTTGCTGGTGGTCGAGTCGACGTTCGCCGAGGCCATCCTGCTCGAGACCGTGCTGCTGTCGATCTACAACCACGACTCCGCGATCGCCGCGGCCGCCTCCCGGATGGTGATGGCGGCCGGCGACCGCCCGTGCATCGAGATGGGGTCGCGCCGCACGCACGAGGAGGCGGCGATCGCCTCGGCGCGGGCGGCGTACCTCGCGGGATTCGCGTCCTCCTCCAACCTCGCCGCGCGGCAGCGCCACGGCATTCCCACCGCCGGCACGAGCGCGCACTCGTTCACGCTCCTGCACGACAACGAGCGCGACGCCTTCACCGCGCAGGTGCAGTCACTCGGCGGTGACACCACGCTGCTGGTCGACACCTACAACGTGCGCGAGGCCGTGGCCGCCGGGGTCGAGATCGCAGGCACCGAGCTCGGCGCCGTGCGCCTCGACTCCGGCGACCTGACCGTGCTGGCGCACCAGGTACGCCGACAGCTCGACGACCTCGGGGCCACCAAGACCCGGATCATCGTGACCAGCGACCTCGACGAGCACGCCATCGGCGCACTGTCGGCCGCACCCGTCGACGGGTACGGCGTCGGAACCTGCCTGGTCACCGGCAGCGGGCACCCGACCTGCGGGTTCGTGTACAAGCTCGTGGCCCGTGGCGGCAGCGCGCCCGAGGACCCGATGGTGTCGGTGGCCAAGACCAGCGTGGGCAAGGTCTCGGTCGGCGGCCGCAAGTGGGCCATGCGCCGGCTCGACCCCCATGACGTGGCCGCGGCCGAGGTGATCGGCATCGGCCGGCGGCCACAAGGCGACAGCAACGACCGCGACCTGATGGTGCCGCTGGTCCGCTCCGGCGAGATCGTCGGACGAGAACCCCTGGAGGTGGCGCGCAACCGGCACCGCCAGGCCCGCGACGAGCTGCCGATGGTGGCCCACCAGATGTCGCGCGGGGAGGCGGCCATCCCCACGCTGTACGTCGGCGACGACCGGCACGTGGCTGGTACGGCGTACGATCGGTGACCCGCCACCCGGGATCCGCGAGGCGACTGGTCGATCACGGGTCGTAATGGTGTGACTACGGGTACGGCATCAGAACCTGGGAGATAAGGGTCGCCAATGTGATCCGCGTCACACCCAAATAGGGTGGCGAAAGCCAAAGCGGGATATTTGGCCGAGGTCAAACCGGACAGGTTGAAGTCCGAGGTTTTCCCGGCTTCGGAAATGGAAAGTCTGACTGCGGCTACTCGGGGCCATTTGAAGAAGCCGGTCGATCACACGCTGTGCGCTGCCCTTTCGACCTGCTTAGGGACGGGACTGCGCGGGCGGCGAGCAGCAGCAAGGCGTGGCGCGGAAAGGCCCTCCCATCTCTCGTCGCACCCCGGCGCCTGGCGGTACCCAGGCCCAGACGATGTCAGCAACCGTGCCCGACCCGGTCATCGTTGCCCAGCGCCTGATCGCTGTGCTGGTTGCGCTGGTCCTGACGGCGGCCACGATGGTCTTCGGCGCGTCCTCCACCCAGGCGGTGGCGGCGGACAACGCCCGCAAGCCTTCCGGACCCAGTGATTCCATCGTGTCGATCACCGACACCATGTCGCCGGCGCACCTCATGGTGGCTCCCGGCGAGAAGGTGACGTGGGTCAACAACGACACCGAGACCCATCGCGTGGTGTCCGACCGGGGGGCCAGCGTCGAGTTCGACTCAGGGGTACTCGAACCTGGTGAGCGGTGGTCGCGGAGCTTCGCGTCCGCGACGGACGTGACCTACCACGATCACGGTGACGCCGCGAACCCGGCGTACTTCGGGATGGTGATGGTCGAGCGCGACGCCTCGGCCGGCAGCGGCACGTCTACAGGGGGGACCGGCACCGGGGTGTTCGCGACGAACACAGGAAGCTCGAACACAGGAAGCTCGAACATCGCGAGCTTCGCGTCGAGCTCGGCTGCGCCGAAAGCGGCGGCCGCCGCGGTCGGACCGAAGCAGGTGTTCGTCGAGATCCACAACAAGAACGAGTTCCGCCCGGGCAACGTCTCCGTCGCCAAGGGCGGGACGGTCACGTGGTTCAACGACCACAGCGATGACCACACGGCCACGGGGGCAGGCGGAATCAACAGCGGCCGGCTGCACCGGGACCAGCGCTACAGCAAGACGTTCAACACCCCTGGCATCTACGACTACGTGTGCGTCTACCACGACCGGATGAAGGCCAAGGTCACGGTCCTGAAGGCCGACGGCAGCGAGCCGCCTCCGCCACCTCCGGGTGGCGGTGGAGGTGCCCCGCCGCCTCCCGGCGCGAACAACAAGACCGTGAGCATCACCTCGAACTTCAGCCCGGGCAGTGTCACGGTCCCGGCGGGGGGATCGGTCTCCTGGACCAACAACGACAGCGCCCCGCACACAGCCACCGGCAGCGGCGGCATCAACAGCGGCAACCTCAACAACGGGCAGACCTACACCAAGAAGTTCACCGCCGCAGGCACGTTCACCTATGTCTGCGCGTACCACTCCGACATGACCGGCACCGTGAAGGTCACGAACGGCTCCGGCGAGGTGCCTCCTCCCCCGCCGGGCGGCGGTGGTGGTGGCGGTGGCAACCCGCCGCCTCCCCCGGGTGACGGTGGCGGCAGCCCACCCCCGCCGCCTCCAGGCGGCGGTGGCGGCGGCGGTGGCGGTGCCCAGGCGCCGGCCAAGGCGTCGGTCACCATCGACGACGACTTCTTCAGCCCGAAGGCCGTGACGATCCGGGCCGGCGGCAGCGTCACCTGGACCAACCGCGGCAACCCGCACACGGCGACCGGCTCGGCCTTCGACAGCGGCAACCTGAACACCGGGCAGAAGTTCACCCACAGGTTCCCCAAGGCCGGCACGTACGCCTACGTGTGCGCCTACCACTCCGACATGACCGGCACGGTCAAGGTCACGAACGCCTCCGGCGGCGTGCCCCCGGGCTCACCGGGCGGTCCCCCAGGTGGCGGCGGTGGCGGCGGTGCCGGCGGCGGCGGTGCCGGCGGTGGCGGTGGCGGCGGCGGTGCCGGCGGCGGCGGTGGCGGTGGCTCCTCGCCGAGCGCGCAGACGCACACCGTGACGATGGGCGCCAGCTCGTTCAGCCCGGGCTCGCTCAGTGCCCGGGTGGGCGACACCGTGGTCTTCAAGAACTCCAGTCCGGTTCCGCACAACGTCGTCCCGCTCACCAGCTCCCCGATCATGGGCGGACAGAAGTACACCACCGTGCTGCGCGAGCAGGGGACACTCAGCTACAAATGCACCTTCCACTCCGGGATGTCCGGCACGATCAAGGTCGGGGCAGCACCGGCAGGCACCGAGCTGCCACCCCCCTCGGCCGGCGGAGGCCTCTCCGGCGGGTCCTCGAGCTCCATGGGCTCGATGGGCAGCGCAGGCTCGAGCTCTGGATCGAGCTCGGGCGGCTCCGCCGGTGCTCCTGCTCCGGGTGCGGAGTCGCACACGATCTCGATGGTCAACAGCACGTTCGACCCGCAGGTGCTGCAGGCCCGTGTGGGTGACGAGGTGACCTGGGTGAACGACGACCCGATCCCGCACAACGTGACCGGCGGTGCGCTCGACAGCGGCATGATGATGGGCGGCGCGGAGTACACGACCGTGCTCACCGAGGCCGGCACGGTCGAGTACGAGTGCACCCTGCACCCGGGGATGACCGGGACGCTGGAAGTCGCCGAGGCGCTGCCGGGCACGAAGGTCCCGCCGGCGAGCAGCTCCACCACCTCCGGCGGCTCGTCGTCGTCGGCGGGCGGTGCCGCACCGAGCACGGAGAGTGCACCGTCGGCCGACCCCGAGGAAGGTGCGAAGAACCACACCGTCGAGATGGACAACATGGTGTTCAGCCCCGACACGCTCGAGGCGAACGTCGGCGACACCGTGACGTTCGAGAACTTGGAGGCCGCACCGCACACCGCGACCGCCGAGGACAAGTCGTGGGACAGCGGCAACATGAACGAGGGCCAGGAGTGGACGCTCAAGCTCGACAAGGTGGGCACGATCAAGTACGTCTGCATCTACCACCCGGGCATGGACGGCACGCTGATCGTCAAGCCCAAGGGCGAAGAGGTCGCACCGGCGTCGGCGGGCTCCGACGACGCAGGAGCCTCCGAAGGAACCATGCCGGCCAGCCAGATCGCCGGGCTGAGCTCGGGATGGCTCGTGCTCCTCGTCCTCCTCGCCGGACTGCAGCTGCAGTCGCGGTTCTCCTCACGCCGTAAGCCGGAACAGGTGGCGCCGCGACCACCAGGAGGTATCTCAGCATGACCACACAGGCACTCCCCCACCATGGCGGGACCGAGCCAGGGGCACCCGGCTCGCACGCAGCAGACTGGGCCGAGTGGGAGGCGAGCGCCGCTCCCGCACCGGCCCGGCCGGCGGGACACCCGACCACGTTGCTGGCGCTGCGCATGCTCGCCGCGGCGGCCCTCGTCGCCTCGGCGTACCTGCACTTCGTTCTCGCGCTCGAGAACGGCCTGGAGGGCGCGCTGTTCACGATGCCGCAGCTGTTCATCGGGCAGGCCATCGCGGCCGCTGTGGCGGCCGGGCTGTTGCTGGTCGGTGACCGGGAGCGGATGTGGCTGGTGGCGCTGGCCGTCGCGATCGGCAGCACGGTCCCGATCCTGCTCAGCGTCTACTTCCCGCTTCCGGCGATCGGTCCGATGCCGCCGATCAACGAGCCGATCTGGTACGGCGAGAAGATCCTCAGCGCGCTGCTCGGTGCCACGGTTCCCGTGCTGTACCTGATCCGGCGGATCGCCCCGCCCTCGAAGTAGCCGGCAGCCCCCGGCACCACGTGGTCGCGCTGCGCAAGCCCGGCGACGGGTGCTGGGGGTCGCGGCTTCCTCGGGAGCCCGGCTGACGGTCTACCTTGGTGAGCGCAAGCGGGTGTCCACATCACCGCTCTCGCCGAGGAGGCCACGATGACCCGAGCGTTGATCGTCTGCGACGTTCAGAACGACTTCTGCGAAGGCGGCAGCCTCGCCGTGCACGGTGGCGCCGACGTGGCGTTCCGCATCGGCGGCCTGCTGCACCGCTGGTACGAGAGCATCCCCGCCGAGCGCGAGTACTCCCACGTCGTCGCGACCCGCGACCACCACATCGACCCCGGCGACCACTTCTCCCACGAGCCCGACTACATCGACTCGTGGCCGCACCACTGCGTCGTCGGCACCGACGGCGAGGCGTTCCACCCCAACCTCGACCCGCAGCCCTTCGATGCGGTTTTTCTGAAGGGTGAGCGCGTCGCGGCGTACTCCGGCTTCGAGGGGGTCGACACCACCAAGGGGCGCCGCCTCGCCGAATGGCTGCACGACCACGGGATCGACAGTGTGGACGTCTGCGGGCTGACGACGGACCACTGCGTGCGCCAGACCGCGCTCGACGCACGCGCCGAGGGCTTCCGCGTCCGGTGCCTGCTGAACTACTGCGCCGGCGTCAGGTCCGATACGACGGAGCGGGCGATCAGCGCGATGAGCTCCGCCGGGGTCGCGATCATCGAGGTCGCCGGGCGCTGAATAGGCTGGGCGGACCGCCCACACAGGAGAGTGAGTACCCACCATGGAGATCACCGACTCGGCTGCCCTGGTGACCGGAGGCGCGTCCGGACTCGGCCGTGCGACCGCGGAACGACTCGCGCAGGCGGGCGCCCGCGTGGTCATCGCCGACCTCTCGGCCTCCGACGGCAAGTCCGTCGCCGAGCGGCTGGGGGCGACGTTCGTGGCCACCGACGTCACCGACGAGCAGCAGGTGCAGGCAGCCGTCGATGCGGCGTCCGAGCTGGGAACCCTGCGCATCAACGTCAACTGCGCGGGCATCGGCAACGCGGCGAAGACCGTGGGCAGGCAGGGGCCGTTCCCGTTGGACGACTTCGCCAAGGTCGTCCAGGTCAACCTCGTGGGCACGTTCAACACGATCCGGCTCGCCGCCGCCCGGATGGCCGAGACGCCAGCGGTCGGCGAGGAGCGCGGCGTCATCGTCAACACCGCGTCGATCGCGGCGTACGAAGGCCAGATCGGCCAGGCGGCCTACTCCGCCTCCAAGGGCGGAGTCGTCGGGCTGACGCTTCCGGTCGCGCGTGACCTGGCCGCGCTGCGGATCCGGGTCGTGACGATCGCACCGGGGCTGTTCGAAACTCCGCTGCTCGGCTCGCTGCCGCACGAGGCGCGTGAGGCGCTCGGAGAGCAGGTGCCGCATCCGGCCCGTCTGGGTCAGCCCTCGGAGTACGCCGACCTCGCCCTGCACATCGTGCAGAACCCGATGCTCAACGGCGAGGTCATCAGGCTCGACGGCGCGATCCGGATGCCTCCCCGCTAGGACGGACGCGAGAAAGGCTGGGCCTCAGCGTGACGGGGTCCCGCCACCGAGGCCGTCGGAGAGCTCCTGGGCGGTCCGGAGCAGCTCGGGGACGATACGGGGCAGCGCCGCGCGGGTGAGCCGGCCGGCCGGCCCGGACACCGAGATCGCGGTCGCCGGCATGGCGTCGACCGCCACGGCCGCGCACCGTACGCCCCGTTCGTGCTCCTCGTCGTCGACGGCGTAGCCGAGCTCGCGGACGCGTTCGAGCTCGTCGGCGAACGCGTCCGGGTCGGTGATCGTTCGTGGGGTGCACGCGCGCATGCCCGCCGACGTCACGATCGCGCGGGCCAGGTCCGGTGGCAGCCCCGCCAGGAGCGCCTTGCCCGCACCGGTGCAGTGCGTGGGCACCCGGCTACCGACCTCGGTGAACATCCGAACGTGATGCTTGGGCGACGTCACCTGCGCGATGTAGACGACGAACGTGCGGTCGAGCATCGCCAGGTTGGCCGTCTCGCCGGTGGCCTCGGCGAGCCGGGCAAGATGCGGACGCGCCCACGCGTCCAGCGTGACCGCGGCGCTCTTGCCCAGCCCGACCATCCGCGGTCCCAGGGCGTACCGCCGTGACGCCAGCTGCAGGACGTGGCCGGAGGCCACCAGGCTGCGCACGATGCGGTGCACCGTGGGCACCGGCAGCCCCGACCCGGCGGCCAGCTGGCTGAGCCCCGCCCCGCCCTCGGCCGCCGCGACCAGCTCGAGCAGCTCGAAGGCGCGGTCCACCGACTGCACGCCGCCCCCGGTGGACTTCACGGGCCCCCGAGGGGTCTGCACCGCCATGGTCAGCAACCGGCCAGAACCCGGCGGCCGGTCAGAGCCAGCCCGGCACCACGAGGATCAGCCACGTCACCGGAGGCGCGAGTGCGACCATCGAGAAGCCCCACTGCATGAGCCGTTTGAAGACGAAGTCACGGTCCTCCTCGAAGGAGTTCGCGACCACCAGCGACCCACTGGTCGAGAACGGGCTGGAGTCGACGACCGACGACGAGATCGCCAGTGCGGTGATCAGGCCGATGGCGCCGATCGCGTTGTCCCCCTGGAGGAAGGGCACGGCGAGCGGGATGAGCGCACCGAGGATGCCCGTGGTCGACGCGAACGCCGAGACGACCCCGCCGATGTACAGGATCAGCAGCGCGGCGAACATCGCGGCGCCCATGCTCGCGACCTGGTCACCGAGGTACTCGACGGTCCCGATCTCCTCGAGCAGCGTGACGTAGGTGACGATGCCGCAGACCAGCAGCACGGTGGGCCAGGCGATGTGGTTGACCGCACCCTTGGTGCTCTGGGAGTCGACGAACGACAGCCCGACCGCCACCGCGAACGCGGTGAACCCGGCGTCGAGCTCCAGGAACAGTGCCCCGAAGGCCACGAGGAGGATGCCGCCGATGGTGAGGGCGCGGATGAGGTTCAGGTCGTAGACATCGCCGAGCTCGTCGCCACGGGTCGTGGTCGTTGATGTCGCACCGGTCTGCGCACCCGCGTTCGAACCCGTCGGCGTACCCGCGCCGCTGGGTCGCGAACCACCGGTTCCGCCGACCGAGCCCTCCGGGGCTGCCTCCGTGCCCTCGACCTCGCTGGCGCGCTGGCCGAGGAGCTTGCGCCCGCCGAAGAGTGCGAACGTGATCAGGCCGAGGATGAAGTTGAAGACGAACGACGCGACGAACAGGAAGATCGGGCTGCCCGCGAGCTCGTTGCGCTGCACGACGCCGTTGGTGATGCTGCCGAAGATGCTGATCGGGGAGAACCCGCCGGCCGTCGCTCCGTTGATGACCATGAGGCCCATCAGCAGGGGGTTGATGCCGAAGCGCTTGGCGAAGTTCAGGCCGATCGGGGCGATGATGGCGACCGCCGCCGGGACGACCGAGCCCACCGCCGTGAGTATGGCGGTGATGAAGAAGAAGACCCACGGGATCAGCGCGAGCCGGCCGCCGACGGACGACACGGCTCCTCGCACGAGGTAGTCGATGGTGCCGTTCGCGCGGGCGATCGCGAACAGGAACGTGACCCCGGCGAGGATGATGAACAGGTCGCCGGGGAAGAAGTCGGCGACCTCGTCGGCCTCCAGGTCGACCACGAACACGCCGATGATGAACGCGGCCGTGATCGCGAGCGCACCCATGTGGATGCCCATCGTCGTGGAGATCACGAAGATCGCGACGAGTACGAGGCTGGAGATGATTTCTATGGACATGATGACCTTCCGACGGCCTGCGAGTCTTTCGCATGACGGAGCGCGGCGTTGAGCACCTGGCATATCAGCAGGAGCGAATCGCCTACGTCAAGGGCCACCCGGCCTGGACGGGCCGGGACGAGGAGGGTAGAAAGACTCCACATCACGGAGACCAGCGGTGTGAAAGGACGACCCGCGTGAACCCCACCACCGGCCGCCACTTCCTGCAGATCCCCGGCCCCACCAACGTGCCGGACCAGGTGCTGCAGGCCATGGCCGCACCCACCATCGACCATCGCGGCCCGGAGTTCGCCCGGTTGACCCTGGAGGTGCTCGACGCGGTCAGGCCGGTGTTCGCGACCGACGGCCCGGTCATCATCTACCCGAGCTCGGGCACGGGTGCCTGGGAGGCCGCGCTGGTCAACACGCTGAGCCCGGGCGACCGCGTGCTGGCCTTCGAGACGGGGCACTTCGCCACGCTGTGGAAGGCGATGGCGACGGCGCTGGGTCTCGAGGTCGACTTCGTCGCCGGCGACTGGCGCCACGGCGTCGACCCCGACGTCGTCGCCGAGAAGCTCAGCACCGACGAAGGGCACCGGGTCAAGGCCGTGTGCGTCGTGCACAACGAGACCTCCACCGGCGTCACCAGCCGGATCCCGGAGATCCGCGCCGCCATCGACTCCGCCAACCACCCAGCGCTGCTGCTGGTCGACACGATCTCCTCGCTGGGCTCCATCGACTACCGCCACGACGAGTGGGGCGTCGACGTCACCGTCGCGGGGTCGCAGAAGGGTCTGATGCTGCCGCCGGGGCTGGGCTTCAACGCGGTCAGCGCGAAGGCGCTCGAGGCCGCCAGGTCCGCCCGGCTGCCCCGGCTGTACTGGGAGTGGGAGCCGATCCTCGAGGCCAACGCCAAGGGCTTCTATCCCTACACGCCGGCGACCAACCTGCTGTACGGCCTGCGCCGCGCCCTGCAGATGCTGCACGAGGAGGGGCTCGCCAACGTCTACGCCCGCCACCAGCGGCACGCGCAGGCGACCAGGGAGGCCGTGCGCGGCTGGGGCCTGGAGGTGCTGTGCGCGGACGAGCGCGAGCACTCCGGGTCGCTCACCGCGGTGATGATGCCCGAGGGCTACGACGCCGACGTCGTACGCGAGGTGGCGCTGCAGCGCTACGACATGTCGCTCGGCACCGGCCTCGGCAGGCTCGCCGGCCGGGTCTTCCGCATCGGGCACCTCGGGCACTTCAACGACCTCACCCTGGCCGGGACGCTGGCCGGAGTGCAGATGAGCCTGCGCGGCGCCGGCGTACCCATCGACACGCAGGGCATCAACCACGGCCTCGCGCGCATGGAGGCCGAATGACCGCGGCACCGGCGGGGGCGGCCGGCACCCGCGCCGACACCGGCGACGGCGGGTCGGAGCTCGAACGGCTCCTCCGGCGCGACCTCGACGGCGACGTCTGCTTCGACGACTACACACGCCACCTGTTCTCGCGTGACGCGAGCATGTACGCGATCAAGCCGCTGTGCGTGGTCTTCCCCAAGCACGTGGCGGATGTGGCGGCCACCGTCGTCGCCGCGGCGAAGTGCGACGTCCCCGTGGTGCCCCGGGGTGCGGGGACCAGTCTCGCCGGCCAGACCATCGGCCCCGGCGTGGTCATGGACTGCTCGCGCTACCTCAACAAGATCCTGCACATCGACCCGGACGCGCGCACCGCGCTGGTCGAGGTCGGTGTCGTGCAGGACCAGCTCAACGCCGCGGCGGCGTCTCACGGGCTGATGTTCGGCCCGGACACCTCCACCAGCAACCGGGCCACCATCGGCGGCATGGTCGGCAACAACTCGGCCGGGAGCGGCAGCGTTCGCTATGGCATGACCATCGACCACATCCGCGCCCTCGACGTCGTCCTCTCCGACGGGTCGCAGGCTCGCCTCGAGCCGGTAGACGAGCAGGAGCGTGCGCGCCGGGCCGAGCAGCCGACGCTGGAGGGCAGGCTCTACCGCGAGCTGCCCGAGATCGTGCAGGCCAACGCCCGCGCGGTCGCCGAGGACTTCCCGCCGTTCTGGCGGCGGGCGTGCGGCTACCGGCTCGACCGGATCGCCGACGACACCCCCTTCGACCTCGCGAAGTTCGTGGTCGGCGCCGAGGGCACGCTGGTCGTGGCCACCACCGCGCTGGTGGACCTCGTCCCCAAGCCGAAGTACACCGTGTTCTCCGTCGGCCACTTCGAGTCGGTGCCGCAGGCCATCGCCGCAACCGATGACGCACTCTCGCTGCAGCCGTCCCAGGTCGAGATGATGGACCGCACGATCCTCGACCTGTCGCGCACCAAGATCGAGTACGCCGACCTCGGCAAGAGCCTGGTCGGCGACCCGGAGGCGCTGCTGTTCGTGTCGTTCACCGGTGACGACGAGCAGGCGCTGACCAAGAGGCTCGAGGAGCTCGACGGGCTGTGGAAGTCGCACGACCACGGCTACCACACCCTGCGCGCCGTGACCGAGGCGCAGAAGACCGCGTTGCTGAAGGTCCGCAAGTCCGGACTCGGCCTGCTGATGTCGGCCAGCGAGGGCAGCAAGCGTCCGTGGGCCTTCGTCGAGGACACCGCGGTCGACCCGAGCAACCTCGCCGACTACACCAGGCGGTTCCGTGAGGTGCTCGACCGGCACGGGATGAAGGCCGGCTTCTACGGCCACGCCTCGGTCGGCTGTCTGCACATCCGGCCGTTCGTCGACCTGAGCGACCCCGAGGAGGTCGCGCGGATGCACGCGGTGGCCGTGGAGGTCAAGGACCTGGTCCGCGAGTACGGCGGCGTCAACTCCAGCGAGCACGGCGACGGACTGGCCCGCAGCGAGTTCAACCGCGACATCTTCGGCGACGAGCTGTACGAGGCCATGCGGTCGGTGAAGCGGCTGTTCGACCCCCATGGTCACCTCAACCCCGGCAAGATCGTCGACGCGCCACCGATGACCGACAACCTGCGCGACGCGTCGATGCAGCCGGCTCCGGCGCTGCGGACCCGTCTGGACTTCGAGGTGCTCGGCGGCATGCGCGGGGCGGCCGACCGGTGCATGAACATCGGGCTCTGCCGCAAGAGCTCGCCGGGCGCGATGTGCCCGTCGTACATCGCCACCCTGCAGGAGGAGCACTCCACCCGCGGGCGTGCGAACGCGCTGGTGAGGGCACTGAGCCAGCCCGACCCGGCGACCGCGCTCGGCGACGAGCGGCTGCACGAGATCCTCGACCTGTGCCTGATGTGCAAGGCGTGCAAGACCGAGTGCCCGCTCGGTGTCGACATGGCCGCGCTGAAGAGCGAGACGCTCGCGCACCACCACGACCTGCACGGGACCCCGACCCGCTCTCGCGCCTTCGGAGCCATCCGCACGCTGAACCGTCTCGGCGCGGCCACGGCACCGCTGTCGAACGTCCCGGGCCGGGTGCGCCCGCTGCGGCGGCTGATGGGCCGGGCGCTCGGCATCGCTCCGCAACGACCCCTGCCGAGGTTCCAGCGCCGCACGCTGCTGCGCTGGTTCGCCGGGCACGACCGGCCGAGCACACCACCCAGCCACGGCATGGTGACGTTCCTCGCCGACTCGTTCACCACCTTCACCGAGCCCGGGATCGGCCGCGCCGCGGTCGAGCTGCTCGAGCATGCCGGCTGGCAGGTGCGGCTGCAGGGCAACGGCTGCTGCGGGCGTTCGAGCCTGTCCAAGGGCCTGCTCGACGACGCCAAGAACAAGGCCGGAAAGCTCGCGGCCAGCCTGGCCTCGGAGACCGACCCGGGCTCGCCGATCGTCGGCTGCGAGCCGTCGTGCATCTTCACGCTCAAGGACGAGCACCGCTCGCTGCTGCCCGACGACGTCAACGTGCAGGACGTCTCCGGGCGGGTGCACCAGGTCGAGGAGCTGCTGTCGGCCGCCATCGACGAGGGCCGGCTGCGGCTGGCCGAGGACTCCTGGCTGTCCGGACGCCGCATCCTGTATCACGGCCACTGCCACCAGAAGGCCGAGGTCGGCACCGCGGCGACGGTGGGGCTCCTCAAGCGCATCCCCGGCGCGCAGGTCGTCGAGCTCGACGCCGGCTGCTGTGGCATGGCCGGGTCGTTCGGGTTCGAGGCCGAGCACTACGACGTCTCGATGACGGTCGGCCGTGACCGGCTCTTCCCGGCCATCGAGAAGGAGCCGGCCGACACGGTGCTGGCCGCGACCGGGGTGTCGTGCCGGCAGCAGATCCACCACGGCACCGCCCGCGAGGCCATGCACCCGGTGGAGCTCGTCCGCAGCGTGCTGCAGAGCTGAGCGGGCGATCCGCGACATGGACGACGACGGCACCGGCGAGAGCTACGTCGACTCACGCCCGGTCGTCACCTTCGACCTCTTCAGTGCGCTGCTCGACTCACGCGATGGCGGCACCCGCGCGCTGGCCCATATCGGTTCCGGTCGCGCCTGGCACGTCTCGCCGGAGGCGGTGTACGACCGGTGGGACGTGCTCAACAAGGCGGCCCAGCGCGACTGCGCCGAGTGGGTTCCGTTCCGCGTGCTGGTCGAGCAGACCCTCGCGATGACCTACGACGAGCTCGGGCTGGAGGGTGACACGCACCGCGATACCGTCCGGCTCGTCGCCTCGATGGCCGACTGGCCGCTGTGGCCGGACGTCGAGGGCACGCTGCTCCGGTGGGCGGAGCAGCGCTGGGACGAGGGCTACCGGGTCGGTCTGCTGTCCAACGTCGACGACGACGTCTTCGCCTCCACCCGGGTGGCCGGGCTGGTCGACCACGAGGTCGCGCTCACGTCCGAGTGGCTGCGGGTCTACAAGCCGCATCCGGGCATCTACACCGCCGCGATGGAGTACCTGGGCCCGACGATGGTGCACGTGGCGACGTCCGCGCGCGACGT
>DATMEB010000011.1:0-28834 GCA_035557095.1 Nocardioidaceae bacterium | reverse complement strand
GCCGGCCGCGCCAGCACCGCGTCGACCCGTCGCCAGGTCAGCCGCGACAGGTGCGCGATGCGGCGCCCGAGCTCGCGGACGTGGACCTGGGCCGCGGCCTCGTCATCCAGCTCGAGCCCGACCGCCAGCTCGTCCCACAGCTCCGGCGCCACGCGGTCGGTGGCGCGTCCGGCGGCCGCCTGCAGGACGTCACGCACGTCGAGCAGCGACCGGCGGCACCGCTCGAGCTCCTGGTGCGGTACGTCGACCAGCCAGCTGGCGACCAGCGCCTTCAGGACGTTCGCGTCGCGCAGCCCCCCGGCCGCCTCCTTGAGGTCGGGGACGGACAGGTGGGCGAGCTCTCCGAGCAGCTCGTGCCGCGACCGGACCAGCTGCTGCAGCGCCGGCAGCCGCTCCTTGGCCTGGCGGCGCCACCCGGTGAGCATCGTCGTGCGCACCCGGAGGGTGAGGTTGGTGTCGCCCGCCAGGTGCCGGATGTCGAGCAGGCCGAGCGCGACCTTGAGGTCCTGGTCGGACGCGGCGAGCATCTCGGGGAAGGTCCGGACCGAGTGGTCCAGCCGGGCCCCGCTGTCCCACAGCGGGTACCACACGCGCTCGGCCAGGTCCCCGAGCTCGACGCCCTCGTCGGAGACGAGGACCACGTCGAGGTCGGAGTACGGCGCCAGCTCGCCCCGGCCGTACCCGCCCACGGCGACCAGGGCCGCGCCGACGTCCGGTCCGCCGCAGTCCTGGTAGGCGCCGACGCACAGCGCGTCGGCGTCGGCGGCGCGCCCGGAGCGTTGCTGCGCGGTCAGGGCGTGCCTCCCGGTTCTCGGCCGTCGCGAGCGTCGCATCCGCGGGATGCCTCGCAAGGCGCAGGCGCGCAGGCATACCGGTGTTGTACGTCGAGCGGCTGCAACGCAGCGAGGTGCCCGTGGGGCGGCGCGCAGCAGGCCATGCCGTTTACCGGCACGTCCTCAAGCGTGGGGCTCAGCAGCCCTGGCGCGGCACGCCGCGTACGCGGACCGGCAGCTGGCCGGGTGCGCGCTCGCGCCCCAGGAGTACGTCGACCAGGGCACGCATCGCCCCCCGGGAGTCGCCGTACAGCGCGATCTTGGTGCGTGCGCGGCTCTGCCGCAGCGCGTACGGCGTGTCCGTCGTCACGACCACGTCGCCGCTGCGAGCCGAGTCGGCGTACCCGAGGAACGCCACGGACGAGCCGCCGGAGGTGGAGAGCCCGCGCCGGCGCGCGGCCGCCCGGAACGCCGAGGTCGCCTCGGAGTCGCCCGACACGCTCACGCCGCGGCCGACGAGGCGTCCGGAGCACCGGCCCTTGACCACGGTGACCGCGGCCTTGGACGCGCGGTAGGACGCACCCGCGTGGCTGCCGATGGCTCCCGGGCCGGGTGCGCGGCGCTGCGCCTGCTGGTGCATCAGCAGCGCGACCGTGCGGGTCGCGGCCTGGTCCAGCCGCGGCCGGGGCAGCCGACCCGAACGGACGCCGCGCACGATCGCGCGATGCGCCGTGGGCAGGTCGGCCGGCATCAGCAGCGTGTCGACGCCGGCGCGTATCGACCGCACGGCCGCGTCGCCGGTGCCGTAGCCCTCGACGATCGCGCCCATCTCCATGGCGTCGGTGACGACCAGACCGTCGAACCCCATCTTCTGGCGCAGCAGCCCGGTGATCACCGGTCGCGACAGCGTCGAGGGGGTCCGCGGGTCGACCGCGCGCACGTCGAGGTGCCCGATCATCGTCACCGGTGCGTCGGCGCCGATCGCGGCCCGGAACGGCACCAGGTCGCGCTGCCGGAGCGTGCGCATGGACGCGTTCTGTACCGGCAGGCCGAGGTGGCTGTCGGTGCCGACGCTGCCGTGCCCGGGGAAGTGCTTGACCACCGGCATGATCCCGGCGGCGCGGTAGCCCCCGACCATCGCGGTCACGATCCGGGCCACCTGCTTCGGCCGGCTGCCGACCGAACGGGATCCGATGGTGGGGTCGCCCGCGCCGATGGTGACGTCGGCGTCCGGGGCGAAGACGACCGTGAACCCGGCGGCGCGCAGCTCCTCGGCGCTGGCGCGTGCCGCCGCGCGGGCCAGGTCGGGCCGGTTCGACGCGCCATGGGTCATCAGCGTGGGGAAGCCGGTCATCGGCGCGTTCAGCCGGTTGACGATGCCGCCCTCCTGGTCGACGCCGAGGAACAGCGGCCACGGCCGCCGGTCGGCGCGCTGCAGCCGCGCGTTGGAGCGGCGTACGGCGTCGATCGAGGCGGCGTTGTCCTCCATCACGATCACGCCGCCGAGGTGGTAGCGCCGGATCAGCCCGGTGGGCGGCGCGGTGCCGCCGTACCTCGCGACGATCACCTGCCCCGCCTTCTCGGGCAGGCTCATCCGCGCGACGGCGGCCCGGGCGCGGCGGATCTGGGCCCGGGTGGGCCCCCAGCCCGGCTCGACCGCCGCGGACGCGTTGCCGGTCTGCTTAGGGGCCTTGCCCGGCCCCTTGCTCGGCCCGGCCTGCTGCGGCTCCGCCGACCCCGGAGCCGACTGCTCCGTGCGGCTCGGCTCTCGGCTGGTGGAGTCTGCGGCCGGGGTGGCCGACTCCCCGTCGCTCAGCGAGCAGGAGGCGGTCAGCAGGGCGAGGACGAGAAGGGCACAGAGCGTGCGAGCGGTGGACGTCATCACCCCCACTATGCCCCGTCAACCGTGCCCGCAGACCAGCAGCGTCAGACCAGCAGCAGGGGTACGGCGGCGAGGTACGCCGCGACCAGCACGCCACCACCCCAGCGCGAGGCCGCACCGGAACGCCCCAGCGCCAACAGCGTCAGCGGGAGCAGGGCGCAGCCGGCGGCCACCAGCAGTACGCGAGGGTCGCCGACACCGCGCAGCGGTGCGACCAGGGCGCCCACCCCGAGCGAGACCGTGGCGTTGTAGGCCACGGCGCCCACCAGCCCCGCGATGGCCACCTCCGCGACCCGGTGCCGCGCGGCCGCGACCACGAGCGCGAGCATCTCGGCGCTGGTCGCCAGCGCGAGCAGGGTGAGGCCGACCCCGGTGTCGTCGAGTCCGAGGCCGGTGACGAGACGTTCGGCTCCGGTGACCGCGAGCCAGCCACCGAGCACCATCAGCACGACCCCGCTGAGCGTCAGGGCGAGGGCGAACCTGCTCGGCGGCTCGGGGTCGTCCTCACCTCCACGGTCTCCCTCGGCCAGCTCGCTCTCGGCCATCTCCCCGATCGTCGGCGGCGTCCGCTCGCGCCACCACACCCAGCACACCGCCAGCGCGTACGCACCGACCAGGGCGGCGCCCTCACCACGACCCACGCGGCCGTCGGCCAGCACACCCAGCGCGACCAGCCCGGCCAGCGCAGCGCCACCGGCGTACTGGCGGACGCGTCGGCTCACCGGCAGCGCGGTGAACACCGCGGCCAACCCCAGCGCTAGCGTCAGAATGACGAAATTGGCGCCGATCGCGTCGCCCACCGCCAGCTGCGGGTGACCACGACCCGACGCGATACCGGCGGTGAGCGCCTCCTCCGGCTCGGCCCCGGCGAGCAGTACGCCGAGTGCGAGCGCGGTGAGACCGACGCGGCGGGCCGCCGATGCGACGTTCTCAGCGAACAGCTCTGCTCCGCCGACGAGCATGGTCGCGCCGAGCGCCAGCCAGACGAGACCGGTCAAGCCACGACCTCGGTCACCGGCATCGACGAGTCGGCGGGCAGGTCCAGCTTGGAGGGCGAGCGGCCGCGGGTGACCAGCTCCGCGCCGAGCGCGGCCACCATCGCGCCGTTGTCGGTGCACAGTGCCGGCCGGGGCACGCGTACACGGATGCCGTGTCGCGCCGCCCGCTCCTCGGCGAGCACGCGCAGCCGCGAGTTGGCGGCCACGCCCCCGCCGATCAGCAGGTCGTGCACGCCCTGCCGGCGGCACGCGTCGACCGCCTTGCGGGTGAGCACGTCACAGACCGCCTCCTGGAACGCGGCGGCCACGTCGGCGACCGGCACCGGCTCGCCGTCGCGCTCGCGCGCCTCGACCCAGCGCGCGACCGCCGTCTTCAGCCCGGAGAACGAGAAGTCGAACCGGTGGTGCTCGAGGTCACGCCCGCTGGTGAGCCCGCGCGGGAACTCGACGTAGGCGGGGTCACCCTCGCGAGCCGCCCGGTCGATGTACGGACCACCGGGGAAGGGCAGGTCGAGCAGCCGGGCCACCTTGTCGAAGGCCTCCCCGGCCGCGTCGTCGATCGTCGACCCGAGCGGGTCGACACCGCGCGTGACGTCGTCGACCAGCAGCAGCGAGGAGTGCCCGCCGCTCACCAGCAGCGCGACGCAGGGCTCGGGCAGCCGGCCGTGCTCGAGCTGGTCCACGGCGACGTGCGCGGCGAGGTGGTTGACGCCGTACAGCGGCTTGCCGAGCGCCAGCGCCAGGGCCTTGGCCGATGCCACCCCCACCAGCAACGCACCGGCGAGGCCGGGACCGCTGGTCACCGAGATCGCGTCGACGTCGGACAGCGCGACCCCGGACGTGGCGCACGCGCGCCTGATCGTCGGCACCATCGCCTCCAGGTGCGCGCGGCTGGCGACCTCGGGGACCACTCCCCCGAACCGCGCCTGCTCCTCCACCGACGACGCGACCTCGTCGGCGAGCAGCCGGGTGCCGTGCACCACGCCGACGCCGGTCTCGTCGCAGGAGGTCTCGATGCCGAGCACCAGGGGAAGGTCCGCCACGGCACCCATTGTGCCGTCGCCCCCGGCGTGGCACCGACGAGCCCGGTCGGCTCCCCGGTCAGCTCTCGCTCAGCCCCCGGTCAGCGCTGCATGACGACGGCGTCGGCGCCGTCGGCGTAGTACGACCGGCGGCGGTCGATCTCGGTGAACCCCTCCCTGGAGTAGAACCCGATCGCGGCGACGTTGTCCGCCCGTACCTCCAGCAGCGTGCGGTCGTACGCCGACACGTCGCAGTGCCGCAACAGCCTTGCGCCCAGCCCCCGACGGCGCATCGGCGTCGTGACCGCGATCCGTTGCAGGTCGGCCACGTCACCGGCGTCGCGGACGACGACGTACCCGCGGATCTCGCCGTCGTCGACGGCCACGAAGCACTGCCGCGACGCAGCCGCCACCTCCGCGCGAACCGAGGCGCGAGACCACGCGTCGCTGCCGAAGATCTCGGCCTCCAGCGCGGCGACCGCGTCGACGTCGGCGTCGGTCGCCGGGCGGATCGACGTCACAGCACCTTCTTGCGTGCGGTCGCGGCGACCGCGTCCGGCCGGCGAAGGTACAGCGGGTCCGGTGGCAGCACCTCGACGCGCCCGCGGGCGACCTGCTCGGCGAGGACGGCGGCCGAGGGGTTCTCCGGCGCGGCCGGCTTCGGGAACGCGTCGGGGTAGAGGACCGCACCACGGCCGACGACCACCCCCGGTGCCTCGACATCGGCGGGGCGGGCGACGTGCGGCCCGCTGGTCCGGGTCCGGCGGTCTGCGTACGCGGCCCAGTAGACCTCCTTGCGGCGGGCGTCGGTCGCGACCACGAACGGGCCCTCGACGTCGGCCTCGGCGGCGAGGACGTCCAGGCTGCACACGCCGTGCACGGGGAGGCCGAGCACCTCACCCAGCGTGCGCGCGGTCACCAGGCCCACCCGCAGACCGGTGAACGGGCCGGGGCCGACCCCGACGGCGATGTCGGTGAGCTGCGTGCGGTCGGCGCCGGCGCTTTCGAGCACGTTCGCGATGCCCGGTGCGAGCAGCTCGCCGTGGCGCATCGCGTCGACGACGGTGTGCTCGGCCACGACCGTCTCCCCGTCGTGCAGGGCGACGGTGACGGCCGGAGTCGCGGTGTCGAAGGCGAGCAGCAGCACACCGCGAGACTACGTGCTCGCCCGGCGCGGACCACTCGCGCTGCGCGTGGGGCGACCCCGTTCTTCGCGCCGCCTCAGCCCGGACGCACCGCGGCGTGGAGGTCGACGCCGATCCACCGGCGTCCGACAGGGCTGACGCGCACGTGTCGCGGGTCGTCCCCGTCGTCGCCCTGCGGGGCAGAGCCGTTCGTCGGCCGGCCGCGGCGGCGCCGGATCACCAGCTCGAGGCGGTCGCCGGCCAGCGCCTCGGCCATGCCCTCGCCCCACTCGACCACCGTGACCGCCTCGTCGACGGCGGTGTCGAGGTCGAGGTCGTCGAGCTCGTCCACCCCGCCGAGCCGGTAGGCGTCGGCGTGCACCAGCGGCGGTCCCCCGGCCAGCGGCGGATGCACCCGCGCGATCACGAACGTCGGCGAGGTGATCGCGCCACGCACCTGCAGCCCGGCCCCGATGCCCTGCGTCAGCGTGGTCTTGCCGGCGCCCAGGTCGCCGGCCAGCAGCACGAGGTCACCGGCGCCGAGGACGCCCGCGAGCCGCGTGCCCAGCGCCCGCGCGTCGTCGGCGGTGCTTACGTCGACCTCGACCGGCAACGCCTTGGCGAAGGTCAGCATCACGCCTTCACGCGCGGTCTCGACGTAGCCGCGGTGGGTCCAGAACCGCTGGGTGGCCGGCAGCTCCAGCCGCGCGGCCAGGCTCACCGTGCCGTAGCCGCGGTCGCCGGCCACGTCCTCCGCGCAGCCGACCAGCGCGGACGCCACGCCACGGTGCTGCAGCGCCGGATCGACAGCCACGCGGCGCAGCCGGAGCGAATCGTCCGCGGGCTCGAACAGCAGCGCCGCTGCCGGGCTCCCGTCGACGGTCACCAGCAGCCCGCCGTGTGCGGCGAGGGCCGCCGCCACCGACTGCTCGCTCTCGTGCAGCGCGGTCGACGGCGGGTCGAGCGTGGGCCGGGCACCGAACGCGGCGTGGATGACGGCGACGACGTCGGCAGCGGCCTCGGGCCCGACCTCGACCACGTGCAGGTCGATCACGTGGCGACCTCGCGAACGGTGCTCATGCGACCGCCTCGCCGGACGCGCGTTCGAGCAGCTCCTCGAGTGCCTCGTTGACCTCGTCGGCGCGCTCCAGCATCACCATGTGGCCGGCGCCCTCGAGCTCGCACAGGTAGGCCGACGGCACCCGCCGCACGATCTCCCGGCTGTGCCGTCCCGGCGTCATCCGGTCCGCGGTCGCGCCGACCACCAGCAGGGGGACGCGGCGCAGGGCGGCCAGCGAGGCGTACCGGTTGTGCTCGGCGAAGCCGGGGAAGAACGCCGCGACGACGCCGATCGGCGTGGCCGCGAGCATCTCGTCGGTGAAGTCGGCGAGCTCGGACGGCACGTCGCCCCCGAACGCCAATCGCCGGGTGAACATGTAGGCGACCTCGCTGCCGGCCTTGCGGCCGCCCTCGACGACCGCCGGCACCCGGGCCAGCGTCGCGAGCGCACTGGGGCCGAGGCGGTGCAGCATGCGACCCGGGAAGCCCGGCAGTCCGAGGGTCACCTGGTCGAGGTCGCCGGCGCTGGTGGCCATCAGCGCGACGCCTACGACCCGGTCGCCGAACAGCCGCGGCGCCTGCTCGGCCATGGCCATGATCGCCATGCCGCCCATGGAGTGCCCGACCAGCACGACCTCCTCGTTCGGGGTGACCGTGTCGAGCACCTGCTGCAGGTCGCGGCCGAGCTGGTCGATGTTGCTGTGCTCGTCGTCGGAGGGCGCGGACCGGCCGTGCGCACGCTGGTCATAGAGCACCAGGCGGTAGCGCCCGCGCAGCGCCTTGCGCTGGAAGTGCCAGCAGTCGAGGTTCAGCGCGTAGCCGTGCACGAAGACCACCGTCGGTCCGGCGGGTTCGCCGTCCGGCTCGTCGACCTCGACGTGCAGGGCAACGCCGTCCTCGGTGGTCACAGAGTGTACGTCGCCGCGCAGGCTGCCGAGCGGCTCGGCGTCGGGGCGCATGCGCGCTCGGCGGCGTACGGCCTTGCGGTCGAGCGCCACCCGAGCGACCGTGCCCGCGGCCACCAGACCGAGTGCGGCGACGCCGCCGACCTTGCCGAGCTGCGAGCGCCGGCTCACGGGCGGACGCCGATCCGCTCGAGCCCGGCCGCGTCCAGGCCGACCGCGTCGAGACCGGTGTACGTACGGGTGATGCGGTCGCCGAGCCGGGAGACGATCTCGTAGCTGATCGTCTCGGCGGCGTAGGCCCAGTCCTGCGCCGTCGGCTCCCCGCCCAGTCCGGCGCCGAAGAGCACCACCTCGTCGCCGGCGCACGCGGTCGACTCGGGGCCGAGGTCGACCATGAACTGGTCCATGCACACCCGGCCGGCGATCCGGTGGCGTGCTCCGCCGACCCAGACCTCCGCCTTGTTCGAGGCGTGCCGCAGGATGCCGTCGCCGTAGCCGAGCGGCACCAGCCCGAGGACGGTGTCGCGCTCGGCGACGTAGGTGTGGCCGTACGACACGCCCTCGCCCGCCGCGACCGGCTTGACCAGGCCCAGGGTCGTCCGCAGGGTCATCGCCGGTGTCAGCCCGAGCTCGGCGGAGGTGTTCTGGTCCGGGATCGGCGAAAGCCCGTAGATGGACAGGCCGGGGCGCACCATGTCGTAGCCCGCGTCCTCGCGGGTGAAGATCGTCGGCGAGTTGGCCAGGTGCCGCACCTGCGGTCGCAGCCCGGCGGCCGCGGCAGCCTCCAGGGCCTCGCCGAACACCTTGACCTGCAACGGCACCGACGGGTCGCCGGGCAGGTCTCCGCTGGCCATGTGCGACCAGATGCCGGTGACCGTGACCGTGCCGTCCTGCTCGGCCTCGCGGCAGGCGCGCACGAGATCCTCCCAGTCGCGCATCGGCGTACCGCCGCGGTTGAGGCCGGTGTCGGCCTTGAGCTGCAGCCGCGCCCGGCGCCCGACGTGGCGGGCCGCCCGCGCGATGTCGGCGAGCTGCGCGCGGGTGTACGCCGTGACGTCCACGTCGGCCTCGACCGCAGGGGCGTAGTCCTCGCCCGGGACGGCGAGCCAGGACAGCAGCGGCCCGTCGTCACCCGCCTCGCGCAGCGTGAGCGCCTCCTCCATGAACGCCACGCCGATCCAGGACGCACCGCCGGCGCGGGCGGCGGCGGCCGCTGGCCGGCTGCCGTGGCCGTAGCCGCCGGCCTTGACCACGGCCATCAGCTCACGTCCACCGGCCTGCTCACGCAGCCGGACGACGTTGTCGCGGATCGCGCGCAGGTCGACGACGGCCTCGGCGCGCGCGGGTGTGCTGCTCATGGTCGGTCCATCTTTTCACGCGGGCGCTGGGCCACCGCTGGGCCACCGGGGGCACCGGCGCCCCCGCGGCGCCCTCAGCCGACCGGGTGGTAGGCACAGGGGTCGGCCTTGTCGCCGCCCTCGCCGGTTGTCTGCTCGGGCGAGCGCGTGGCCGGGACCGGCGAAGGGGACGGCCGGGGCTTCTTCGGACCGACCTCGGACTCGTCCGCGGCGAGCGTGCGGTCGACCTTGCGGTGCATCCAGTCGTAGTCGGGGTCGTTCGGGTCGAACTGGTCGGAGTAGCGGAACACCACGCTCTTGACGCCGCCCTCTTCCCGGTCCATCCCGAGCTCGACGAACGCGGGGACGAGGTCCTGCGGGATGTCGGTGCGCATGATCTCCTTGCCGGCGTTCGCGAGGGCCTCGTAGCGGCGGAGCACCGTGACCGGGTCGACCTCGTCGATCAGCGCGTCGACGACGCAGCGCTGCCGTTCCATCCGGTTGTAGTCGTCGAGCCCGTAGCGCCCGCGCGCGAACCACAGCGCGTCGAACCCGTCGAGATGCTGGCTCGGTCCGGGATCGAGGTAGTCCTCCGGAGGCACTCCGAGGTCGGTGTTGCCGCCGATCGGGATCGGCTCGTTGATGTTGACCGTGACCCCGCCGATCGCGTCGACGACCTCGCGGAAACCGTGCAGGTTGACCAGCAGGTAGTAGTCGACGTCGATGCCCAGGGCCCCGCTGGCGGCCTGCTTCACGGCCTCCGCGCCCGGGTTGTCGACGTCGGCGAACACGTCCGGGTGCAGCTCGGGCGCGTTGCCGTAGACCGCGTTGAGCATCCACTCCAGCGGGTCGCCCTCACCGGTGAATCCCTCGGGGTAGAGCTCGTCGAGCTCCGAGCCCTCCGGGAACGGCACCTCCGCCAGGTTGCGGGGCAGCCCGAACAGCACGGCGTCGCCGGTCTCGGGGTCGATGCTGGCCACCATCACGCTGTCGGTGCGGATGCCGACCCGGTGCACGCCGCCGTCACCGCCGAGCAGCAGCACGTTGACCCGCTCGTCGCCGCCCCACGGGTCCCCATCGTCGGCGACCGGGCCGGTGTCGGCGAAGACCGTCTTGACCAGGTCGCGCTGGAGCACGGCGTAGCGCGCTCCGACCGCGAACGGCACCGCGACCAGCAGGCACAGTGCCACCACGAACGTGAGCTCGACGGCGCGGTCGCGGTCGGGCGCGCGTGGCCGGCGCACCATCCGGTAGGTCAGCACCACGACCAGCACGAGGACCAGCAGCACGCCGAAGGACGCCAGCGCGACCACCATGAGCTTCTCGGGGTCGAGGGCCGCGTCGAGCAGCGCCCTGCGGTCCTGGGCCGCGAAGCCCAGCAGCCCGAGGGCACCGAAGCTGATCGCGACCAGCACCAGCCCGAGGCCGCGGCGGCCCGCGACCACCATCCCGCTCCCGGGCACCAGCGTGCCGAGTGCGGTGAGGCCCAGAGTGCCGGCCAGGCTGTGGGCGTGGTGGAACCTCGCCCGGCGCCGGCGCGGCTGCTGCCGCACCCGGCGTCCCGGCTGGTGCACCCTGCGCCGCCCCGCCTGGCTCATCCGCCCCCTGCCTCCAGAACCCACGCGGTCGCCCGTGGCAGTGCCTCGGCCACGTCCACCGCGGTGACCGGTCCTCCGGCCGAGGAGAGCGTAGCCGCCGAGCCGTGCAGCCACGCGCCGACGCTCCCGGCGTCGAGCGGGTCCAGCCCGGAGGCGAGCAGCGCGCCGCACAGCCCGGCCAGCACGTCACCGGCTCCGGCGGTGGCCAGCCAGGGGGTGCCGGTGGCGTTGACCCGCACCCGTCCGCCGGGATCGGCCACCAGCGTCCGCGCCCCCTTCAGCAGGACCGTGGCGGCGTACTGGCGCGCAGCGTCGCGCACGTGCCGCAGCGGCGCGACCTCGACGTCCTCGCGCGGTACGTCGAGCATCCGGGCGAGCTCGCCGGCGTGCGGGGTGAGCAGCGCGTGTACGCCGAGAGGGCGGTCGAGATGCGCAAGCGCGTCCGCGTCGACGACGAGGGGGACGCCGTCGTCGCGTACCCGCTCGAGCGCCTTGGCGACGTCGCCCCCGCCTCCGGAGCCGACCACCCAGGCCTGCACCCGGCCGGGCCCGACGACGACCTCGGGGTGTGCCGACCGCACCAGTGCGGCGACGCTGTCGGGCCCGTCGTACCGGACCATGCCGCACGGACCGGCCAGTGCTCCGGACACGGCGAGTACGGCGGCACCGGTGAACTCCGCGGAACCGGCCGCGACCCCGACGACTCCCCGGGTGTACTTCTGCGCGTCGTGCCGGGGAACCGGCAGCAGCGCGGCCACGTCGGCGTGCTGCAGGGCCTCGACGTCGGCCGGCGGCAGGTCGAGCCCGATGTCGACCAGCGAAACGGTGCCGGCGGCCTGTGCCGCGGGGTCGACGAGCAGGCCCACCTTGTGGGTGCCGAAGGTGACCGTGACGTCGGCGCGCACGTGCGAGGCCGGGGTCTCCCCGGTGTCGACGTCGATGCCGCTGGGCGCATCCACGGCCACCGTGAGGTCGGCCTCGACCGCCGCCAGCATCTCCCCGGCCGGTTCCCGTAGCCCGGGACGGCCGCCGATGCCGACGATCCCGTCGATCAACAGGTCGGCTCCCGACACATGTCTTCGGTTCGCATGATGATCGGTCTGCATGACGCGCACGTGACCACCCGCCGCGCGTAAAGCGGCCAGCCCGGCGGCATGCGCCTTGTCCGGGGCGGTGAGCAACGCCTCGACGTGGGCGCCGCGGCGGGCCAGCCGCGCACCGGCGTACAGCGCGTCACCGCCGTTGTCGCCCGCACCCGCCAGGACCACGACCCGGGCGCCGTAGACCGTGCCCAGGAGCTCCGCGCACACGGTCGCGAGCCCGGCGGCCGCCCGCTGCATCAGCGTGCCCTCGGGCAGCCGGGCCATCAGCGCGGCCTCGGCGGCGCGTATCTGCTCGACCGTGTGGGCGCGCCGCATCAGCTCTCCAGCACCACGACCGCGGAGGCGATGCCCGCGTCGTGCGACAGGGAGACGTGCACCGAGCCGACCGACAGCCGCTGCGCTCGGGCGGCGACCGAGCCCTCCAGGTGCAGCGTGGGCTTGCCTGAGTCGTCGCTGCGCACCTCGGCGTCCATCCACTGCAGGCCCTCTGGCGCGCCCAGTGCCTTGGCCAGCGCCTCCTTGGCCGCGAACCGCGCCGCCAGCGAGGCGATCGCCCGTCCCCGCTCGTGCGGGGTGAAGAGCCGGGTGCGCAGTCCGGGCGTGCGCTGCAGCGTCGCCTCGAACCGGGCGACGTCGACCACGTCGATTCCCACGCCGACGATCATCGCCGCACCACCCCAGGTCTCGCTGAAAAAGCGCGCAACCCAGCGCGCCGGTGCTGCCCCCGCATCACTCCACCGTGACGGACTTGGCGAGGTTGCGGGGCTGGTCGACGTCGTGACCGAGGCTGGAGGCCAGCTCGCAGGCGAACACCTGCAGCGGCACTGTTGCGACCAGCGGCTGGAGCAGGGTGCCCACCCGCGGCAGCCGGATCAGCACGTCGGCGTACGGCTCGACGTCGTGGTCACCCTCCTCCGCGAGCACGATCGTGCGGGCGCCGCGGGCGCGGATCTCCTGGATGTTGCTGACGATCTTGTCGTGCAGCATGTCGCGCCCGCGCGGCGGCACGACCACGAACACCGGCAGCCGGTCCTCCATCAGCGCGATCGGGCCGTGCTTGAGCTCGCCGGCGGCGAAGCCCTCGGCGTGGATGTACGCCAGCTCCTTGAGCTTGAGTGCACCCTCGAGCGCGACCGGGTAGCCGACGTGCCGGCCGAGGAACAGCACCGACCGCGACCCGGCGAGCTCGCGGGCGAGCTCCTCGACCGGGCCGATGCCGGCCAGCAGCCGGCGCAGCGCCGCCGGGACCTCGGCGAGCTGGCCCATGATCGCGTTGATCTCGTCGCCGTACTTCATCCCGCGCACCTGGGCGAGGTAGAGCCCGAGCAGGTAGCAGGCCACCAGCTGGGTCAGGAAGCCCTTGGTCGACGCGACCCCGATCTCGGGTCCGGCGTGGGTGTAGATCACCGCGTCGGACTCCCGCGGGATCGTCGAGCCGTTGGTGTTGCAGATCGAGAGCACGCGCGCCCGCTGCTGCCGGGCGTGCCGGATCGCCATCAGCGTGTCCATCGTCTCGCCGGACTGGCTGATCGTGACCACCAGCGTGGAGCGGTCGACGATGGGGTCGCGGTAGCGGAACTCGCTGGACAGCTCGACCTCGCACGGCACGCGGGTCCAGTGCTCGATGGCGTACTTGGCGACCAGACCGGCGTAGAACGAGGTGCCGCAGGCCAGCACGATGATCTTGTCGATCGTGCGCAGCTCGTCGTCGGAGAGCCGCATCTCGTCCAGCTGCAGGGAGCCGTCGGAGGTGTGCCGCCCGAGCAGCGTGTCGGCCACGGCCTGCGGCTGCTCGTAGATCTCCTTGCGCATGAACCAGTCGTAGCCGCCCTTCTCGGCGGCGGAGAGGTCCCAGTCGACGCGGTAGGGCCGGCCCTCGACCTGCTGGCCGTCGAAGCCGGTCACCGAGACGTCGTCGCGGGTGATCGTGACCACCTGGTCCTGGCCGAGCTCCAGCGCCTCGCGGGTGTGCTGCAGGAACGCCGCGACGTCGGAGGCCAGGAAGTTCTCGCCCTGGCCGAGACCGACCACGAGCGGGGAGTTGCGCCGGGCGCCGACCACCGTCGAGGGGTCGTCGGCCGTCGTCGCGACGAGCGTGAACGCCCCCTTGAGGCCGCGGCACACCGACTGCATGGCGGCCGTGAGGTCGGCGCCGCCGGCGAGCTCGAGCTCGAGCAGGTGGGCCACCACCTCGGTGTCGGTGTCGGAGCGCATCTCGTGGCCCTCGCGCTCGAGCCGGTCGCGCAGCGAGGCGAAGTTCTCGATGATGCCGTTGTGCACCACGGCGACCCGCCGGGCGCAGTCGACGTGCGGGTGGGCGTTGCGGTCGTTGGGCGGCCCGTGGGTTGCACACCGCGTGTGCCCCACCGCGGTCGACGAGGACGGCATCGGGGTCTCGCTGAGCGCTTTGTCCAGGTTGGCGAGCTTGCCGGTGCGCTTCTGCACGTGCAGCGCCTCGCCGGCGACCATGGCCACACCCGCGGAGTCGTAACCGCGGTACTCCAGGCGCCGCAGACCCTCGACCACCACGCCCAGGGCCTGCTGGTCACCGACGTAACCCACGATTCCGCACATGGACCTCAGCGTACCGAGGCTTCGGAGCCCCCCGGCGCATCGGCGAGGGGCTATCGCAACAATGGGGCCCATGCCGGAGTCGCGGGTCACGCGGGAGTCATCCCCCTACGTCGAGCTCGACCGGTCCGCGTGGGCGGCGCTGGCCGAGTCGGTCGAGCAGCCGCTGTCCGGCCTCGACGTCGACCGGCTGCGCGGTCTCGGCGACGAGCTCGACCTCGAGGAGGTCCGCGAGGTCTACCTCCCGCTGTCCCGGCTGCTCAGCCTCTACGTCCGGCACTCCGACGCGCTGCACCGGGCCACCGAGGAGTTCCTGGACCGGCCGCAGCCGCCGCGGACACCCTTCGTGATCGGCATCGCCGGCTCGGTCGCGGTCGGCAAGTCCACCACCGCCCGGCTGCTGCGTGAGCTGCTGGCCCACTGGCCCGAGCACCCGAACGTCGAGCTGGTCACCACCGACGGGTTCCTGCTGCCGAACGCCGAGCTGATCAGGCGGGGCATCCTCGACCGCAAGGGCTTCCCCGAGTCCTACGACCGCAAGGCGCTGCTGCGGTTCGTGATCGACGTCAAGTCCGGCCGTGACTCGGTGACCGTGCCGCAGTACTCCCATCTCAAGTACGACGTGATGCCCGACGAGTCGCTGGTGCTCAAGAAGCCCGACATCGTGCTGGTCGAGGGACTGAACGTGCTGCAGCCCGGCCGCGCCCGCGAGGACGGCCGGACCAGCCTCGCGGTCAGCGACTTCTTCGACTTCTCCCTGTACGTCGACGCCGCGGTGGGCGACGTGCGCACCTGGTACGTCGAGCGGTTCCTGCGCCTGCGCGAGACGGCGTTCCGCGACCCCGAGTCGTACTTCACCCGCTACGCCGACCTGAGCGTGCCCGAGGCCGTCAGCCAGGCCGAGAACATCTGGGACACGATCAACGGCCCCAACCTGGCCACGAACATCAAGCCCACGCGCAGCCGGGCGTCGCTGGTGCTGCGCAAGGACGCCGACCACTCCGTGCGCTGGATCCGCCTGCGCAAGCTGTAGCCCTGGCCGCGCTGCCTTGCCCCGCTGTCTTGCCCCGCTGTCTTGCCCCGCTGTCTTGCGCGAATGCCCCGCTGCCTTGCGCCGAGATTGCGCGAATGCCCCGCAAAGACCGCGTGCACTGTGGGCAGCGCGGGGGCATTCGCGCAATCTCGGCGCGAATCGGTGGTGAGCCTTGGGCGCGAAGCGGTGGTGAGCCTTGGGCGCGCTGTGGGCAGCACGGGGGCATTCGCGCAATCTCGGCGCGAAAAGCTTGAGCGGCCTCGGCGCGAAGGAAAGGGCCGTCAGAGGCGCAGGTGATGCTCGACGACGGCGGCGAGCCCGCTGGCGACCTGCTCGGCGCGTTCGGACGACTCGGCCTCGACCATCACCCGCACCAGCGGCTCGGTGCCGGAGGGCCGCAGCAGGATCCGCCCCGCTGTACCCAGCGCCTTCTCGGCCTCGTTCACCGCCGCCTGCACAGCCTCGTCGCTGTAGACGCGTGCCTTGTCGACACCGGGCACGTTGACCAGCACCTGCGGCAGCCGGGACATCACGCGGGCCAGGTCGCCCAGACTGCTGCCGGTCTCGGCCACCCGGGCGAGCAGGTGCACCCCGGTGAGTACGCCGTCGCCGGTCGTGGAGTGCTCGGCCATCACCACGTGCCCGGACTGCTCGCCGCCCAGCGACAGCCCACGCGCCCGCATCAGCTCGAGCACGTAGCGGTCGCCGACCCGGGTCTGCTCGACCTTGATCCGCTCGCGCTCCATGGCCTGCAGGAACCCCAGGTTGCTCATCACCGTCGCCACGACCGTGGAGTCCTCCAGCCGGTCGCCGTCGCGCATGGCCAGGGCGAGGACGGCCAGGATCTGGTCGCCGTCGACGACCTGGCCCTCGGCGTCGACGGCAAGACACCGGTCGGCGTCACCGTCGAGGGCGATCCCAGCGTGTGCGCCGTGCTCGACGACCGCGGTCTGCAGCGACTCCATGTGAGTGGAGCCGCAGTCGGCGTTGATGTCCAGGCCGTCGGGATCGCAGTGGATGGCCACCACCTCGGCGCCGAGAGCACGCAGCGCGCGGGGCGCCACGTCGTACGCCGCGCCGTTGGCAGCGTCGACGACGACCTTCAGGCCGTCGAGGCGATGGGCCACGGTCGCGACCAGGTGGTCGATGTACCGGTCGTCCGCCTCTCTGGGCAGGTCGCGGACCCGGCCGACGGCCGCGCCGGTCGGACGCCGCCACGGCGCACCCATGTGCGCCTCGATCTCCTGCTCGAGCAGATCCTCGAGCTTGAGGCCGCCGCGGGCGAAGAACTTGATGCCGTTGTCGGGCATCGGGTTGTGGCTCGCCGAGAGCATCACGCCGAAGTTGGCGCCGAGGTCGGCGGTCAGGAACGCCACCGCGGGCGTGGGCACCACGCCGAGGCGCATGACGTCGGCCCCGGCACTGGCCAGCCCGGCCACCACCGCGGCCTCCAGGAACTCGCCGGAGGCCCGCGGGTCGCGTCCCACCACCGCCAGCGGCCGGCGTCCGTCCGTGCCGACCTCGCCGAGCACGTGCGCCGCCGAGACCGACAGGTCGAGCGCGAGCTCGGCAGTCAGGTCGCGGTTGGCGACGCCTCGGACGCCGTCGGTGCCGAAGATCCGGCTCATGTGCTGGTCACCGAGCTCGGCAGCGCGGGATCAGCGCTTGGAGTACTGCGGAGCCTTGCGGGCCTTCTTCAGACCAGCCTTCTTGCGCTCCTTGACCCGCGCGTCGCGGCTGAGCATCCCGGCCTTCTTCAGCGTGGGCCGGTTGGCCTCCACGTCGACGGCGTTGAGCGCGCGCGAGACGCCGAGGCGCAGCGCGCCCGCCTGGCCGCTGGGGCCACCGCCGTGGATGCGGGCGATCACGTCGTAGGCGCCGCTGACGTTGGTCAGCACGAACGGCTCGTTGACCAGCTGCTGGTGCAGCTTGTTCGGGAAGTACTGGTCGAGCGACCGGCCGTTGACCGTCCACTGGCCCGATCCGGGGACCAGGCGCACGCGGGCGATGGCCTGCTTGCGCCGGCCGGTGGCTCCCGAGGGAGCGATCGCCGCCGGACGAGCGGTGCTCTCCGAGGCCGGGGTGGTCTCGGAGCTGTAGGCGACCGAGCTCGACTCGCTGGAGTCGGCCGGCGCGGAGGTGTTGGGCGACGTGGTGGGCTCAGCCACGGATGTTCCTCACTTCGACGGCTGTCAGGCTGCGGTGAGCGGCGCTCACGGTGTCACGCACAGTGACGACGATCACTGGGCGACCTGGGTGATCTCGAACGGCTGCGGCTGCTGCGCCCGGTGCGGGTGCTCGGGACCGGCGTAGACCTTCAGCTTCTTCAGCATCTGGCGACCCAGGCGGTTCTTGGGCAGCATGCCCCATACCGCCTTCTCGATCGCGCGGCGCGGGTGCTTGTCCAGCAGGTCACCGAACCGCGTCGCGGTCAGGCCGCCGGGGTAGCCGGAGTGGCGGTACGACAGCTTGCCCTCGCGCTTGTTGCCCGAGAGCGCCACCTTGTCGGCGTTGACGATGATCACGAAGTCCCCGGTGTCGAGGTGCGGGGCGTACGTCGGCTTGTGCTTGCCGCGAAGCAGCGTGGCGGCCTGGACGGCGAGCCGGCCCAGGACGACGTCGTTGGCATCGATCACGTGCCATTGACGCTGAACGTCACCGGGCTTCGGGCTGTACGTGCGCACGGTCGTGGACCTTCGTTCGTTCGGTGGTCTGGGAGTATGGCCCCGCAGGGGCCTCGCTGCCCCGGCTCACACGTGGGCGCAGCGACCGCCCAGAATACTCGGCGCCGGCACCAAGGGTCAAAACGACCCCGGTGCGGAGCCCCCTGTTCGCCACCGCGCGCCGAGGGGGCATAAGTTGGCCTGAGTCGAGACAAAACAGCGATGGGAGCCGATGTGTCCCAAGAGACGGCTGCCGCCTCTGCAGGCAGCGCAGAGTCCCTCACGGTCCGGGACAACCGCACCGGCCAGGAGTACGACGTACCCATCCTCGACGGCACCATCCGGGCCGCCGACCTGGCCGGCATCCGGACCGCCGACGAAGAGCCGGGGGTCGCGGTCTACGACCCGGGGTTCGTCAACACCGCCTCGTGCCGCAGCGCGATCACCTACATCGACGGCGACAAGGGCATCCTGGAGTACCGCGGCTACCCCATCGAGCAGCTGGCGGAGAACTCCACCTACCTCGAGGTCGCGTACCTGCTGATCCACGGCGAGCTGCCGACCAAGGACCAGTACGAGACCTGGGTGCACGAGATCACCTATCACACGTTCGTGCACGAGAACATCAAGACGTTCATGCAGGGGTTCCGCTACGACGCGCACCCGATGGGGATGCTGCTCGCCTCGGTGGGGGCGCTGTCGACGTTCTACCCCGAGTCGCGCAACCTGACCGACACCTCGATCCGGCACATGCAGGTCGTGCGGATGATCGCGAAGATGCCCACTCTCGGGGCGTGGGCATTTCGCCATGCGCAGGGCAAGCCCTACGTCTACCCCGACAACGAGCTGTCCTACGCCGGCAACTTCCTCGCGATGCTGTTCAAGATGAGCGAGCAGAAGTTCCAGGCCGACGAGCGGCTGATCCGTGCCCTCGAGGTGCTGTTCATCCTGCACGCCGACCACGAGCAGAACTGCTCGACCAACGCCGTGCGCTCGGTCGGCTCCAGCCAGGTCGACCCGTACTCCGCCGTGTCGGCCGGCATCGCCGCGCTGTTCGGCCCCCTGCACGGCGGCGCCAACGAGGCCGTGCTGCGCATGCTGCGTCGGATCGGCTCGGCCGACAAGGTGCCCGACTTCATCGACGGCGTGAAGAACGGCAAGGAACGCCTGATGGGCTTCGGCCATCGGGTGTACAAGAACTACGACCCGCGTGCGCGGATCATCAAGAAGGCCGCCGACGACGTCTTCGAGGTCACCGGCGTCAACCCGCTGCTCAAGATCGCGCTCGAGCTGGAGAAGATCGCGCTCGAGGACGAGTACTTCGTCAAACGCCGCCTCTACCCCAACGTCGACTTCTACTCCGGGCTGATCTACGAGGCGCTGTCGTTCCCGCCGGAGATGTTCACGGTGCTGTTCGCGATCCCGCGTACCTCCGGCTGGCTGGCGCAGTGGCTCGAGCTCGTCGACGACAGCGAGCAGAAGATCGCCCGGCCCAAGCAGATCTACACCGGCGAGCGCGGCCGCGACTTCGTCTCCCGCGACCAGCGCTGGGGCTGACCCCGGCGCTGGTCACGCGGCGTCAGCGTGGACGTGTGACGCGGCTCTCGTCCCACACGGGCACGTCGGACTCGTACACCGAGCCGTCGCCGCCGAAGACCAGGAACCGGTCGAACCCCCGCGCGAACCACCGGTCGTGGGTGACCGCGACCACGGTGCCCTCGAACCGCTCCAGGCCCTCCTCGAGCGCCTCGGCCGACTGCACGTCAAGGTTGTCGGTGGGCTCGTCCAGCAGCAGCATCGTCGCCCCGGACAGCTCCAGCAGCAGGATCTGCAACCGCGCCTGCTGACCGCCCGAGAGCGACTCGAACCGCTGCTCGGCCGCGCCGGCGAGCTCGTAGCGGTCCAGCACCCGCGAGGCCTGTTCACGGGGCATGCCCTCCCGGCCCCGCCCGTCGGGCGCGGCGTCGCCGCGGTGCAGGATCTCGAGCAGGGTGCGCCCGACCAGCTCGGGATGCTCGTGGGTCTGCACGAACCAGCCCGGCCGCACCCGCGCACCGAGCCGGCCGCGGCCGGTGTGCACCACCGGTGCGATCGGGGTGTCGCCGACCGGCCTGTGCTCGACGTCGGGGTCCGAGCCGCCGGCCGCGAGCAGGCGCAGGAAGTGGGACTTGCCGGAGCCGTTGGAGCCCAGCACCGCCACGCGTTCGCCGTACCAGACCTCGAGGTCGAACGGCTTCATCAGCCCGGTCAGCTCCAGGCTCTCGCACACCAGCGCGCGCTTGCCGGTGCGGCCGCCGCGCAGGCGCATCCGCACGTTCTGCTCGCGCGGCTGCGCCTCCGGCGGCCCGGCCGCCTCGAACCGGTGCAGCCGGGTCAGCGCGGCGCGGTAGCGCGACGCCATGCCCGAGTTGTAGGCCGCCTTCTGCTTGTACATCAGCACGAGCGCCTTGAGCTTGGCGTGCTCCTCGTCCCAGCGCAGCCGCAGCTCGTCCAGCCGCTCGAACCGCGCCCTGCGCGCTTCGTGGTAGGACGCGAAGCCGCCCGGGTGCACCCACGCGGTGTTCCCGGCCGCCCCCAGCTCCACGGTCACCACCCGGGTGGCCGTTCGAGCGAGCAGCTCACGGTCGTGACTCACGAACAGGATCGTCTTCGGCGACTCGCCGATCCGCTCCTCCAGCCAGCGCTTGCCGGGTACGTCGAGGAAGTTGTCGGGCTCGTCGAGCAGCAGCACCTGGTCGGGTCCGCGCAGCAACGCCTCCAGCACCAGCCGCTTCTGCTCACCGCCGGACAGCGTGGTCAGACCTCGCCACTTCGCCCTGTCGTAAGGGATTCCGAGCGCCGCGGTGCAGCAGACGTCCCACAGAACCTCGAGGTCGTAGCCACCGGCGTCGGCCCACTCCGCGAGCGCCTCGGCATAGCGCATCTGCGTCGGCTCGTCGTCGCGGTCCATCATCAGCAGCTCGATGCGATCCACCTGCTCTGCGGCCCATCGGGCCCGCGGCGGCGCGACCGACAGCAGCAGGTCGCGCACCGTCCACTCGCCTGCGCTGCCGCTGACCGGCGCGACCATCTGCCGCATCACGCCGAGCCCGCCGGTACGCGTCACCGTGCCCACGTGCGGCTGCAGGTCACCGGTGACGAGCCGCAGCAACGTCGTCTTGCCGGCGCCGTTCGCGCCCACCAGGGCCACCTTCGCGCCGTCGCCGACCCGGAACGAAACGTCGTCGAGCAGCACCCGACCATCGGGGAGCTCGAAACGGATGCCGGACAGCTCTACGTGACCCACAAACGATCAGTCTGCGGTGTGCGCGGACACCACGCGACCGAATTCACTCGATGCCGCGACGGCGCAGGATCTCCTCGATCTCCGCGAGATCGTCGTCGACCGGACTCTTCTTCGCACCCGCACTCGGGGCGGCCTGCCGATCGCCACGCGACTCGACCGCGCGGGGCTTCGCCCGTTCCGATACCTCGCGGTCGCGGCGCCGGCCCGGCAGCATGCCTGCCCACGAGAGCATCAGTACGCCGAGGGCGGCCGCGGCCAGCCCCAGCCAGGCCACCGGGTTCAGCCCGACGGCCAGTGCCTTGGCGAGGATCCCCACCACGCCGGACACGGCCAGTCCGAGCAGCAGCAGACCGGCGCCGGCGGCGCCGACCGAACGACGTCTGCCCCACCGGCCGGCCAGCAGCACCGAACAGACCAGCAGCACAGCGCCGAGCGCACCGATCAAGACGGTCCACACGCTGACGCCGAAGAACATGCCACCAGCCTACGTCGAACGCTGAAGTCTCGGCGGCGCTACGAGACGGGTCGGGCCGGGCGTACGTCGGTCGGTGCCTCGCCGGTCCACGGCGCGACCAGGACCGGGTCGAGCACCTCCGCGGTGAGACCACGCACCGACCGGCCGTCGTCGACCCCGTGGCCGCGGCACCCGTCGTACCGCACGACCACGCTGACCGGCAGCTTCGACCCGGGACGCGGCCAGAACTCGAGCACCGCGAGCTCCTCCGCGGGCGCGCACCCGGTGGCGACCCCAGCAGGCGGACGCGGTGCCGCCGGCGCGGACCGCACCGCCGCGAGCAGGTCGCCGGCCGCAGGACCGGTGAGGCGTCGCGACGAGATCAGCGTGGGCCGGGGCCAGCCGGTCAGCCCGTAGCGGCACACCGACACCGACCCGACCCGGCCGACCTGGGCCAGCGGGCTGGGACCCGAGCGACCGCGGCTCGGCTGGTTCGCGTCACGGCGGGGCTCGCAGCCGTGCAGGTCACGCCGGCCGATGACCTGCGCCGACAGCAGGATCGCGTCGCCCACCACCGGGTCGATGTCGACCAGCGTCATCGTGACACCGCCGACGGTGTGGATGCGGCTGGTGGCGTACGGCGCCACGTCGGCGCGCGAGAGCCGCAAGGCCTCCTCCGTCCGCCGCAGCAGCAGCCCGCCGGTGTAGGTGCTGCGCCCGTCGTCGTGCAGCGAGCACATCGCGTCGGTGCCCTCCATCTCCGGGCGGTCGACCGCTGGGCCGTCGGGGCCGCGGGTCGCGCACCACTGCGTCAGATCGCCGTGACCCCAGGTTCCGGGCACCTGGACCTGGATGCCGCCCCACGACTCCCACCGCCAGCCGGTGCGGTCGACCGGCCGTGGCTCGACGAGGGGCACCGACTGCTGCGACGCAGCGTCCGGTGCCGTTCCCCCACCGGCCAGTCCGAAGGCCACGGGTACGACCAGAGCCGCAGCGACCAACCCGCCGGTGAGGACCCGTTGCCGGCGCAGCCGCTGATACCGCACGGTGGCCCGCGGCCCCGGGGAGTACGGCGCCGGCGCCCTCTCGGCGTACTCCAGCAGCGCGCGGCGTACATCGGTGGGCCGGGTGTCCACGATGCCCACAGCACCGGGCCACACCTGCGTGAGCGCGCCCTCCCAGGCCGACCGAGCGGTGCTTCGGCGGCTGCGCATGGTCGCGGCGATCTCGGCGATGCCGAGCCCCTCGTAGCACCGCAGCACCAGCGCCGACCGCTCTCGCCGATCCAGCCGCCGGCAGCGCTCCCAGACCAACGACGAGAGCAGCTCGGGGTCGTCAGCATCCCGACGGCTGGACGACCCCGGGACGGCCTCGGCGTGCACCGGGGCGGCGGGTTCGTCCAGCTCGGGGCCGGCAGCGCGACCACGCCGTCCCCGGCGCAGATAGGCGCGCACCGCCGCCTCGCGGGCCCGGTCCTCGAGCCCGTCGGTGGTCCTCATCCGGCGCCAGCGCGCGCGGGCCGATGCCAGTGCCCGCACCACGACCTCGTCGGCCTCGTCCTCGCGCCCGGTGAGGACGTACGCGAACCGCATCAGCGCGAAGGCGCGGGCGTCGACCCAGTCGTCGAAGTCCGGCGTTCGGTCCGGCTGGGGAGGATGAGGCGGTACCGCCACGATCGCCTCCCTGGGGTGCTACCGCGCTCTCGACGATAGTCGCGCGTTGCTCAGGGCTGAACCTGCAGCACCCGGAAGCCTTTCGCGCTGGCGAGCCGGTCGCAGCCGTAGCCCTGTTCGCGCAGCCACCGCTGCAGCGAGTCGGCGCCGAGGTTCCTGCCGACGACGAGGTACGCGCTGCCGCCGGGGGCCAGCCGCGGCAGCCACTGCAGCAGCAGGCTGTGCAGGGCGGGCTTGCCGATCCGGATCGGTGGGTTGGACCAGATCTGGTCGAAGACGACGTCGTCGGGTACGCCGTCGGGAGTCGCCACCCGGAGCCGGTCGCCGGCTCGCACCCGTTCGGCGTTCTCGCCCGCCAGCTGCAGCGCCCGCTCGTTGACGTCGACACCCCACACGGTCGCGGCCGGACGGGACACGGCGAGCGCGCAGGCGATCACGCCGTAGCCGCAGCCGAGGTCGAGGTAGGTCGTGCCCTGCGTGGGCGGTCCGACCGACCGGAACAGCACCGACGTACCCAGGTCGAGACGTCCGGTCGAGAACACCCCGGAGGCCGACACCAGGTCCAGCCGCCGGCCCCACACCTCGGCGCTCACCGGCACCTTGTGCAGGTGCGACGACGGCTCGGCGGCGAAGTAGTGGTCGCTCATGTCCGCAGCACCCGGGTCGCTCGCGCCCGCTCCGCCCGGGCAGCCAGCTCACCGGCCTCGGGATAGCCGACCTCCTCCAGCGTGAGTCCGTGCGGACCCACGACGCGCACCGCGGGGTCGCGCACACGGCCGGCGAGGACGACGGCGGGCCAGTCGGGGTCTCGGCGGCCCTCGCCGACCGACAGCAACGCACCGACGAGCGCACGCACCATGTTGTGACAGAACGCGTCGGCCACCACCCGCGCGACCACGACACCGTCCGGGTCGCGCCGCCAGGACAGGTCGAGCAGGGTCCGGATCGTGGTGGCACCCTCGCGGCGACGGCAGAACGCGGCGAACTCGTGCTCGCCTCGCAGGGCGACGCTGGCGCCGTTCATCGCGTCGACGTCGAGGCGCCGCGGCCACGCCAGCACGTGCCCACGGGTGAGCGGGTCGAGGACGGCCGGGTCGTCGCAGACGCGGTAGGCGTAGCGCCGCCACAGCGCGGAGAACCGGGCGTCGAAGCCGGCGGGTGCCTCGGTGACCGCGCGGACGCGTACGTCGGTGGGCAGCACCCCGGCCAGGCGTCGCCGCAGGTCGGCCGGGTCGGTGCCGTCCGGAGCGTCGAGATGGCAGACCTGGCCGCGCGCGTGCACCCCGGAGTCGGTGCGTCCGGCGCAGGTGAGCGCGGCTGGTGCTCGCAGCACGGTCGCGAGCGCGGTCTCGAGCACGCCCTGGACCGTTCGCCGACCGGGCTGCGCCGCCCATCCGGAGAAGTCGGCGCCGTCGTAGGCGACGTCGAGCCTCAGCCGCATGACCACGAGACCTCCACCGGACGGTTCACCCCAGTGTCACATCAGTGCGGGATGGCACCGCTCCATCGGATCGGAGCGGGCCACCCCGCGCTGGACGTGAGCCCGGATGTCACCTGCCGGCGACATCGTCGTCCAGGGTTGTCAGGACTTGTCGGAGCCCTTGCCAGACCCTTCGTCTGCCGCCTCAGCCGCCGGCTCCTCGGTCGCTGCCTCTTCGGCCTCGGCCTCCTCGGCAACCGCCTCGCTGTCGGACTCCTGCGCCGGAGCCTGCGCCGCCGTCGGCTGAGCCGTCTGCTTGGAGCCCTTCGAGCCGCCGTCGTCGGACACCTCGAGCGCCTCCACCAGCTCGATCACCGCCATCGGGGCGTTGTCGCCCGGTCGCGGCCCGACCTTGGTGATCCGGGTGTAGCCACCCGGCCGGTTCTCGAAGCGCGGCCCGATCTCGGTGAACAGCTCGTGCACGACGCTCTTGTCGCGGATCACCTGCATGACCTGGCGGCGGGCGTGCAGGTCGCCGCGCTTGGCCTTGGTGATCAGGCGCTCGGCGAACGGACGCAGGCGACGGGCCTTCGTCTCGGTGGTCGTGATCCGGCCGTGCTCGAACAGGCTGGTCGCCAGATTGGCCAGCATCAGCCGCTCGTGGGCCGGGCTACCGCCGAGGCGCTTGCCCTTGGTGGGGGTGGGCATGTCGTACTCCCTGTAGTCCGGGCCGTATCAGGTACCCGGATCGTGGTTCGCCTTGTCAGGCCTTACGTGGTGCTCAGTACTGTTCGTCTTCGACGCTGCTCAGTACTGTTCGTCTTCGACGAAGCTCTCATCATCGTCGTCGTACGCGGCGATCGCAGCGCTGGGGTCGAAGCCCGGTGCGCTGTCCTTGAGGTTGAGGCCCATCTCCACGAGCTTGGCCTTGACCTCGTCGATCGACTTCGACCCGAAGTTGCGGATGTCGAGCAGGTCCTGCTCGCTGCGCGAGATCAGCTCACCCACGGTGTGGATGCCCTCGCGCTTGAGGCAGTTGTACGAACGCACCGTGAGGTCGAGGTCCTCGATCGGCATCGCGTAGGCGGCGATGGTGTCCGCCTCCTGCGGCGACGGACCGATCTCGATCCCCTCGGCGTCCACGTTGAGCTCGCGGGCCAGGCCGAACAGCTCGACCAGCGTCTTGCCGGCCGACGCGACGGCGTCCCGCGGGGTGATCGAGGGCTTGGTCTCGACGTCGAGGATCAGCCGGTCGAAGTCGGTGCGCTGCTCGACACGGGTCGCCTCGACCTTGTAGGTGACCCGCAGCACCGGCGAGTAGATCGAGTCGACCGGAATCCGGCCGATCTCGGCACCGGCCTGCTTGTTCTGCACGGCCGGGACGTAGCCGCGACCGCGCTCGACGACGAGCTCGATCTCCAGCTTGCCCTTGCCGTTCAGGGTCGCGATGTGCAGGTCGGGGTTGTGCACGGTGACGCCGGCCGGCGGCACGATGTCGCCGGCGGTCACCTCGCCCGGGCCCTGCTTGCGCAGGTACATGGTCACCGGCTCGTCCTCCTCGGAGCTGACGACGAGCTCCTTGAGGTTGAGGATGATGTCGGTGACGTCCTCCTTCACACCGGGCACGGTGGTGAACTCGTGCAGCACGCCGTCGATGCGGATGCTGGTCACCGAAGCGCCGGGGATGGAGGACAGCAACGTGCGGCGAAGCGAGTTGCCGAGGGTGTAGCCGAAGCCCGGCTCGAGCGGCTCGATGGTGAACCGGGAGCGCGTCTCGTTGACCGGCTCCTCGCCGAGCGAGGGCCGCTGTGAAATCAGCACTTTCCTTGTTTCCTTTACCTCGAGGGGCGACCGCTATTTGACGCCCACCGGAGATGAGCCGGGAGGCGGCACAGGGCCACCTCCCGGTGAAATCACTTCGAGTAGAACTCGACGATCAGCTGTTCCTGCACGGGCACGTCGATCTGCGCCCGCTCGGGCAGCTGGTGCACGAGGATTCGCAGGTTGGCCTGCACGACCTGCAGCCAGCCCGGGATCGGACGGTCGCCGAAGGACTCCTTGGCCGCGACGAAGGGCAGCGTGTTCAACGACTTCTGCTTCACGTCGATGATGTCGAACTTCGACACCTGGAAGCTCGGGACGTTGACGCGCTTGCCGTTCACCACGAAGTGGCCGTGGCTGACCAACTGCCGGGCCTGCCGACGGGTGCGGGCCAGGCCGGCGCGGTAGACCACGTTGTCCAGCCGGGACTCGAGCAGCTGCAGCAGCGCCTCACCGGTCTTGCCCTTGGTGCGCGCGGCCTGCTCGTAGTAGCGGCGGAACTGCCGCTCCAGCACGCCGTAGGTGAAACGCGCCTTCTGCTTCTCCTGGAGCTGAAGCAGGTACTCGCTCTCCTTGATCCGACCGCGGCCGTGCTGGCCGGGCGGGTAGGGGCGGCGCTCGAAGGCACGGTCGCCGCCGACGAGGTCGACCTTGAGACGTCGCGACTTGCGGGTCGCGGGGCCGGTGTAACGAGCCATGGTTCTCTACTCCTCCCCGCGCCTAGACCCGACGCCGCTTGGGCGGCCGGCAGCCGTTGTGCGGCTGCGGGGTCACGTCCTGGATGGTCCCGACCTCGAGGCCGGCCGCCTGCAGCGACCGGATCGCGGTCTCCCGGCCGGAGCCGGGGCCCTTGACGAAAACGTCGACCTTGCGCATGCCGTGCTCGGCGGCCTTGCGCGCGGCGTTCTCGGCGGCCATCTGCGCCGCGAACGGCGTGGACTTGCGCGAGCCCTTGAAGCCGACGTGGCCGCTGGATGCCCAGCTGATCACGTTGCCGCTCGGGTCGGTGATCGAGACGATCGTGTTGTTGAACGTGCTCTTGATGTGGGCGTGCCCATGAGAGACGTTCTTCTTCTCCTTGCGCCGGACCTTCTTGACTCCGGCGCCAGTCCGAGACTTCGGTGGCATGTCTTGGATATCTCCTGGTTAGCGCGAGGTCTGTGGGGCGACCGGGATCTGCGCCGACTCGTCGGCGCGCCGGATGCGGGTGCCCGCGTCCAGGTAGAGATCCCGAAGTGCCTGCGGGCGCGCGCTCTTGGGCGCAACCTGCAAGGCCACGAACTGACGGTTGCGTCGCCGCTGCGGGACGACGGACACCACGGTGCCGCGGCTCTTGGTCACTTCTTCCCAGCCTTCTTCTTGCCGGCGACGGTCTTCTTGGGGCCCTTGCGGGTGCGGGCGTTGGTCTTGGTCCGCTGACCGCGGACTGGCAGACCGCGGCGCCACCGCAGGCCTTCGTAGCAGCCGATCTCGATCTTTCGACGAATGTCGGCGTTGACCTCGCGTCGCAGGTCACCCTCGACGCGGTAGTTGACCTCGATGTGATCGCGCAGCTTGGACACGTCCTCGTCGGACAGGTCCTTGGCGCGCAGATCCGGGCTGATCCCCGTGGCGACCAGCAACTCCTTGGAGCGGGTACGGCCGATGCCGTAGATGTAGGTCAGCGCGATCTCCATCCGCTTCTCGCGGGGGAGGTCGACGCCAGCAACTCGTGCCATGTCTCCTCTAGTTCCGTTGTCTCCAGGTCTGCTCTCCAACCGCCCCGGGTTGCTGTCCGGGCCCCGGCCTGGTCCGGGGGTGAACCGGGTCCGTGTGACCCGGCAGGTGTGGAGAGGGCATCTTCTGTTGGTGCGTCGTCTATCTGCTGGTGCTCAGCCCTGGCGCTGCTTGTGGCGCAAGTTCTCGCAGATCACCATGACCCGCCCGTGACGGCGGATCACCTTGCACTTGTCGCAGATCTTCTTGACGCTCGGCTGGACCTTCACTGTTCTCCTGGCCCTACTTGTAGCGGTAGACGATGCGGCCGCGGGACAGGTCGTAGGGCGACAGCTCCACGACCACCCGGTCCTCAGGCAGGATGCGGATGTAGTGCTGGCGCATCTTGCCGCTGAT
>DATMEB010000010.1:0-34914 GCA_035557095.1 Nocardioidaceae bacterium | reverse complement strand
GCGTGCTGCAGGTGCGTGCGCCCGGGCATCGCGACGCCCAGGTGCTTCTCGGCCTGAGCAGCCTGGACCTCGACGAGGTCGAGCAGCGCGCGGGCGATGACGCGCGCGTGCTCGCGCAGGTACATGCGGAACAGCGTGGCGACCTGGTCGTTGCGGGAACGGCCGGCACGCAGACGGCCGCCGAGCTCGGATCCGAGCCGCTCGAGCAGCACCCGCTCCAACGCGCTGTGCACGTCCTCGTCGTCCGGCGCCGCGGTCACCGCGCCGGAGAGCACGTCACGCTCCAGCGCGTCGAGGCCGGCGAGCAGCGCCTGCAGATCGGCGTCGGAGAGCAGGCCGGCCCTGGCTAGCACACGCGCGTGCGCACGCGAGCCGGCCAGGTCGTAGGGCGCCAGCCGCCAGTCGAACTGCGTGGACTTCGACAGAGCGGCCAGTGCATCCGAGGGGCCGCCGGCGAACCGTCCGCCCCACAGCCCCCCGGAGCCCTGGGCTGTGCTCACTCGCCGGCCAGGTGATGGTCGCGCTTGGCCGCGATCTTGCTGGGCAGGCCCCAGAGCTCGACGAAGCCCTTGGCCATCGACTGGTCGAACGCGTCGCCCTCGTCGTACGTCGCGAGGTTGAAGTCGTACAGGCTGCCGCCGCTGCGCCGGCCGGTGGCCACGGCCTTGCCGCCGTGCAGCGTCATCCGGATGTCGCCGGTGACGTGCCCCTGCGAGCTGTCCACGAACGCGTCGAGGCTGCGCTTGAGCGGGGAGAACCACAGGCCGTCGTAGGCCAGCTCGCCCCACCGCTGGTCGGCGGTGCGCTTGAACCGGGCCAGGTCGCGCTCGACCGTGACGCTCTCCAGCTCCTGGTGCGCGGCGATCAGCACCATCGCGCCGGGCGCCTCGTAGACCTCACGGCTCTTGATCCCGACGAGCCGGTCCTCGACCATGTCCAGCCGTCCGATCCCCTGTGCGCCCCCGCGCATGTTGAGCTGCTGGATCGCCTGCAGCATCGTCACCGCGTGGCCGTCGATGGCCACCGGAGCGCCGTGCTCGAAGCTGATCACGACCTCGTCGGGCTCGCGCGGCTGGGCCGGGTCGTCGGTGTACTCGTAGAGGTCCTCGATGGGCGCGTTCCAGATGTCCTCGAGGAAGCCGGTCTCGACCGCGCGGCCCCAGACGTTCTGGTCGATGGAGTACGGCGACTTCTTGGTGACGTCGATCGGGAGCTGGTTGTCCTCGGCGTACCGGATCGCCTTCTCCCGCGTCCAGGCATAGTCACGCACCGGGGCGATCACCTTCAGGTCCGGCGCCAGCGCCCCGACGCCGACCTCGAAGCGGACCTGGTCGTTGCCCTTGCCGGTGCAGCCGTGGCTGACCGTGGTCGCACCGTGATAGCGCGCGGCCTCCACCAGGTGCTGCACGATCAGCGGCCGCGACAGCGCGGACACCAGCGGGTAGCGGTCCATGTAGAGCGCGTTGGCCTGCAGCGCCGGCAGGCAGAAGTCGTCGGCGAACTGGTCCTTCGCGTCGACCACCACGGCCTCGACGGCGCCGCATGCCAGCGCGCGCTTGCGGATGGTCTCCAGGTCCTCGCCACCCTGGCCGACGTCGACGGCCACGGCGACGACCTCGGCGCCGGTCTGGTCCGCCAGCCAGCCGATCGCGACGGAGGTGTCCAGGCCTCCGGAGTATGCGAGTACGACGCGGTCGGTCATGGTCTCTCCTTGGTTGCGTGCGTGCGTGCGGGTTCGTCGTCGGGGTCTCGTTCGGGTTCTCGGTGGTGCTCGGCGAGCCGCAGGAGCCGCTCGGCCAGCGCGTCGCCGCCCTGCGGGTCGCGGGCGATCACCATGACGGTGTCGTCGCCCGCGATGGTGCCGAGCACCGCCGCCAGCTCGGCGTGGTCGATGGCCGAGGCGAAGAACTGCGCGGCGCCCGGCGGGGTGCGCAGCACCACGATGTTGGCCGACGCCTCGGCGGAGGTGAGCAGCTCGCCGGCCAGCCGGGCCAGGCGCGCCTCGGCCGCGACCGACTCGACAGCGGGCCGCGGACTACGGTCGCCGCCCTCGGCGGGTACGGCGTAGACCAGCCCAACGACCGCGTGCCGCACCTTCACCGCGTCGAGCTCGACGAGGTCGCGCGAGAGCGTCGCCTGCGTGACCGCGACCCCGGCATCGGCGAGCAGCGCCGCCAGCTCGGGCTGCGACCTCACCGGGTGCCGCCCGAGCAGGTCGATGATCAGCTGCTGGCGCGCCGGCTTGGTGGCAGGGATCATCGCGGTCATCGGCGTACCGCCTCGGCGTATCGCAGCAGCCAGGTCAGCAGCGCCTTCTGCGCGTGCAGGCGGTTCTCCGCCTCGTCCCAGACCACGGCCTGCGGTCCGTCGAGCACCTCGGCTGCGATCTCCTTGCCGCGGTAGGCCGGCAGGCAGTGCAGCACCGCCACGTCGTCGGCGGCCTGGCCGAGAAGGTCGGTGGTCACGGCGTACGGCACGAACGGCGCCTCCCGCTGCGCGGCCTCGCCCTCCTGACCCATGGACACCCAGGTGTCGGTCGCGACGAAGTCGGCGTCCTTGACCGCCTCAACCGGGTCGTCGGTGACCAGCACCGAGCCGTCGGTCGCCGCGGCGATGTCGGCGGCTCTCGCGACCACGTCGCCGTCGGGCGTGTAGCCCTCCGGGCAGCCGATGCGGACGTGCATCCCCGCGGTGGCGCCGCCGAGGAGGTAGGAGTGCGCCATGTTGTTGGCCCCGTCGCCGACGTAGGCCAGCGTCACCCCGACGGTGCCGCCGCGGTGCTGGCGCACCGTCATCAGGTCGGCGAGCACCTGGCAGGGGTGGAACTGGTCGGTCAGCGCGTTGACGACCGGCACCCCGGCATGCGCCGCCATCTCCTGCAGCCGCGACTGGTCGAAGGTGCGCCACACCACCGCGGTGACCTGGCGCCCCAGCACCCGCGCGGTGTCGGCGATCGACTCACGGGTGCCGACCTGCGCCAGCCGCGCGTCGACGACAAGCGGGTGCCCGCCGAGCTCGGCGATGCCGACGCTGAACGACACCTGGGTGCGCAGCGTCGGCTTGTCGAACAGCACCGCGACCGAACGCGGGCCCGACAGCGGCCGCTCGGCGAAGCGGTTGTGCCGCAGCCGCATCGCGAGGTCGAGCACGTCGGACTGCTCGGCCGGGCTGAGGTCGTCGTCGCGCAGGAAGTGCCGGGTCATCGGGCACCCCCGTCCGCCCGGCGCGCGGCGTCGACGGCGTCGAGCAGCCCGGGCAGGGCCGACAGCCACGAGTCCGCCTGGTCGGCGGTCAGCACCAACGGCGGTACGAGACGCAAGCGGGCGGGGGTCGGGTCGTTGACGATGAAGCCGTCCGCCTGTGCCGCGCGAACCAGCGCCGGGGCCAGCTCAGCGCCGAGGTCCACACCGACGAGCAGGCCGGCGCCGTGCACGTCGCCGACGAGCGGGTGCCCGAGCGCCCGCGTGCCCTGCATCAGCCGGTCGCCGACCGACGTCGCGTTGGCCAGCAGTGCCTCGTCCTCGATCACCTTCAGCGTCGTGAGCGCGGCGGTCGCCGCGACCGGGTTGCCGCCGAACGTGGTGCCGTGGTTGCCCGGTGCGAGCAGGTCGGCGGCGGAGCCGACCGCGATCGTCGCGCCGACGGGAATGCCGCCGCCCAGTCCCTTGGCCAGCGTCACCACGTCGGGCACACAGGTTGTCGTCGCGTTGGTCTCCGCATGGTGCGCGAACCAGCGCCCGGTGCGGCCGACACCCGACTGCACCTCGTCGAACCACAGCAGGCTCTGGTGCTGCGCGGTGATCCGCCGCGCGGCCGTGAGATAGCCCGGCGGTGGTACGACTGCGCCGGCCTCGCCCTGCACGGGCTCGAGGACGACGGCGGCGGTGTCGTCGTCGACCGCGTCGGCCAGCGCCTGCTCGTCGCCGTACTCGACGAACACCACGTCACCGGGAAGCGGCTCGAACGGCTCGCGGTAGGCGGCCTTGGAGGTCAGCGCCAGCGCACCCATCGTGCGTCCGTGGAACCCGCTGGTGGCCGCGACCATCTTCGTGCGCCCGGTGCGCCGGGCGAGCTTGAACGCGGCCTCGTTGGCCTCGGTGCCGGAGTTGCTCAGGAAGACCCTGCCGTCGGATCCGAGCAGCTCCAGCAGGCGCTCGCAAAGCTGTACCTGCGGCGGGGTGCTGAAGAAGTTGGACACGTGGCCGAGCTCGGACAGCTGCCGGCTCACCGCCTGCACCAGCGCCGGGTGCGCGTGCCCGAGCGCGTTGACCGCGATGCCACCGAGCAGGTCGAGGTAGCGCGCACCGTCGGCGTCCCAGACGTAGCAGCCCTCGCCGCGCACGAGCGTCGTGCGCGGGGTGCCGAACGTGTTCATGTGCGCATGCGAGTAGCGGTCCTGCCACACGCCCACCGTGTCGTTGGGGCCGGTCGAGACCGTCATCGCGACTCCTCCGCATCCAGGTCGGGCAGCACCATGGTGCCGATGCCGTCGTCGGTGAACACCTCGAGCAGCAGGGCGTGCGGCACCCGGCCGTCGAGGACGTGCGCGCGGGCGACGCCGCCACGGACCGCGCGCAGACAGGCGTCCATCTTCGGGATCATCCCCGAGGCCAGGTCGGGCAGCATCGCGTCGAGCTCCTTGGCGCGGATCTCACTGACCACCTCGTCGCTGGCGGGCCAGTCGGCGTACAGGCCCTCGACGTCGGTCAGCACGACGAGCTTCTCGGCACCGAGCGCGACAGCGAGCGAGGACGCCGCGGTGTCGGCGTTGACGTTGTGCACCAGCCCGCCGTGGTCGGGAGCGACGCTGGACACGACCGGGATGCGGCCGGCCTCGATCAGGTCGAGAACCGCCTCGGGGCGTACGTCGACAACGTCGCCGACCAGCCCGAGGTCGACGGTCTCGCCGTCCACGACGGTCCCCGTGCGCTCGGCGGTGAACAGACCGGCGTCCTCACCGGAGAGGCCGACCGCCAGCGGACCGTGCTGGTTGAGCAGGCCGACCAGCTCACGGCCGACCTGGCCGACGAGCACCATCCGGACGACGTCCATGGTCTCCGCGCTCGTGACCCGCAGGCCGCCCTTGAACTCGCTGGCGATGTCGAGCCGTTCGAGCATCGTGGAGATCTGCGGTCCGCCGCCGTGCACCACGACCGGCCGCAGGCCGGCGTAGCGCAGGAACACGATGTCCTTGGCGAACGCGCGGCGCAGGTCGTCGTCGACCATCGCGTTGCCGCCGTACTTGATCACGACGGTGCGGTTGTGCAGCCGCTCGAGCCAAGGCAGCGCCTCGGTGAGGGTGGCGGCCTTGGCCAGGGCGGCCTGCCGGTCGCGGCTCATGGGTGTCCTTCAGGTGGAGTAGGCGGAGTTCTCGTGCACGTACGCGTGCGTCAGGTCGTTGGTCCACACGGTGGCGGAGCACTCCCCCGCCTTGAGGTCGACGGTCACGGCGACCCAGCGGGGTGCGAGGTCGACCTTCTCGGCGGGCTCGCCGGGCCCGCTGTTGCGGCACACCCAGACGCCGTTCAGCGCGACGTCGAGGTCCGCCGGGTCGAACGCGGCCGCGGTGGTGCCGACCGACGCCAGGATGCGGCCCCAGTTGGGGTCGCGGCCGAAGACCGCGCACTTGAACAGGTTGCTGCGCGCGACCGCGCGACCGACCTCCAGCGCGTCGACCTCCGACGCCGCGCCGCGGACCTCGATCGCGATGTCGTGCTCGGCCCCCTCGGCGTCGACGAGCAGCTGCATCGACAGGTCGTGGCAGGCGGTACGGACCGCCTCGGCGAAGTCGTCGTACGCCGGCGACACCCCCGAGGCACCGCTGGCCAGCAGCAGCACGGTGTCGTTGGTGGACATGCAGCCGTCGGAGTCGAGCCGGTCGAACGTGGCGCCGGTGGCCTCGCGCAGCGCCAGGTCACAGGTCTCCGCGTCGACGTCGGCGTCGGTGGTGAGGTAGACGAGCATCGTCGCCAGCCCCGGCGCCAGCATGCCCGCGCCCTTGGCGATGCCGCCGACGGTGAAGTCGGGTCCGGCGACGGCGACCTGCTTGGTCACCGTGTCGGTGGTGATGATCGCCTCGGCGGCCTGCGCGCCGCCGTCGGCGCTCAGCGCCGCGACGGCGGCCCGGGCACCGGCGAGCAGCAGGTCGCGGTCGTTGGGTACGCCGATGAGGCCGGTCGAGCCCACCTGGACGTCGATCGCACCAAGACCGAGACCCGAGGCGACCTGCTCCGCGGTCGCGTGCGCGTTCTGGAACCCGGCCGCGCCGGTGTAGCAGTTGGCGCCGCCGGAGTTGACCACCACCGCCCGCACAACGCCGTCCTTGATGGCCTGCTCGCTCCACAGCACCGGGTTGGCCTTGCAGCGGTTGGCGGTGAACACGCCGGCAGCGACGTGCCGCGGGCCGTCGTTGACGAGCAGCGCCATGTCCGGCCGCCCGCTGGGCTTGAGGCCCGCGGTGACGCCGGACGCCCGGAACCCCGCCGGTGTCGTCACCGTCACGTTGCCTCCAGTTCACTCGGCACTCGCCCGTTCCGCTGCGCTCCACGCGCTCCGGCGTCGCTCACGGTGCCACCCCCTCGACCGGCAGCCCAGCCGTCTCCGGCAGACCCAGCGCGAGGTTCATCGACTGGATGGCACCGCCGGCGGTGCCCTTGGTGAGGTTGTCCTCGGCACCCACCGCGACCAGCCGGCCGGACCGGGCGTCAGCGGCTGCCTGCAGATGCACGGTGTTGGCGCCGAGCGTGGCCTGGGTCTGCGGCCAGCGCCCCTCCGGCAGCAGGTGCATGAACGGCTCGTCCGCACAGGTCTTGGCGTACGCCTCCCGCACGTCGGCGCCGCCGACGCCGTGGCGCAGGGTCGCCGTGCACGTGGCGAGGATGCCGCGCGGCATCGGCACCAGCAGCGGGGTGAACGACACCCGCACGTCGCCGCCACCGAGCTGCGCGAGGTTCTGCTCGATCTCCGGTGTGTGCCGATGGGCTCCCCCGGCGCCGTACGTCGTGACCGACCCCATCACCTCCGAGCCGACCAGGTGCGGCTTGGGTGCCTTGCCCGCGCCGGACGCGCCGGACGCGGCCACGACCACCACGTCGTCGAGCTCGACCAGGCCGGCCGTCACCGCGGGCAGCAGGGTCAGGGTGGCGACGGTCGGGTAGCAGCCGGGTACGGCGACGCGCGTGGCGCCGCGCAGCTCGTCGCGCCGGCCGGGCATCTCGGGCAGGCCGTATGGCCAGGTGCCGGCGTGCGTGCCGCCGTAGTACAGCTCCCACATGTCCGGGTCGCTGAGCCGGAAGTCGGCGCCGCAGTCGACGACCAGCGTCTGCTCGCCCAGCTCGGCGGCGAGCCGCGCCGACTGGCCGTGCGGCAGCGCGAGGAAGACCACGTCATGCCCGGACAGGTTGCCGGCCGTGGTCTCCTGCAGCTCACGGTCGGCCAGCGACACCAGGTGCGGATGGTGCTCGCCCAGCGTCGTGCCCGCGTTGCCCCCGGCGGTGAGGGCACCGACCTGCGCCTCGGGGTGCACGGCGAGCAGACGCAGCAGCTCCCCGCCGGCGTATCCGCTGGCGCCTGCGACGGCGATCCGAATCGACATGTGCATAAGCATGCATGCTCACGAGATTCCATGCAAGTTGGGCGGCGTCGGCGCCGCGTCCTAGGTTGGCCCCATGAGCTCAGACCTCGACTACGTCGACCACATGGTGCGCGACTCCGACCGGTTCGCGGAGGTGCTGCTGACGGCCGACCCGATGAAGCCGGTGCCCTCGTGTCCCGACTGGACCACGATCGACCTGTTCTGGCACCTCACCGAGGTGCAGTGGTTCTGGGGCGCCGTGGTGCGCGAGCGGGCCGACGACCCGCGTGCCCTCACGACCCCGCAGCCCGAGCGGCCGACCGACCTCGACTCGCTGGGCCACCTCTACGCCACCGTGAGCGCGGGACTGGAGGAGGTCCTGCGCGACGTGCCGCCCGACACCCCGGTGTGGACCTGGGCCGACGACAAGTCGGTGGCCTTCATCCGCCGGCGGCAGGCGCACGAGGCGCTGATCCACCGGGTCGACGCCGAGCTGACTGCGGGCAAGGACAGCGACATCGACCCCGCCCTGGCGACCGACGGCATCGACGAGGTGCTGCGGGTCATGTTCGCCGGTGTGCCCGACTGGGGCTCCTTCGAGGCCGACGGCAGCAAGGTGCGCATCGAGACCAACGACACCGGCGCCGGGTGGACCGTCGTGCTGGGCCGGTTCACAGGAACCGACCCCGACGACGGCAAGGAGTACGACGAGGTCGGCTTGGAGGTCGTCGACGACGCCGGAGCCGACGACGCCGTCGATGCGACCGTTCGCGGGCTGGCAGCCGACCTCGACTGCTGGTTGTGGGGGCGGCTGGCGGCCGAGGGGGTGGACCGCACGGGTGACGAGACCGTGCTCGCGCGCCTGCAGTCGATGATCGGCAGCGGCATCAACTGACGCGACCGGCGTACGTCAGCCCATCGGGTCGTCGTCGCCGTACGGGCGCAGACGCATCCGGCGCGCGTGCTCGTCGTCGCCCGCGGCAGCGATGAGCAGCGCGTCGAGGTCGTCCTTGGGCGCGTGCACGAACCATCCGTGCAGCGCGTCGAGCTCACCCGCGGCGAACCTCCGGGCCACGTCGCACAACGGCTCCGCAGAGCCGTACGCCGACTCCGGCAGCCCCTCCCACATCTCCTCGGTCATGTCCGTGCGCACGAGCCCCGGGCTCGCGGCGAGCACCCGCACGCCACTGTCGGCGTCGAGTCCGGCGGCGAGGTTGTCCACCCAGCGCAGCAGAGCGGCCTTGGAGACCGAGTACGCCGAGTAGCCGGGCTCCGGTCGCAGCCCGACACCCGAGCCGAGCTCCAGGACGCGTCCGCCGCCGCGCTGCAGCATCCGCGGCACCAGCTCGTGGGCGAGCAGCACCGGGCCGAGCAGGTTGACCTCCAGCACCTGCCACCACTCGCGCGGGTCGGCCTCCCACGGCATCGCCCGCACGGGGTCACGGAGCCCGGCGTTGTCGACCAGCAGGTCGATGGGCCCCAGCCGCTCCTCGACCGCGTCGACCGCCTGCCGCACCAGCTCCGGGTCGGTGACGTCCGCGACCACGCTGCAGGCGGGTCCGTCGAGCGTGGCCTCGACCTCCTTCAGGCGGGCGGCGTCGCGCCCGACCAGCCCGACCGCCAGCCCCGCGGCCGACAGCGCCGTGGCCAGCTCGCGACCCAGGCCGCGGCCCGCGCCGGTGACCAGCGCGACCCTGCTCCCCCGACCGCTCGCTGCTGGGCTCACGCGCGCTGCTCCGCACCGACCCGTTCGGCGGCGGCGGCGACGGCGGCGTCGCGGGCCGCGCCGGTCTCGGCCTCGGTCAGGGTGCGGTCGGGTGCCCGGAAGCGCAGCGCGAACGCCAGTGACTTCTTGCCGGCGGGGATCGGGTCGCCGGTGTAGACGTCGAACAGCCGGATCCGCTCCAGCAGGTCGCCGGCGCCCGAGCGCAGCGCGGCCTCGACCTCCGCGGCCGGCACCGCCTCGTCGACGACGAGCGCGACGTCCTCCTTGGCCACCGGGTAGCTCGAGAACGTCGGCGCGGCAACGATCAGTGGCGCCGCCGCCACCAGCGCGTCGAGGTCGACCTCCGCGACCGCGGTCCGCACGGGCACGCCGTAGGCCTTGCAGACCCGCGGGTGCAGCTCGCCGGCGTGACCGACCACGCGACCACCGACGCGGACCTGCGCGCATCGACCCGGGTGCCAGGGCTCGTGCTGCGCGGCCTCCAGGGCAAGGTCGACCTCGAGCACCTCACCGAGGCGACGAACGGCGCCGACCGCGTCGGCCCAGGAGGCGGCGCGGGACGGGCCCCACCAGCCGGGCGGCTCGCGGTCACCGGACAACGCCAGCGCGAGATGACGCGGCTGGTCGGGAACGCCCGCCTCGAGCGCGGCGACCTCCTCGGGGGTGGGGCCGCGGTCGACACCGAGGCGCGGTGCCGGACGCGGCTCACCGTCGGGAAGGAAGACCACGCCGGTCTCGAACAGGGCGACGTCGGACTGGCCGCGTCCGACGTTGCGCGCCAGCGTGTGCAGCAGGCCAGGCAGCAGCGTGGTGCGCAGTTCCGGCTCCTGCTCGGAGAGGGGGTTGGCGACTCGCAGCGTCGTGCGCCGGGCGTCGTCGTCCGCCAGGCCGAGCGACGCCCAGTCCGCGGACCCGACGAACGGGTAGCTGAGCGACTCGACGAAGCCCGCGCCGGCGAGGGCGTAACCGACCCGGCGGCGAAGCCGTTGCGCGACGGTGAGCCCGCGCCCGGCCGGGGCGGCCGGCAGCTCGGAGGGCACCTGGTCGTAGCCGACCTGCCGGGCGACCTCCTCGACCAGGTCGTTGGGGTCGGTCAGGTCGTGCCGCCACGGCGGCGGCGTGACCCGGAGCCGGGCCGGCGCGTCCTGTGGCTCGGCCAGCACCGAGCAGCCGACCCGCTCCAGGCAGGTGACCACGGTGCCGCTTTCGACGGGGACGCCCACGACCGCAGTCGTCAGGTCGACGGGAAGGGTTATATCGGGGCCGACCGTGGGTTCGCCCACGACGGTGCGGCCGGGCTCGACCTTGCCGCCTCCGTAGGTGGTCAGCAGCTCAGCGACCCGTTCGGCAGCCCGCTGCGGCAGGGTCGGGTCGACGCCGCGCTCGAAGCGCTTCGAGGCCTCCGACGGCAGCCGGTGCCGCCGGGCGGTCCGGCCGATCGTCACCGGGTCGAAGCTCGCGGCCTCGATCACGATCTCGCTGGTGTCGTCGCCGATCTCGGTGGCCGAGCCGCCCATCACGCCGGCCAGGCCGATCGCCCCGCTGTCGTCGGTGATCAGCAGGTCCTCGGGGTCGAGGTCTCGGCGTACGCCGTCGAGCGTGGTGAGCACCTCGCCGGCAGCGGCCCTGCGTACGCCGACCGTGCCGCGGAGGGCGGACCGGTCGTAGGCGTGGATCGGCTGCCCCAGCTCGAGCATCACGTAGTTGGTGATGTCGACTGCCAGCGAGATCGGCCGCATCCCCGCCAGCTGCACACGGCGGGCCAGCCAGCGCGGGCTCGACGCCGCCGGGTCGAAGCCGGTGACTGTGCGCGCGACGAACACCGGGCAGCCGACGGGGTCGTCGACCTGGACCGGGTAGCCGGGCTCGTCATCGGCCGGCACCGCCGCCAGTGCGGGGTCGGAGAACGCCACGTCGTAGGCCATCGCCGACTCGCGCGCCACGCCGCGCAGCGACAGGGCGTAGGCGCGGTCGGGGTTGATCTCGAACTCGATCACGTCGTCGCGCAGGTGCAGCAGCTCGACCGCGTCGTCACCGGGCCGGCCCTCGTCGGGGGCCAGCACGATGATCCCGGCGTGGTCGTCACCGAGCGCCAGCTCGCGCGCCGAGCAGATCATGCCGTCGGAGACGTGACCGTAGGTCTTGCGCGCGGTGATCGCGAAGCCCCCGGGCAGCTCGGCGCCGGGCAGCGCGACGACGACCAGGTCCTGCTCGGCGAAGTTGTCGGCACCGCAGACGATCCCCCGAGGCAGGCCGTCGACGTTGTGCGTGCCGACGTCGACCTGGCACCAGCGGATCGTCTTTCCGTTCTTGTGCTGCTCGCTCTCGAACTCCAGCACCCGGCCCACGACCAGCGGCCCGCTGACGTCGTCGCCGGGCGCCTCCAGCGCCTCCAGCTTCAGCCCGAGCGCGGTCAGCCTCGCGGCCAGCTCGGTCACCGGCACGTCTGCGGGCAGGTCGACGTAGTCGCGCAGCCACGACACCGGTGCCCGCATCAGACCTCCATCCCGAACGGAAGGGTGAACCGGACGTCGCCCTCGACCAGGTCGCGCATGTCGGCGATGCCGTGCCGGAACATCAGCGTGCGTTCGAGCCCCATCCCGAACGCGAACCCGGAGTAGCGCTGCGGGTCGACTCCGCAGGCGACCAGCACCCGCGGGTTGACGACTCCGCAGCCGCCCCACTCGATCCAGCCCTCGCCGCGACAGGTCCGGCACGACTCCACCGCCGGCTGCCGGCCACGGCAGACGAAGCAGACCAGGTCGACCTCGGCGCTGGGCTCGGTGAACGGGAAGTACGACGGCCGGAACCGCGTGGTGATGCCGTCACCGAACATCGCCTCGGCGAAGTGGTCGAGCGTGCCCTTCAGGTGCGCCATCGAGAGGCCCTCGTCGACGGCGAGCCCCTCGACCTGGTGGAAGACGGGGGTATGCGTGGCGTCCAGCTCGTCGGTGCGGAACGTACGACCGGGGCAGATCACGTAGATCGGCGGCTCGCGGTCGAGCATGGTGCGGGCCTGCACCGGCGACGTGTGCGTGCGCAGCACCAGCCCGCTGTCGGCCGGCTCCAGCCAGAACGTGTCCTGCATCGTGCGCGCGGGGTGGTCGGGGCCGAGGTTGAGGGCGTCGAAGTTCAGCCACTCGGCCTCGGCCTCGGGGCCCTCGGCCACCTCCCAGCCCATCGCGACGAAGACGTCGGCGATTCGCTCGGAGACCGTGGTCAGCGGGTGCCGGGCACCTCGCGGGTCGCGGTCGGTGGGCAGGGTGACGTCGACGGCCTCCTCGGTGAGGATGCGCTGCTCCTGCTCGGCCTCGAGCTGCTCGGTCCTCTCAGCCAACGCCAGACGTATTTCGGTCCGAGCGGAGCCGACCCGTTGACCGGCCTCCTTGCGCGCCTGCGGCGGCAGGGCGCCGATCTCCCGGTTGGCCAGCGCCAGCGGCGACCGGTCGCCGGCGTGGTCGAGCCGCACCTGCTTGAGCCGGTCGAGGTCGCCGGCCTCGGTGATCGCCTCGAGGGCTGCCCTGCGCATCGCGTCGACCTCGTCCGCGTGCAGCGGCGTCACCTCGACCGGGTCGTAGTCGGTGTTGGGGCCGGACATGGCTTCCTTTCGAGCAGTGCAGTCTTTCGAGCACTGCAGCCCTTCGGGCTGCGCAGCCCTTCGAGCATCGCTGCTGGGCCTGACTGGGTAGGTCTGGCTGGGGGCGCGGTGTGCGGATCGGACGTGGCAGAGAGTCTAGGAACCCCGCCACATCCCCCGTACTCCGCGTACCCCGCGGTCTTGGGCGGACGGGTCAGTCCATCGTCTCCGGACGCCCGATGGGGAGACCGAACCTGACGCGGGCACCACCGCTCTCGCCCGACTCCACCCACACGTCGCCGCCGTGGGCCTCGACCAGCCCGCGGACGATGAACAGGCCGAGACCGGTGCCGGTGCGGCTGCCGTGGCGCCAGAACTTCGCGAAGACCCGCTCGCGCAGGTCCTCCGGGATGCCCTGGCCCTCGTCCTGAACCCAGATGTCCACGTCATGGTCGGCCCCAGGCCCGATACCCAGCTCGACCGCGCCGTCGCCGTGGCGTACGGCGTTGTCGAGCAGGTTGATCACCACCTGGGTGAGCTTGTCGGGGTCGACCCAGACCTCGGGCACGGGCTGCGCCGTCACCACGATCGGCCCGGAGTCTCCTCCGGTGTACCGGCCGGCGATCTTCTCGACCTCGGCGACGATGTCGACCGGCTGCCGACGTAGCTGCAGCCGGCCGGAGTCGATCCGGGCCACGTCGAGCAGCTCGCCGATCAGCCGGGTGAGCCGGTCCGCGTCGGCGTCGACGGTCTCCAGCATCAGCCGCCGCTGCGACTCGCTGAACCGCTCCCACTTGGCCAGCAGTGTGGAGGTGAACCCTTTGACCCCGGTCAGCGGGGACCGCAGCTCGTGCGCGACCGTCGCGACCAGGTCCGAGCGGGACCGGTCGGCGCGCCGGCGGACACCCGCGTCGCGCAGCGCCAGCACCAGCTGGCTCACCGGACCGCAGGGCTGCTCACGAACGAGGTTCGCGGTGACGAGGACCTCGTTGCCGCGCAGGTCGAACCAGCTGCTCTCCACCAGGCGGGTGCGGGTCTGCAGGCCCTCGTAGGGGCGGACGCAGGTCCACCAGTCCTGACCCTCCTCGTCGCGAAGACCGAGGCTCTCACCGACGTGCTTGCCGACGAGATCGTCGGCACTCGTGCCCAGCAGACGCTCGGCGGCCGCGTTGACGACGGTCACGACGGCATCAGGATCCGCGATCACCAGCCCGTCGGGCAGATCGTCGTACGCGGTTCCCACGCTCTGAACCTACAGCCCCAGGGGTACACCCGGGCAACTATCTCGCAGCCTGGATCCTGGCCGAGGCGTACAGGCACACCGCGGCAGCGGTGGCCAGGTTGAGGCTCTCGGCGCGCCCGTAGATGGGCACCCGCACGACCGCATCGGCCAGGGCGGCCACCTCCGCGGGCAGTCCCCACGCCTCGTTTCCGAACATCCACGCGGTGGGTCCGCTCAGCAGGCCCCGCGACTCGGCCTCGTGCAGGTCGGTTGCTCCGCTGCCGTCTGCCGCGACGACGTGGAGTCCCGCCGCGCGCGCCGCGGCGACGGCTGCCTCGACCGGCGGCCCGGTGGTGACCGGCAGATGGAACAGGCTGCCGGCGCTCGCCCGCACGCACTTGCCGTTGTACGGGTCGACCGACGAGCCGGCCAGCAGCACCGCGCCGGCGCCGGCCGCGTCGGCACAGCGGATCACCGTGCCGGCGTTGCCGGGGTCACGCACGTGCGCGCACAGCGCGACCAGATTCGGTGACCCGGCGAGCGCGCGGTCGAGTGGTACGTCGACGAACCGGCAGACCGCGACCACGCCCTGCGGAGTCACGGTCTGCGCCAGCGACGCCAGCACGTCGGTACCGACCTGGTACCAGGTGGTGCCCTGGTCCCGCGCGGCCTGTCCCAGCTCAGGATGCCGGTGCGCGCCGTCCTGGGTGGCGAACACCTCCAGGACGGTCCCGGGAAGCGCGAGCGCCTCCCGGACCGCCTGCGGCCCCTCGGCCAGGAACAGCCGCTCGCGCGACCGGAAGCTGCGCTTGCTCAGCCGGCGAGCGGCCTTCACCGGCGCACTGTGGGCGCCGACCTGTCCCGGCGCGGTCATCGGCTCGCGGTCATCGGCTCAGGGCCGGAGTTCGCGACCGGTCAGGCGACGGCGCCGCCGGAGGCCTGCGCCGGGACGTTGGCCTTGGCGACCTCGACCAGGCTCGCGAACGCGGGTGCGTCGTTGACGGCGAGGTCGGCCAGCACCTTGCGGTCGACCTCGACGCCGGCGGCGCGCAGGCCCTGGATGAAGCGGTTGTACGTCATGCCGTTCTGCCGGGCGGCCGCGTTGATGCGGGTGATCCACAGCCTGCGGAAGTCGCCCTTGCGCGCACGCCGGTCGCGGTAGCTGTAGACCAGCGAGTGGGTGACCTGCTCCTTGGCCTTGCGGTAGAGGCGTGAGCGCTGTCCGCGGTAGCCGGAAGCCTGCTCCAGGGTCACCCGGCGCTTCTTCTGGGCGTTGACGGCCCTCTTGACGCGTGCCACGTGTGTTACTCCTTGCTGCTCTGCGCTCGGTACTCAGCGGTCCCGAGCGTGGTGCGATGGTCGTCAGTGGGGCGGTCAGAGGCCGAGGAGCTTCTTGACCTGCTTCTTGTCGGCCTTGGAGACGTTCTCGGTGCCTTCGAGACGACGGGTGAGCGTCGACGGCTTGTGCTCCAGGTAGTGCCGACGGTGGGCCTTCTGCCGGCGCAGCTTGCCGGACCCGGTCAGCTTGAAGCGCTTGCTCGCGCCGGAGTGCGACTTCATCTTGGGCATCGTCTTCGCCCTCTCCTCGTCGTGTCGTCGTAGCTGTTGTGCGGTTCGTGGCGGAGCACCCCTGGCGGGGTGCTCCGGATGTCACATGTCGGGGTCGAGGTTCTCCGACCTTCGACGGGTCTTCTTGGCCGCCGGGTGCGCGGCGACGTCGGCCCGGTGCTCGGCGCGTTCGACGCGCTCGGCCTCGCGGTCGGCCTCGCGTTCGGCGGCGGCCTTGGCCTTCTCGGCCCTGACCTCCGCGCGCGCCTCGGCCTTCTTCTTCGTCGGCCCGAGCACCATGGTCATGTTGCGACCGTCCTGCTTGGGCGTGGACTCGACGAAGCCGAGTTCGGAGACGTCCTCCGCGAGCCGCTGCAGCAGCCGGAACCCGAGCTCAGGGCGGTGCTGCTCACGCCCGCGGAACATGATCGTGATCTTGACCTTGTCACCCTGGTTGAGGAACCGGACGACGTGGCCCTTCTTGGTCTCGTAGTCGTGCTGGTCGATCTTCGGCCGGAGCTTCATCTCCTTGATGACCGTGTTGACCTGGTTGCGCCGCGACTCACGAGCCTTCTGCGCGGTTTCGTACTTGTACTTGCCGTAGTCCATGAGCTTGCAGACCGGCGGCCGCGCCGTGGGTGCGACCTCGACCAGGTCGAGGTCTGCCTCCTGCGCCAGCCGAAGCGCATCCTCGATACGCACGATGCCGACCTGCTCGCCGTTCGGACCGACCAGACGTACCTCGGGCACGCGGATCCGATCGTTGACGCGCAGCTCTGTGCTAATGGGTCCTCCTGTTGATGCTTGACTGGCGACCCTGGAAATGCGAAAGGGCTTCCGCATCTGCACCTTGCGGAAGCCCACTGCCCGCCGCGGCGCCGTCGCGCCACGCGGACATCCATGAGACACCCGGAGGCTGTCTCACGACCTGACCCGACGACCGACGGCTGCTGCCAGGGGTCGTTGCGGGTGGGAGTGGGACTCCGCTTGTGGACCCGGCGGCGCGCTATGACACACACCACGGGCCGGTCGCCAGCCAGGATAACAGCACCGCCCAGCGGACCGCACATCCCGCGTGCGTGCGAGGGTGGCGCCCATGACCCAGCCGTCCGACAGCCCGGAGCCGCCCGGCGGCGCGCAGCCGCAGGAGTACGCCGGCGGCGCAGGTGCGACCGGCCGCGACCTGGCCGACGTACCCGCGGTGGAGGTGGTCTCCACCACCGCGCTGCACCTGATGAGCGCCGCGGCGGTCCAGCTGGGGCTGGCCGAGGACCTGCCGGAGCACCGCGACCTCGACGAGGCCCGCACGCTCATCGAGTCGCTGGCGGGCCTGGTGGTCGCGGGCGCGCCCCGGCTCGGCCACCACCACGCGGCACCGCTGCGCGACGGGCTGAAGTCGCTGCAGCTCGCCTTCCGGGAGGCGTCGACGGTGGCAGACCCGCCGGGCGAGGGCCCCGGCGAGCGCTACACCGGTCCCGTACTGCCCTCCTGATCCCCTCTGCGCCCTCCTGGGCCCAGACACCGCTCAGCGCAGCGGCCGGACCCACGCCCAGCCGTCGCCGTCCGGGACGAGCCACTGCCCGTCGGCGACCCGCCGCAGCGCATCGCCCTCGACCGGCACCTGCACCGGCCCGGCCACGTCGACGACCAGGGCGTCGGCGCCCTCGGCCAGTGCGGACTGCGCCGCCTGCGACGTCGTGACCGGGACCGGGCGCGCGTCGGCGTCCCACCCGGCCAGCGCCGCGAGGTCGGTGAACGCCAGCAGCGCCCGGCGGCCGTCACGACCGGTGAGCAGTACGGCGGCCATGTCGACCCGGTCGTCGGACTCGCCGGTGCCGAGGGTGTCCTCGCCTGGCAGTGGCACCACCGGGACGAGCACCCTGGCGTCGCACAGCGCCGCGATCGCGATTTCGAGGCCGGCTCCCCCAGCGACCTCGCGCAGCGCCGCGGTCACCTCGGGACCGGCCGAGCCGTCGTCGGAGGCGAAGGCGGGTTCGGGGATCGCACGCATGGGTCGCAGGCTACGTGGCGGATACGCTGCCGCCTGATGCCGCCATCCGACCCGCCCGGTGCCGACGACACCGACGACACCCACGACGCCGCTGACCTGGCCGACCTCGCCGACCGGGTGCGACGGACCCCGGCCAGGCTCGGGAGCACCCGGTTGGTGTGCGTCGACGGACCCGCGGGCTCGGGCAAGACGACGCTGGCGGCGGCCCTCGCCGCGCGCCTCGACGACGCGGCCGTCGTGCACATGGACGACGTCTACCGGGGCTGGGACACCGACTTCGACGAGGTGCACACCCGGCTGCGCAGCCAGCTCGTGGAGCCGTTGCGGCGCGCTGACCCCGCGCGGTACCAGCGCTACGACTGGGCTGCCGGGCAGTTCGATGCGTGGGTCGAGGTACCCGTGCCGGCGGTGCTGGTGCTCGAGGGCGTGGGGTCGGGTGCGCAGAGCCTGGACCCCTGGAGGTCGCTGCTGGTGTGGGTCGAGGTGGACCGACCGGAACGGCTGCGCCGCGGACTCGACCGCGACGGACCGCAGGTGCTCCCCCACTGGCTGGCGTGGATGCGGCACGAGGAGGTCGAGCACGCCGGGCAGCGCACCCGTGAGCGCGCGGACGTGCGGCTGCGCGGGGACGGGCCGCTCGGGTGGCCGGCCGGCAACGCCTGAGCCCTGGTCAGCCCAGCAGCTCGCGGCCGTGTGGCTGCTGCCACCCCTGCGGGTCGGGGCCCTTCGGCACGATGCCGGTCGGGTTGATCCGGTCGTGCGTGACGTAGTAGTGCCGCTTGATCTCGTCGAAGTCGACCGTGTCCCCGAACCCCGGCGTCTGGTACAGGTCGCGGGCGTATGCCCACAGGGCGGGCATCTCGGTCAGCTTGTTGCGGTTGGCCTTGAAGTGGCCGTGGTAGACGGCGTCGAAGCGCACCAGCGTGGTGAACAGCCGGATGTCGGCCTCGGTGAGCCGGTCTCCGACCAGGTAGCGGCGGTCGGTGAGGCGTTCCTCCAGCCAGTCCAGGCGGGCGAACAACGCGTCGTAGGCACGTTTGTAGGCGGCCTGCGAGGTGGCGAACCCGCACTTGTAGACGCCGTTGTTGACGTCGTGGAACACCAGGTCGTCGATCGCGTCGATCTCCTCGCGCAGCTCCTCCGGGTACAGGTCGGGAGCGTCGGCCGCTTGGTGCTCGCGCCACTGCGTGGACAGGTCGAGGGTGATCTGCGGATAGTCGTTGGTGACCACCTCGCCGGTGCGTACGTCGACGATGGCCGGCACCGTGACACGGCCGGTGTAGCCGGGGTCGGTGGCCAGGTAGGCGTCGGAGAGGTACTCGATGCCCAGGACCGGGTCGCGTCCGCCGGGGTCGAGACCGAACCGCCACCCGCGGTCGTCGCGGATCGGGTCGACGGCGCCGACCGAGACCGCGTCCTCGAGCCCGAGCAGCCCCACCACGATCCGGGCACGGTGCGACCAGGGGCAGGCACGCGACCAGACCAGCCGATAGCGGCCGGGCTCGGCCGGCCAGCCGGAGGAGCCGTCCGCGGTGATGCGGCCGGTGAAACGGTTCTGCTGGCGTACGAACTCGCCCCGTTCGCCGGACTCGGCAGTGAACTGCGCCTGTGCCATGTCGCCGACGTTAGTGCCCCGTCAGGGGCATGAGGAGGTCAGTCGTCACGCGGTGTACGCGAGTGCTCCTCGACGAGGCGGCGCAGATGCTCGGTCGCCTGGCGGGCGCGCCGTCCGTCCGAGCCCTGGATGGCCATCGCCTTGATGGTCGTGCCGTCGTCGACGTCGAGCACCGCCCACGGGTCGCCGCGCAGCAGCCGCACCTGCACCACCTGGGGCCACTCCAGCCGGCGCACCTTGTAGACGTTGACGACACGCAGGCCGTGGTCGTCGGCGCGGATCGCGCAGCGCGCGATGCCGAACAGGAACGCAAGCATCACCGCGAAGATCAGCAGCAGGGTCAGCCGCTGCGCGATCGTGAACTCGTCGCGCACCGAGCCCGGCAGCGCCAGCCAGAAGAACACCAGCGCACCCACCATCAGCGAGCCCATCGCGGTGGCGGCGACCCGGATGCCCAGCGGCCGGTAGCGCCACGGCAACGCCGGCAGTGACGGTGACGTCGGCGGCCCGGCCTCGTTCACTGCCACACCTCGTTCACTGCCGGGACTCGCTCACAGGCGGCACGCGTGGATGTCGGTGACCAGGATGGCCCGGGCGCCGATCTCCCAGAGGTCGTCCATGACCCTCTGCGCCTGCGCTCGGGGAACCATCGAACGCACCGCCACCCAGCCCTCGCGGTGCAGCGGCGACACCGTCGGCGACTCGAACCCGGGGGTCACCTCGACCGCGGCCTCCGCGTATTCGACACGAATGTCGTAGTCCATCATCACGTACGTACGCGCGACGATGACGCCCTGCAGCCGGCGCATGAACACGTCCATGCCCGCCGGTTCATCGGTCGCCCGGGCGATCAGCACCGCCTGCGACTCCAGGATCACGTCGCCCACGATCTCCAGCCCGGCCTGCCGCAGGGTCGTACCTGTCGAGACGACGTCGGCGATCACGTCGGCGACCCCGAGACGTACCGCGGACTCCACGGCACCGTCGAGACGGACCACGTGCGCCGAGATGCCGCGATCCTCCAGGTAGCGCGAGACCACGCCCTTGTAGGACGTGGCGATCCGCATGCCCTCGAACGACGCCAGGTCGGAGACGGTGCCCGCTGCCGCGGCGAACCGGAACCGCGAGTCGCCGAAGCCGAGCGGCATCACCTCCCGCGCGGGCGCACCGGAGTCGAGCAGTAGGTCGCGACCGGTCAGCCCGACGTCGAGGGTGCCCTCGCCGACGTACACCGCGATGTCGCGTGGGCGCAGGTAGAAGAACTCCACCCCGTTGTCGGGGTCCTCGAGCACGAGCTCGCGGCCCTTGCGCTGCCGGTAGCCGGCCTCCTCGAGCATCTGCTGGGAGGCGTCGGACAACGAGCCCTTGTTGGGCACGGCGATCTTGAGCATGGGTTCCTTCACAGGTGTGCGTAGACGTCGTCGAGGGTGATACCGCTGGCGAGCATCAGCACCTGTGCGTGGTACAGGAGCTGGCTCAGCTCCTCGGCCGTCCGTTCCTTGCCCTCGTGCTCGGCGGCCATCCAGGACTCGGCGGCTTCCTCGACCAGCTTCTTGCCGATCGCATGCACGCCCTGGTCGAGTGCGGCCACGGTGCCCGAGCCGTCGGGCCGGTTGCGTGCCTTGTCGCTCAGCTCGGCGAAGAGCTCGTCGAACGTCTTCATGGTGGCTCAGCCTAGGACCCGGATCGCCGCCCCCGATGCAGCGCCCGGATCGTGGCCGCTGTGAACAGCGCCGCCTCCGCGGCCTCGTAGCCCTTGTCCTCCTGCGACCCCTCGAGCCCGGCCCGGTCGAGCGCCTGCTGTTCGGTGTCGCAGGTGAGCACCCCGAACCCGACGGGCACGCCGCTGTCGACCGCGACCCGGCTGAGCCCGTCGGTGGCGGCGCTGCAGACGTACTCGAAGTGCGGCGTGCCCCCGCGCACGACCACGCCGAGCGCGACCACGACGTCGTAGCCGAGCCTGGTCAGGTGCAACGCGGCCACCGGCAGCTCGAAGGAGCCGGGAACCTCGACCACCGTGGAGCTCTCCACCTTCGCCTCGGCCAGCGCCCGGTGGGCGCCGGCGAGCAGGCCGTCCATCACCGGCCGGTGCCACTGGGCCGCCACCACGCCGACGCGCAGCCCGCTGCAGTCGAGAGTGGCGAGCGTGGGCGTCCCCTCTCCGCTCATCGGGACTCCTCCTCAGTCGTGCCGGTCGGGTCGACGACCGCGTCGGCGACCGCGTCGAGCTGCGGCAGGTCGTGGCCCATCCGGTCGCGTTTCGTGCGCAGGTAGCGCAGGTTCTCCGCGGTCGGGCTGACCGGCATCGGCAGCCGTTCGTGAACCGGGATGCCGTAGACCTCGAGACCCGCGCGCTTGGCCGGGTTGTTGGTGAGTAGCCGCACCGACGTGATGCCGAGGTCGGTGAGGATCTGCGCACCTGTGCCGTAGTCGCGGGAGTCGGCGGGCAGGCCGAGCTCGAGGTTGGCGTCGACCGTGTCGTGGCCGGCGTCCTGCAGGGAGTACGCCCGCAGCTTGTGCAGCAGCCCGATGCCGCGACCTTCGTGGCCCTTGAGGTAGACCACGACGCCGCGCCCGTGCTGGGCCACTGCCTCGAGCGCGGCGTGCAGCTGCGGGCCGCAGTCGCATCGCAGCGACCCGAACACGTCGCCGGTGAGGCACTCCGAGTGCAGGCGTACGACGACGTCGTCGCCGTCGCCCAGGTCGCCGTACACCAACGCGAGCTGCTCGGTGTCGTCGACGCCGTTGTGGTAGCCGTACGCGGTGAAGGTGCCGTGCGTCGTCGGCAGCCGAGTCTGCGTGACCCGCTGCACCTGGCGCTCGTGCCGGCGGCGGTAGCGGATCAGGTCGTTGATCGCGACCAGCGCCAGCCCGTGCTCGTCGGCGAACTCGCGCAGCTGCTGGCCGCGCTTCATCGTTCCGTCGTCGTTGACCAGCTCCGCGATCGCGCCGGCGGGGTTGAGCCCGGCGAGCCGGGCCAGGTCGACGGAGGCCTCGGTGTGCCCGGGACGGACGAGCACGCCGCCCTCGCGGTAGCGCAGCGGGAACACATGTCCGGGCTGCACGATCTCGTGCGGCTCCGTGGCCGAGTCGACCAGCACGCGGACGGTGTGGGCCCGGTCCGCTGCCGAGATCCCGGTGGTGACCCCGTGCCGGGCGTCCACCGAGATCGTGTACGCCGTGCGCATGCGCTCGCGGTTGTGCGGCGTCATCAGCGGGACCGCGAGGCGGTCGAGCGCCGCACCCTCCATGGGTACGCAGATCACGCCGCTGGTGTAGCGGATCGTGAACGCGAGGAGCTCGGGCGTCGCCTTGCTGGCCGCGAAGACGAGGTCGCCCTCGTTCTCCCGGGCCTCGTCGTCGACGACGACCACGGCGCGCCCGGCGCGGAAGTCCTCGACCGCGCGCTCGATCGTGTCCAGTCGCATTGCGCTCATGCGGGCACCTCGGTGTTCGATGCGGGTAGCGGGGTCGTCAGGCGCTGCCGTGCGCGGATCCAGGTCACGAAGCCCCAGATGCAGAACAGGCCGTAGACGAGGTACATCAGCGCGGTCGGGTAGAACCCGGCCTGGACCAGCGTGGTCACGCCGACGACGTCGACGAGCACCCAGATCAGCCAGAACTCCACCCAGCCGCGGGCCATGCCGTACGTCGCCAGGATCGACCCGGTGAGGATCCACGCCTCGGTCGGCGGGCCGTAGGACCCGATGACCTCCAGCACCTGCAGGAGCACGACGTACATGACCGCGGCGACCACGACCAGGAGCAGCCTGTTGCGGGTGCCGGCCCACACCGGGGTGATCGCGCCGCTGTCGGCGGCGGCGCCGTGCCGGCTCGCCTGTCCCCAGCGGAACCAGCCGTAGACGCTGACCGCGAGGAAGAACACCTGCCGCCCGGCCTGCCCCCACAGCGGCTCGTCCACGGTGTGCAGCATCTCGTTGCCGACGAAGACGCTGAACAGCAGCAGGTTGCCGACGATGCCGACCGGCCAGGCCCACACCTTGCGGCGCATGCCCAGCAGCGCACTCGCGAGGCCGAAGACGTTGCCGAGCACCTCGGGGACGCGCAGCACGCCTCCCCCGACCGGGATCGTGCCCTGCAGCAGCCATTCGAGAAGGTTCATCGGATCCCACCCTCGGGAAGGAGACGCTCGATGTACTTCGCCACGACGTCGACCTCGAGGTTGACCGTGTCCCCGGCCTCGAGCTGGCCCAGTGTCGTGCTCTTCAGCGTCGTCGGGATCAGGCTGACGGTGAAGCTGGGTCCGGGGTCGCCCGCGGAGTCGTCGAGGTCGACGACCGTGAGCGAGACGCCGTCGACGGCGATCGAGCCCTTGCGGGCGACGTAGCGCGCCAGCTCTGCGGGCAGGCCGACGCGCAGGACGTCCCAGTGCGCGCTCCGCTCCCGTTCGCGCACGATGCCGACACCGTCGACATGGCCCTGCACGAGATGACCGCCGAGCCGGGTGTCGGCGCGGACCGCGCGTTCGAGGTTCACCGGCGACCCCTCGATGAGCGCGCCGAGCGACGTCTTGTCCAGCGACTCCTTCATCACATCGGCGGTGAACACCACCCCGTGGTTGTCCGCGACCGTGAGGCAGCACCCGTTGACCGCGATCGAGTCACCGTGCTCCGCATCGGCGGTGACGCGGTCGGCGCGCACGGCCAGGCGTACGGCGTCGCCGAGGTCGCTGACCGACGCGACCTCGCCCATCTCCTCGACGATTCCCGTGAACATCGCCGTCACTCCTTGTCGCTTGCCATGGGGTTCTCCACGTTTTCTACGTCGCCGTTCGCCGGCAGTGTCCGGCCGGTGACCCGCAGGTCTGCGCCGACGCGGCTCAGGTCGGTGACGTCGAGTCTGACCGCCTCGGCCAGCGTCTGGATGCCGGCGTCGTCGAGGGCGTGCCGGCCGTCGCCCAGCAGCACCGGCGCGAGGTAGGCCACCACCTCGTCGACCGCGCCGGCGCGCAGGAACGCGCCGGCGAGCGTCGGGCCTCCCTCGAGCCACACGTGCTGCCGGTCGCGGGCGAACAGCTCGCCCAGGACCTCGTGCGGGTCGCGGGTGCGCAGCAGCAGCGTCTCGGCGGCCGAGTCGAGCACCCGCGCGTCCGCCGGAACCTCGCTGTGCCCGACCACCACCCGCAGGGGCTGGGTCGCGGCCGGCCGGCCGTTCTCGTCGCGCACGGTCAGCCACGGGTCGTCGGCCAGTACGGTGCCGGTCCCGACCACGATCGCGTCGCACTGCGCACGCAGCCTGTGGACGTCGCGCCGCGAGGCCAGCGAGGTGATCCACTGGCTGGTGCCGTCGGCGGCGGCCGACCGCCCGTCGAGCGTGGCGGCGTACTTCCAGGTGACGAACGGGCGGCGGTGCAGCATCGCGAACGACCACGCCGGGTTGACCTGCGCCGCCTCGTCGGCGAGCACGCCGGCCTCGACGTCGACGCCGGCCGCCTCGAGCGCCGCGGTGCCGCCCTGCGCGACCGGATTGACGTCGGACTGCGCGAACACCACCCGCACGACCCCGGCCTCGACCAGCGCCTGGGCACACGGCTCGGTGCGGCCGGTGTGGTTGCACGGCTCGAGCGTCACGACGGCCGTGGCCCCACGGGCGGAGGGTCCGGCCGCGGCGAGCGCGGCCACCTCGGCGTGCGGAGTCCCCGCGCCCCGGTGGTGGGCGTCGGCGACGATGTCGCCCCTGGCGTCGAGCAGCACGCACCCCACCCGGGGGTTCGGGCCCAGGGGTACGCCGGGGGTCCGGGCAAGCTCCAGTGCGCGGCGCATGGCCGCCACCTCCACCTGCGATGCCATCCGGGCCTCTCCTCGGTCACGCGGACCCGGGGCCTCGGACGGCCACGTCGTGACCGGACCCGGCTTCGCGACGGTGACGACTCACCGCGGGCGAGGACGGGGCCGGCGACGGGCCGCGCGCATCCTCCCATCCGGACTTTCACCGTCGGTCCCGGAGTTCCACCGGGTCAACCGGCCCTCCGCCACGTTCGTGACGCCGAGCCGGGTCGCGGACTGTCACCGCCGGTTCGGAATCTCACCGACCCCGGAGCGCGCGAGCTGTCGACAACTCGTCGAGCCAAGTCTTGCACGCGCGCGGTCGCAGCGTGCAGCGGCTCCACGCGTGATCCCGGCCACGTGTCGCCCGGCGCCTGCGTCAGTGGCACGCCCGGCGCCACCGCACCCTCATCGGGGCCGGATCAGCCCCTCCTGCGCGACCGAGGCCACCAGCCGGCCGTCGGCGGTGAAGACCCGGCCCAGCGCGAGGCCCCGCGCCCCGCTGGCCGACGGTGACACCTGGTCGTAGAGCAGCCACTCGTTCGCCTTGAACGGACGGTGGAACCACATCGCGTGGTCCAGCGACGCCGGCTGCAGCCTCGACGAGGAGATCGAGATGCCGTGCGGCACCAGTGCCGCGCCGAGCAGCGTCAGGTCGCTGGCGTACGTCAGCACGCAGCTGTTCAGCACCCGGTCGTCGCTCAGGTCGCCGGACGCGCGGATCCACAGTCGTGCCTGCGCCGGACGCTCGTCGGCGGGCAGCACCCGGGTACGGCCGGAGTCGCCGGCGTAGCGGACGTCCAGCGCCGACCACTCGTTCTCCCAGGCACTCGGGTCGCGCCCGGTGGCCTTCTCGTACAGCTCCGCCATCGTGGGACAGTCCTCGGCCGCGGGCACCTCGGGCATCCGGTCCTGGTGGTCGTAGCCGTCCTCGTCGATCTGGAACGACGCGGTCAGGTAGAAGATCGCGCGCCCGTGCTGGCGTGCCACCACCCGCCGGGTGCTGAACGAGCCACCGTCACGGATGCGCTCGACGTCGTAGATGATCGGCGTCGCGGGGTCGCCGCCGCGCAGGAAGTACGCGTGCAGCGAGTGCACCCACCTGCCCTCGGGTGCGGAGGCGCAGGAGGCCCGCAGCGCCTGCGCCGCGACCTGCCCGCCGAACACCCGCTGCATGCTGGTCTTCGGCTGGCGACCACGGAACAGGTCGACCTCGATCTGTTCGAGGTCGAGCAGCTCAACGATCTCTTCCAGCGTCTGCGGCACCCGGGCATGGTGTCATGCCGCGTCGCTGCAGCCGCGCCGCCGGTGCTCTGCCCTTACTCGTCGCGCCGGTCCAGGCCGGCAAGGAACCGCTCGAACTCCGCACCCAGCTCCTCGGCCGTCGGGATCGGGGTGTCGTCGGCCAGCAGCGAGCTCTCGGACGCCCGCGTGAACGCGTCGTACTGCTGCTCCAGCGCCGCGACGGCCTCGCTGATCTCCTCCGACCCCTCCACCTGGGTGTTGATCTCCGCGGCCCGCTCGACCGCGGCCTCGACCAGGGCGCCGGGTGAGAGCTCGAGGCCGGTCTGCCGCGACACCGCCTCGACCAGGTCGACCGCGGCCTGCGGGTAGTCGTTCTGGGCGACGTAGTGCGGCACATGCGCGACGAACCCCATCGCGCGATGACCCCACTCGCCGAGGCGCAGCTCCAGCACCGCCGCGGCGCTGCCGGGCACCCGGATGTTGCCCTTCCAGATGTTCGGCGTCGTCAGCTCCTCTGCGTGCGCGGAGTGCACGGTCATCATCAGCGGGCGGGTGTGCGGGAGCGCCATCGGCACCGCGCCGAGGCCGACGGCCAGCGTCACCCCGAACCGCTGCAGCAGCCCACGCACGGCCGCCGCGAACCGCTCCCACTGGTAGTCGGGCTCGGGACCCGAGAGCAGCAGGTACGGCGCACCGGCGCGGTCACGGGTGACCCGCAGCAGCAGCCGCGGCGCGGCGTAGTCCTCGTAGTGGTCCTCGGAGAACGTGAGCGGTGGCCGCCGGCCGCGGTAGTCGTACAGCTGGTCGAGGTCGAAGCTGGCGATCACCCGGCTGTCCGTGGCCAGGTGCTCGGCGGCGAGCCGGCCGGCGCTGCCGGCGTCGAGGAACCCGTCGAGTGCGTGTACGAGCACTAGGTCGTCGTGGTCGGCCTCGAGCTCGGGCACGTCGTCGACGACGTGGACCAGCTCCATCGGGTCATGCATCGATCACTCCTGTGCTCGAATCTCAGTCCTCGACGACGTGCTCGGCGAAGCGGGCGCGCTGCGCCCGCCAGCGCGCGAGGTCGAAGCGGCCGTCCAGTCCCAGCGCGTCGACGGCCTCGTACGCCTCGGCAATGGCGTGGTGGCTGTTGTCGTGCGCGAACAGGCCCAGCCGTCCGAACGTCACAATCTGCGGAACGGTCGAGACCCAGCTGTCGATTCCCTGCAGCCGCTGCTCGTAGCCGAGGTCGTAGACGGGGTAGACCGCGGGCAGCCGGCGGACCGCGAGGCCGGTACGGCGTACCGCCGGCAGGTCGGTGGCTGCCAGCGCCTCCTCGACGACGCCGGCCAGGTCGTCGTCGCCGGCGTTCCACAGGTCGTCGCCGACCGAGCACGGGATCTCCGCGCACACCACCGAGTGGTCGCGCGGGTCGTCGGCGGAGTCGCGGTAGTTGGCGGGCTCGGAGATCCGGCTGACGGGGGTGTGCAGGCCGGGGACGTAGTGCGCGTCGTACTCGGTCCAGCGACCGCCGGAATGCACCAGGTAGACCAGCACCATGGCCCGGAAGCGCAGCCCGGCGGCGGTCTCGATCGCCTGCATCGACGGCCCCGGGCTGGTGAGTCGCCCCAGCGTGGTCAGGGGCAGCGTGCTGAACGCGATCCCGGCATCGACCTGCTGGCCACCACGGGTGTGCACGTGGACGTCCTCGAACGTGGGCATGATCTCGTCGACCTCGGCGCCGAGGCGGATCTCGGCGCCCGCCTTCACCGCGGCCTCCGCGAGCCGTTCGGTGATCTGCCCGAACCCGCGGCGGGGGTACAGGAAGTACCTGCCCTGGTCGCTGCCGCGCGACGTACGCCCCTTGCGGAGCACCCGGCCGGCGACCTTCCAGGCGCTGTTGCCGCTTACCCGGCGACGGGCCTGCTCACCGGAGATGCGGGAGCCCGGCTGGCCCCACAGCTTCTGGGCGAACGGCCCGTGCACGGCGTCGTAGACGGTCGGGCCGAGACCTGCCCGGACCTGCGCCTCGTAGGTGTCGGCGCGTGCGCGCCGCAACGGGCCTGTGGCCGCGTCGCGCGCGATCCCCACGACCATCCGCGGCGGCATCGCTCGCGCCAGCTCGGTGGCGCGCAGGGGGTAGGACACCCACGACCCGTCGAGTCGCAGCCGACCGTGCCGCGGCCGGGTCTGCAGGTCGTCGCCGAGCAGGTCGCCCAGGTCGTGCAGCAGACGCCGCGGCATGGACGGGTGCAGCTGGTGGCTGCCGTGGTCGACGCGCACGCCCGCGACGTCGAAGGACGCCGCCATGCCACCGACATGGTCCGCGCGCTCGAGCACGGTGACCGAGAAACCGCGTCTGGCCGCGCGCCATGCGGCTGCCAGGCCGGCCGGCCCGGCGCCGAGCACGACGACGTCAGCGGATTTCATAGACGTCGTCAAGCCTAGTCGGCGCGCGGGCGCCACCCCACCGCCCGGTCGGGTCAGGCCACCTCGCCCTGGCGCTGCCCAAGCCGGCTATGACGCCGGCCGTAGGCGAAGTAGACCACCAGCCCGATCGCCATCCAGAGCAGGAACCGCACCCACGTCTCTCCGCTGAGGTTGAGCATGAGGTAGGTACAGATGACCACGGCGAGGATCGGGACCAACGGGACCAGCGGCGTTCGGAAGGCGCGTGGCAGGTCGGGCCGGGTACGCCGCAGCACCACGACCCCGATGCTGACCAGCAGGAACGCGAACAACGTCCCGATGTTGACCAGCTCGGCGAGCTCGGCGATGCCGAAGAACGACGCGATGATGGCCACGAAGACCCCCACGGTCGCGGTCACGACGTACGGCGTCCGGTAGGTCGGATGCACCTTCGCGAACACCGGGGGAAGCAGCCCGTCGCGGGCCATGGCGAACGCCACACGCGTCTGGCCGAGCAGCAGAATCATGACCACCACGATGATGCCGACGGCCGCGCCGATCCCGATCACGCGGGCCATCGCCTCCAGACCGACGTTGGTGAACGCGGTCGACAGCGGGGCGGCGTCGTTCGGGTCGATGTTGCGGTAGTCCTGCATCCCGGTAAGGACGATCGAGACGGCGAAGTACAAGGTCGTGCAGATGGCCAGCGAGCCGAGGATCCCCAGGGGTACATCGCGTTTCGGGTTGCGCGTCTCCTCGGCCGTCGTGGCCACGACGTCGAACCCGATGAAGGCGAAGAACACGATCGCGGCCGCAGTGACGACACCACCCCAGCCGAAGGCCAGCTGCTCGAGGCCGAACAGCGACTGCACCAGCGGCACGTCCATGAAGCCACCGCCGGTCCCTTCGACCGGCTGCGCCGGCGGCACGAACGGCGAGAGGTTGGAGCTCTTGATGTAGAAGAGCCCGGCGACCACGAACAGCAGGGCGACGCCGGCCTTCACGGCTACCGCGACCAGGTTGACCCGGCTGGACAGCTTGATGCCGACGATCAGGATCCCGGTCAGGACCAGCACGAGCAGCCCGGCCGGGAGGTTCAGGAAACCGCCGTCGGTGCTCGCGATCGAGGCGGGAATCTCCAGCGCCGTACCGGCGAGCACGGCCTGCAGGTACTCCGACCATCCGGCGGCCACCGCGGCGGCGCCGATCACGAACTCGAGGATGAGGTCCCAGCCGATGATCCACGCGACCAGCTCGCCCGCGGTCGCGTAGGAGAACGTGTACGCCGACCCTGCCACCGGCACGGTGGACGCGAACTCCGCATAGCACAGGGCGGCCAGACCACACGCCACCGCGGCGATCACGAACGACAGCGAGATGGCCGGCCCGGCGTAGGAGGCGGCCGCCTGGCCGGTGAGCACGAACAGGCCGCCGCCAATCGTCACTCCGACGCCAAACACGGTGAGGTCGAGCGCGCTCAGATCCTTCTTCAGCCGATGGTCCGGCTCGTCGGTCTGCGCGATCGACTGCTCGACCGACTTGGTCCGCATCAGGCTCATGGGCGTACTCCGATCCGGCACACGGGCACGTACTATCCGTCAGCCTAGACCGAGTCGGCTATGCCGTGGCGCTCCCGCGCGGCTCCGGCAGGTCGCGCAGCCGAAGACCCTGACCCAGTCTCGCCAGGTCGTCGGTGACCGAGCGGACCAGGTCGGTGGGGTTGAGCCCGATGCGCTCCAGGATCGCCGCGCGCTTCGCCTGCTCCAGGAACTCCTGAGGGATCCCGTGAACGCGCACGGGGGTGTCGATCTCGGCGTCTGCCAGCGCCTGCGCGAACGTCGCGCCGCAGCCACCGACGCGGAGGTTGTCCTCGACCGTCACCACCAGACGGTGGACGGCGGCCAGGTCGACAAGAGCCGGGTCGACGGGCTTGACCCAGCGCGGGTCGACCAGCGTGACTCCGATCCCCTGGGCCGCGAGCTTCTCGGCGACCTCGACACACGGCGCGACCATCGCGCCCACCCCGACCAGCAGGACCTCCGGCTCGCCGTCGCGGATGAGGACGTCGGACCGGCCGACGCGCTCCAGCGCGGGGATCTCGTCGGTCACCGGGCCCTTGGGGAACCGCAGCACGGTGGGTGCGTCGTCGACCTCGGCCGCCTCGCGCAGCAGCTCACCAACCCGCACGCCGTCACGCGGTGCGGCCAGCCGCAGGCCGGGCACGACCTGGAGCACCGACATGTCCCACATGCCGTTGTGGCTCGGGCCGTCGTCGCCGGTGACACCGGCCCGGTCGAGCACGAACGTCACACCGCACCGGTGCAGTGCGACGTCGAGCAGCATCTGGTCGAAGGCGCGGTTGAGGAACGTCGCGTAGACCGCGATCACCGGGTGCAGCCCACCCATCGCCATGCCGGCGGCGCTGGTCGCGGCGTGCTGTTCGGCGATGCCGACGTCGAACGTGCGGTCCGGGAACCGCGCGGCGAACCCGTCGAGCCCCGTCGGATGCATCATCGCCGCGGTGACCGCGACGATGTCGTCGCGCCGCTCGCCCAGCGCCACCAGCTCGTCACGGAACTCGTCGGTCCAGGTGCGGCCCTTGGGCGACTGCTCGCCGGTGACCACGTCGAACGGCCCCGGCGAGTGGAACAGGTCGGCCTCGTGGCACTCCGCGGCGTGGTAGCCCATGCCCTTGCGGGTGAACGTGTGCACGATCACCGGCCCGCCGAAACCCTTGGCCTGCTCCAGCGCGGCCTCGACCGCGACCCGGTCGTGGCCGTCTATGGGGCCGACGTACTTGAGCCCGAGGTCCTCGAACAGCCCCTGCGGCGCCAGCACGTCCTTGAGGCCCTTCTTGATGCCATGCAGGACGTCGTAGGCCGCGGACCCGAGCATCCGCGTGCGCATCAGCCGGTTCTTGACCAGCTCGAGGACCCGCTCGTAGCGCGGGTCGGTGCGCAGCGAGGTGAGGTGGTCGGCCAGGCCTCCGACGGTAGGCGTGTAGGAGCGGCCGTTGTCGTTGACCACGATCACCAGCGGACGGTCCTGACCCCCGGCGATGTTGTTCAGCGCCTCCCAGGCCATGCCACCGGTCAGAGCGCCGTCTCCGACGACGGCCACGACGTGCCGGCGCTCACCGCGGATCGAGGCCGCCTTGGCGAGCCCGTCGGCGTACGACAACGACGTCGACGCGTGGGAGTTCTCCACCCAGTCGTGCTCGGACTCCGCCCGGCTCGGGTAGCCCGACAGCCCGCCGCCCTGTCGCAGGGTGTCGAAGTCACCGGCCCGCCCGGTCAGGATCTTGTGCACGTAGCTCTGGTGCCCGGTGTCGAACACCACCGGGTCGCGCGGGGAGTCGAACACCCGGTGGACCGCCAGCGTCAGCTCGACCACGCCGAGGTTGGGGCCGAGGTGGCCGCCGGTCCGGGAGACCTTCTCGATCAGGAAGTCGCGGATCTCCTGCGCCAGGGCGTCGAGCTGGCCGTCGTCGAGACCCCGCAGGTCCTGCGGCCCGCCGATCGAATCGAGCAGCGCCATGGGCTGTTCCTCTCCTGGTCGCTGGGGGTCAGCATCCGAGTCTAAGGCCCGGCTGGGAGCGGACCAATCACGGCGACCCGTGGCTCGTGCAGGCTGCCGACCCACACCCGACCCTCGTGCTCGCGTACGCCCGTCACCATGTGGAACTCGTCGTGCTTGCCGTTGAGGTCGTGGACCAGCGTGCCCCCGTCGTCGTAGGCCTGCACCCGGACCGTGCGGCGGGGCTTGGGGTGCAGCGCCTCCGGCAGCCGCCAGACCAGCGCGCGCAGCAGGGGGTGGCGTGGCAGCAGGAAGTCGAGCACGCGGTCGCGTGGCGACCCGATCGAGACCCAGATCAGGCCGTCGGAGCCGGTGGAGATGTTGTCGGGGAATCCGGGCAGCCCGTCCACCAGCGGCTCGATCCGGCCCGCCCGGTGACCCGTGAGCCACAGCCGCTGTACGGCGTAGGCGCCGGTCTCGGCCACCGCGACGTAGGACTCGTCGGCGGCCAGCGCGACCCCGTTGGCGAAGGCCAGCCCGTGCATGAGCTCGTCGACCTCGCCGGAGGGCCGGCGGCGCAGCAGCCTGCCGGTGCGGCTGTGCTCGAGCAGGTCGGCCTTCCAGTGGTCGATGCCGAAGTCACGGGTCGAGTCGGTGAAGTAGATGGTGCCGTCGGCGGCCACGGCGGCGTTGTTGCAGAACCGCAGCGGCTTGCCGTCGACCTCGCGCACGAGCACGTCGACCGACTCCGTGCGCAGGTCGACCCGCAGCAGACCGCGACGCGCGTCGCACACGACAAGTGACCGGTCCGGTGCCAGCTCGATCCCCAGCGGACGCCCGCCGGTCATGGCCAGCAGCTCGACGACGCCCCCGTCGCTGCTGATGCGGAAGATGCGACCGTCCTCGGTGCCCGTGATCACCCGTCCGGCGTCGTCGACCAGGACGTCCTCGGTGCCGTAGCCGGGCACCGTGACCAGTCGCATCTGCGGCAGGTGCGGCGGGCGGTGACCACGCGCGGCGCGTGGCGGGACCCAGCGTTTGGGCCTGATCCTCGGTCGGCTCATCAGCGGGACCCTACCGACCTCGCCGACGCCACCGGTCACGGGCGCCCACCGTCACAGACGCGGCCGGAACTCCCGGCCGCGCAACGCCTGCTCGACCAGGTCCACCGCCCGGCGACGGGCGCCGAGCCGGGCGATCTCGCGCTCCCACGCCTGCACCGCACGCTCGACCGTCTCGGGGTCGACGTAGTCGCGCAGGCTGGTGCGCGCCTCGCGCAGCGCCTGCCGAGAGGCCTCGATCGCGGCCTCGGTCTGCACGGCCGCGAACCGCGCGAGCACGACAACATGCCGGCGCAGCACGGCGTACGACCGGAACTCCGGCGGACAGATGTCGAGCAGCCACCGGTCGGCGGTGACCTCCCAGCCGGGAGCGCCCGGCGGATGCACCTCCGCCGGCCACCCCGGCGGACCTGCGAGCTGAACCATGCTCCCAGTCTATCGAACAAGTGTTCGAGTGAGTACCGGTGAGGTGCGTCAGACTTTGTGGCAGGGTCCGAAGCCGACCGGTCACGAAGGGTGTCTGGGTGACCAGATCGCAGAAACCGTCCGACAGGTGGCCGTGGACGAGCAGATCCAGGTCGTGTTGGTGGTGTTGAAGGGTGAGCTGTCGCTGGCGGAGGCGGCACGTCGCACGGTGTCTCGTCGGCAACGGTGGGGAACTGGCGGGACCGGTTCGTCGACGCGGGCAAGGCGGGCATGGACGGTCGCTGCCCGGGCCCGGACGGTGGCCTGTCGCAGACGGAGCGGCGGCTCCACCCTTCGCCGACCTGGAGGCCCCAAGAGCACAGCGCCACGAGATCCTTGGGCGGCCCGAAGCCCGCGCCGATCCGACGTCGGGCACTCAGCGCCTGGTCTCGTACCTGGTCAGGACCACGCCGTCGGGAAACGTCCGGGTCTCCACCAGGGTCAGGTTCACCCAGGTGTCCAGGGCCGTGAAGAACGGCGTGCCGCTGCCCACCAAGACCGGTGCGGTGGCCAGCACGTACTCGTCGATCAGCCCGGCCCGCATCGCCGCTGCGGCGAGTGTGGCGCCGCCGATGTCCATGGGGCCGCCATCCTCGGCCTTGAGTCGGGTGATCTCGGTGACCGCGTCGCCGGTGACCAGGCGGGTGTTCCAGTCGACCGTGCTGATCGTGGAGGAGAACACCACCTTCGGCATATCCTGCCAGCGGCGGGCGAACTCGATCTCCGCCGGTGTGGCCCCCGGCTGCTGGGCGGCGGTCGGCCAGTGGGAACTCATCGTCTCCCACAGTTTGCGCCCATACAGCGCCAGGCCGGTCGCCCCCACCCGGTCGGACCACCACTGGAACAGCTCGGCGCTTGGCACGCTCCAGCCGAGGTCGTCGCCGGGCGCGGCGATGTAGCCGTCCAGGCTCAGTTTCATGCCAAAGGTCAGTTTCCGCATGGCGTCAGCCTCCCGTGGGTCGCTATTCGGCGTACAGACCAGCACGGCGCGGATAAATCTTCGGTCAGGTGACACCGAGGGCCGGTTGACCACCACGCCACGCGGATGCTGCGTGCGGAAGGGAACCCCCTGCGTACACCCGACGCAGGAGCGCCCGGACGCCATCACCTTGACCAGCGGTGTTGCAGATACCCGTACGGTGAAATCTCACTAGCCGGGGCCTGAACGTGCATGTACTGAG
>DATMEB010000009.1:0-65690 GCA_035557095.1 Nocardioidaceae bacterium | reverse complement strand
GAGTGGTGTCCGTCGTCGCCTGGGCCGGTGACATCAACAGAGTCAGGCAGGTGGCGAGGAGTAGGAAGGTCAGCGCACGCATGGGGCAACGGTGCCTGCACGTTCGCGGACCGGCTCGGGAGAGCCCGAGCTCTGTGGATCGCCTCACCCACGGCACCGCCTGTGCGTGACAACCGGCAGCGTCGGTCACCCGATCTGCGGGAGATGCCCTCGACCGGCCCCGCCCGCGTTTCGACAACCCCACCGACCCCCGGATAGTCTGTCCTCAGCAACCCATATGGGTTGACTTCGCACGCTCGTTTCCGTGCCGCCTCGCTTCTCTTCCTGGCAAGGCGGAAATCCGCGGGCGAGGGCTCACAGTCCCGCAGTTCTCAGGCGGGTCGGGCCCCGCACGGGCGTCAGGGCAGGGCCCCAGCGACACCGGGAGTTCCCTGCAACGAACTGAAAACCGGTTCGTGCTGTGCCCAGGACGGGCCCTGCGCGGACACAACAGGAAAGAAGCAAATGGCAGTCGTCACCATGCGCCAGCTCCTCGAGAGCGGCGTCCACTTCGGGCACCAGACCCGTCGGTGGAACCCCAAGATGAAGCGCTTCATCTTCACCGAGCGCAACGGCATCTACATCATCGACCTGCAGCAGTCGCTGGCCTACATCGACCGCGCCTACGAGTTCATCAAGGCCACGGTCGCCCGCGGCGGCACGGTGATGTTCGTGGGCACCAAGAAGCAGGCCCAGGAGGCGATCGCCGAGCAGGCGACCCGCGTCGGCATGCCGTACGTCAACCAGCGCTGGCTCGGCGGAATGCTCACCAACTTCCAGACCGTGCACCAGCGTCTGCAGCGCCTCAAGGAGCTCGAGGAGATCAACTTCGACGACGTCGCGAGCTCGGGCAAGACCAAGAAGGAGCTGCTGCACATGCGGCGCGAGCGCGACAAGCTCGACCGGACGCTGGGCGGCATCCGCGACATGCAGCGGACCCCGTCCGCGGTGTGGATCGTCGACACCAAGAAGGAGCACCTCGCCGTCGACGAGGCGCGCAAGCTCAACATCCCGATCATCGGGATCCTCGACACCAACTGCGATCCTGACGAGGTCGACTTCCCGATCCCCGGCAACGACGACGCGATCCGCGCCGTCACGCTGCTCACCCGGGTGGTCGCCGACGGCGTGGCCGACGGCCTGATGGCCCGCTCCGGTGCCCGCGCCGCCGACGAGGCCGGTGCCGAGATCGGCTCGGAGGAGCCGCTGGCGGCCTGGGAGCGCGAGCTGCTCGAGGGCGGCGACCGCGGGCAGGCCGACGCCGAGCTGAAGGCGGAGTCGGGGGCGACCAAGACCGAGACGGCAGCGCTCGCCGACACCCCGCACACCACGGGCGGCGAGGCCGCGCCGAGCGACAACCCGGCCGCGCAGGCCGGGGCCCCCGAGGCCCCGGAGGCCGCCCCGGAGCCCGCCCCGGAGGCCGCCCCGGAGCCCGCCCCGGAGGGTGGCCAGTCGTCGCCGGACGCCGCCGCCGACGGGGCGCCCGAGGTCTCGGAGAAGTAGACGCCCACCCCGGTGCGCGTACGTCGTACCGGAACGCCACGTTCCTGGCCGCGGCCAGGTCACCACACACGGAAGTTGAGGGCAGCCACGCAATGGCGAACATCACCGCCACGGACGTGAAGAAGCTCCGCGACCTCACCGGCGCGGGGATGATGGACTCCAAGAAGGCGCTCACCGAGGCAGACGGCGACATGGACAGGGCCGTCGAGATCCTGCGGGTCAAGGGTGCCGCCAAGGCCGCGAAGCGCGGTGCCGAGCGCACCGCGTCGGCCGGCCTGGTGGCGTCGGCCGGTTCGGCGCTGGTCGAGCTCAACAGCGAGACCGACTTCGTCGCCAAGAGCGACCAGTTCGTCGCGCTGGCCGACGACGTCGCGCGCGCGGCCGACCGGGCCAAGGCCACCGACCTGGCCTCGCTGCGGGGCGCCGAGCTCGAGGGCGGCAAGACCGTCGACGAGAGCATCTCCGAGCTGGCCGCCGTCATCGGCGAGAAGCTCGAGCTCGGGCGGGTCGCCGTGTTCGACGGCGCGGTCGTGACCTACATGCACCGCCGGGCCACCGACCTGCCACCCACGGTCGGCGTTCTCCTGGAGTACGACGGCGACGACGCCGAGGCGGCCCGGGGCGTGGCCATGCAGGTCGCGGCCATGCGCCCGCAGTACGTCTCCCGCGACGAGGTCCCCGAGGAGATCGTCAACAAGGAGCGGGAGATCGCCGAGGCGACCGCGCTGGAGGAGGGCAAGCCGGAGACCGCGCTGCCGAGGATCGTGGAGGGCCGGGTCAACGGGTTCTTCAAGGAGGTCGCGCTGCTCGAGCAGCCCTCGGTCCAGGACAACAAGAAGACCGTCCAGAAGGTGCTGGACGAGGCGGGCGTGACCGTCAGGCGGTTCGCCCGTTTCGAGGTCGGCCAGAGCTGAGGCAGACTCACAGAGACGACCCCAGCACGACGACGCTGACGCAACGACCCTGGCGGCGCGAGGACCAGGCGGCTCCGAGGCCGCCGACGAGGAGGCCGGATCCGTGGAGCTGAGCAGCAGACAGGACGACCCGGCCTCCATGGTCGCCACCCGGGAGCCCGTCGGCCCGCCCGAGGGCTACGGGCGGGTGCTGCTCAAGCTCTCGGGTGAGGTCTTCGGCGGCGGCACCGTCGGGGTCGACCCCGACGTGGTCAACTCGATCGCCCGGCAGATCGCGGAGGTCGTGCGCGCCGGGATCCAGGTGGCGGTGGTCGTCGGCGGCGGCAACTTCTTCCGCGGCGCCGAGCTGCAGCAGCGAGGCATGGACCGCAGCCGCGCCGACTACATGGGCATGCTCGGCACCGTGATGAACTGTCTCGCGCTGCAGGACTTCCTGGAGAAGCTCGGCGTCGAGACCCGGGTGCAGACCGCGATCGCGATGGGTCAGGTCGCCGAGCCGTACGTACCCCGGCGGGCGATGCGGCACCTGGAGAAGGGTCGCGTGGTGATCTTCGGCGCCGGCTCGGGCATGCCGTACTTCTCCACCGACACGGTCGCCGCGCAGCGCGCGCTCGAGATCGGGGCGCAGGTGCTGCTGATGGGCAAGCAGGGCACCGACGGCGTCTACGACTCCGACCCGAACGTCAACCCTGACGCCGTGAAGTTCGACTTCCTCAGCTACGACGAGTTCCTGGCCCGGGGACTGCGTGTCGCCGACGCCACGGCGATCAGCCTCTGTCGCGACAACGCGCTGCCGATCGTGATGTTCAACCTGCTCAACGAGGGCAACATCGGCCGCGTCGTGCGCGGGGAGAAGATCGGCACGCTGGTGGGGGCGAAGGCATGACGACCGGGGCGTCCTCGGCGTTCGTCGTGACGACTGTCCGTACGATGTGTCCACCCCGACAGCGAGCACGTGCGCTGTCCAGAGCGAGGAGCCGGCAGTGATCGACCAGACCCTCCGCGAGGCAGACCAGAAGATGAACAAGGCGGTCGAGCACGCCAAGGAGGAGTTCTCGGCGATCCGCACCGGCCGCGCGCACCCGGCGATGTTCAACAAGCTCACCGCCGACTACTACGGCACGCCGACCCCGATCCAGCAGCTGGCCTCGTTCCAGTCGCCGGAGGCGCGCACCGTGCTCATCCAGCCCTACGACCGGGCCGCGACCGCGGCGATCGAGAAGGCCATCCGCGACTCCGACCTCGGCGTCAACCCCACCGACGACGGCAAGCTGATCCGGGTCGTGATGCCCGAGCTCACCGAGGAGCGGCGCAAGGAGTACATCAAGCTCGCCCGGTCCAAGGCCGAGGACAGCCGCGTCTCCGTGCGCAACATCCGGCGTTCGGCCAAGCAGTCGCTGGAGAAGCTGGAGAAGGACGGCGAGGTCGGCCAGGACGACGTCATCGGCGCCGAGAAGCGCCTCGACGGCATGACCAAGAAGCACGTCGACGAGATCGACGACCTGCTCAAGCACAAGGAATCCGAGCTCCTCGAGGTCTGAGCGCTCGGCGACGACACAGCGATGACCTCTGAGCAGCAGGGCGCCGACGCGGAGCTGCCGGCGCCGCCGAAGGCGAGCCGCGCCGGCCGCGACCTGCCGGCCGCGATCGCCGTCGGTGTCGGTCTCGTCCTGCTGATCGCCGCCTCCCTCGCGCTGTACAAGCACGCGTTCGTCGCCGTCGTCGTGGTCACGATGGCCCTCGGGATCGACGAGCTCAGGCGGGCGCTGGCCACCTCCGGCATCGCCATGCCGGCCGTGCCGGTGCAGGTGGGGTCGCTGGCGACGCTGCTGGCGGCCTACATCCTGGGGTCCGACGGCATGGTGGTGGCGGTGGCGCTGACCGTGCTGATGACCGCGATGTGGCGACTGCGCATCGGGTCGCAGGGCTACGTGCGCGACGTCACCGCGGGCGTGTTCACCACGATCTACGTGCCGTTCCTGGCCGGGTTCGTGCTGCTGATGCTGCGCTCCGGCGACGGCCAGTGGCAGGTCGCGACGTTCATCCTGGTCACGATCGCCTCCGACATCGGCGGCTACGCCAGCGGCGTCCTGTTCGGCCGGCACCCGATGGCTCCCACGATCAGTCCGAAGAAGTCCTGGGAGGGCTTCGCCGGGTCGGCCCTCGCCTGCGGCGTCGTGGGCTGGCTCACGGTCGTGTACTTCCTCGAGGGGCCCTGGTGGGCCGGCGTGCTGCTGGGCGCGATCACGGTCGTCACGGCGACGCTGGGCGACCTGACCGAGTCGGTGATCAAGCGCGACCTGGGCATCAAGGACATGAGCCACATGCTGCCCGGTCACGGTGGGCTGATGGACCGCCTCGACTCGCTGCTGGCGACCGTCCCGTTCGCCTGGATGGTCATGCACTTCATTGTGTGACACAGCATCGTCTGACCCCGTCCGCATCGTCTGACCCCGTCCGCACGCGCCCCGGCGCCCTTGGCCGACATGGGAGACTTGAGCGGCCATGACGCAGACCCGTACCCAGCCACCCGCCCTGCCGCTGGTGTTCGACGAGCCGCGCGGCCGCAAGCGGCCACCGCGGCACCTCGCCGACCTCAGCCTGGCCGAGCGCCGCGCCGCGGTGGAGGCCGCCGGCCTGCCGGCGTTCCGCGCGACCCAGGTCTCCAAGCACTACTTCGACCGGCTGGTCACCGACCCGGCGCAGATGACCGACCTGCCCGCCGACGTCCGCGAGGCGCTGGTGCACGAGCTCATGCCCGAGCTGCTGACGCCGGTGCACAGCCTCGACTGCGACGAGGGCACCACGGTCAAGACCCTGTGGCGGCTGTTCGACGGTGCGCTGGTGGAGTCGGTGCTGATGCGCTACCCGGGCCGGGCGACGATGTGCGTGTCGTCGCAGGCCGGCTGCGGGATGGCCTGCCCGTTCTGCGCCACCGGGCAGGGCGGTCTGCAGCGCAACATGTCGGCCGCGGAGATCGTCGAGCAGGTCGTGGTCGGGGCGCGGGCGCTCGCCCGCGGCGAGGTGGCCGGCGGTCCCGGTCGCGTCTCCAACGTGGTGTTCATGGGCATGGGCGAGCCGATGGCCAACTACAAGGCGCTGATGTCGGCCGTACGCCGGATCACGTCACCGGCCCCGGAGGGCCTGGGGATCTCCGCGCGCGGGGTCACGGTGTCGACGGTGGGTCTCGTGCCCCGGATGCGCGAGCTGGCCAGCGAGGGCATCCCGGTCACTCTGGCGCTGTCGCTGCACGCGCCCGACGACGAGCTGCGCGACGAGCTGGTCCCGGTCAACACTCGCTGGAACGTGCACGAGGCGGTGCAGGCGGCCTACGAGTACGCCGAGACGACCCGGCGCCGGGTGTCGATCGAGTACGCCATGATGCGCGACGTCAACGACCAGGCCTGGCGGGCCGACCTGCTGGCCGACGTGCTCACGACGTACGGCGACTGGGGCTGGGTGCACGTCAACCTGATCCCGCTCAACCCGACGCCGGGGTCGAAGTGGACGGCATCGCGGCCCGAGGACGAGCGCGAGTTCGTCCGCCGGCTGGAGGCCGGGGGAGTGCCCACCACGGTGCGCGACACCCGGGGCCGGGAGATCGACGGCGCCTGCGGCCAGCTCGCCACCCGGCAGGGCTGAGCGCCCGCGGCGCAGTTCCGGCGGAGCTCCGGCGGGGGACTCCGTTCGTCGCACAAACGCCTCAGCCGAACGCAGGGCCGGTGGCCGAGGCGACGGTCGCGGGTGGAGACTATGGCTCCATGGGCCGATACCGCGACGAACACCACCGCAGCATCACCGACCCCGAGGGCTTCTGGCGCGACCAGGCGGCACTGGTCGACTGGGGCAAGAAGCCGCAGCGGATCCTGGACGACTCCAACCCGCCCTTCTACCGCTGGTTCCCGGACGCGACCGTCAACACCTGCTACAACGCACTCGACCGGCACGTGGTCGACGGGCGCGCCGACCAGCCGGCGCTGATCTACGACAGCCCGGTGACGCAGACCCAGCGCACCTACACCTACGCCGAGCTGCTGGAGCAGGTCGCGGCCTTCGCCGGCGCGCTGCGCGGGTTCGGGGTCGGGCACGGCGACCGGGTGGTGATCTACATGCCGATGATCCCGCAGGCCGTGGTGGCCATGCTCGCGTGCGCGCGGCTGGGTGCGGTGCACTCCGTCGTGTTCGGCGGGTTCGCCGCGCGTGAGCTGGCGGTCCGCGTCGACGACGCCGCCCCGAAGGTCGTGGTGTCCGCCTCGTGCGGCATCGAGGCCGGCAGGGTGGTGGAGTACAAGCCGCTTCTCGACCGGGCGCTCGAGCTCTCCGAGCATCAGCCCGACCGCTGCGTGATCGCTCAGCGCGACGCGTGCGAGGCCGCAATGCAGGAGCCGCGCGACGTCGACTGGGAGACCGCGATGCGGGCCGGCCGGACCGACCCCGCGGAGTGCACGACGGTCGCGGCGACCGACCCGCTGTACGTGCTCTACACCTCCGGCACCACCGGCAGGCCGAAGGGGATCGTGCGCGACAACGGCGGTCACGCGGTGGCGCTGGCCTGGTCGATGCACAACGTCTACGACGTGCATCCGGGCCAGGTGTGGTGGACCGCCTCCGACGTCGGCTGGGTCGTCGGGCACTCCTACATCGTCTATGCCCCGTTGCTCGTCGGCGCGACCACCGTGCTGTACGAAGGCAAGCCCGTCGGCACCCCGGACGCAGGTGCCTTCTGGCGCGTCATCGCCGACCACGGCGTGACCGGGTTCTTCACCGCCCCGACCGCGTTCCGGGCGCTGAAGAAGGAGGACCCCGAGGGCTCGTTCATCGGCAAGTACGACATCTCCAGCCTGCGCACGCTGTTCCTCGCAGGTGAGCGGCTCGACCCCGAGACCTACGAGTGGGCCACGCGCCGGCTCGGCATCCCGGTCGTCGACCACTGGTGGCAGACCGAGACCGGCTGGCCGATGGCCGCGAACCTGCGCGGCCTGGAGCCGATGGAGATCAAGCCCGGGTCGCCGACGGTGCCGGTCCCCGGCTACGACATCGCGATCCTGGACGAGAAGGGCGAGTCGCAGCCGGCCGGCTCGGAGGGCGCGATCTGCGTGCGGCTGCCGCTGCCCCCGGGCACGTTGCCCACGCTGTGGAACGACGAAGAGCGGTTCGTGAGCTCCTACCTCGCCGAGTACGACGGCTACTACCTGTCCGGCGACGGCGGCTATCTCGACGACGACGGCTACCTGTTCGTGATGGGCCGCACCGACGACGTCATCAACGTCGCCGGTCACCGGCTGTCGACCGGTTCGATGGAGGCCGTGATCGCGCAGCATCCGGCGGTCGCGGAGTGTGCCGTCGTCGGGGTCGCGGACCAGATGAAGGGGCAGCTGCCGCGCGGTTTCGTCGTACTCAAGTCCGGAGCCGACGTCGACCCCGACCAGCTGACGGCCGAGATCGTGGCCGCGGTCCGCGAGGAGGTCGGCCCGGTCGCGGCGTTCCGTGAGGTGACCGTCGTACCCGGGCTGCCGAAGACCCGCAGCGGCAAGATCCTGCGCAAGACCATGCGCGAGATCGCCGACGGCAAGGACGCCCCGATGCCCTCGACGATCGAGGACCCGGGCGTGATCGACGCGATCCGTCCGGCGTTGCTGCGGCAGCAGGGCTGAGCGTTCAGGGGCCGCCGAGCAGGGGAGCGGCCGCGGCCGCGATCCGGCTCGGCCTCCTCGTCCAGCTCTCCTCGGCGTCGGCCGCGGCCATCATGCGCAGGCCGAGGTTGATGCCGAGCCAGCGCATCGGCTCGGGCTCCCAGCGCCGTGACCGATGCCCGACCCAGGGCAGCCGGACCAGGTCGGTGTCGTGGCCGAGGACGAGGTCGGCGAGCGTGCGCCCGGCCAGGTTCGTCGTGCCGACCCCGTCACCGACGTAGCCGCCGGCCCAGGCGAGTCCGCGGTCACGGTCCAGGCCGACCGACGCGCACCAGTCCCGCGGTACGCCGAGGGGGCCACCCCAGGTATGCGTGATCTCGGCGTCGGCCAGCGGCGGGAACATCCGGACCAGCGTTCGTCGCAGCGCCGCGAACACCCGCGTGACCTGGTCGTAGCCGGGACGCACCCGCGAACCGAAGTGGTACGGCGCACCCCGGCCGCCGAGCGCGACCCGGTCGTCGGCCGTGCGCTGCCCGTAGATCAGCAGGTGCCGGAAGTCGGTGAACGTCTGCCGCCTGGCCAGCCCGATCTCGTCCCACACCGCGGCCGGCAGCGGCTCGGTCGCGACCATCAGGGAGTACAGCGGCGCCACGACCCGCCGGTGCGCGGCCAGGCGCGGTGTGTAGCCCTCGGTCGCACGCACGACGACGTCGGCGTGCACGTCGCCGTGCGGGCTACGCACCCGCCCGGGTTCGACCGCGCTGGCGGGGGTGTGCTCGTAGATCACGCCGCCACGGCGCTCGACGGCGTCGGCCAGTCCCCGTGCGAGTCGCAGCGGATGGATCGCCGCGCAGTGCGGGGTGTAGACCCCGCCGAGGACCGAGGTCGCCTGCAGGTGGCGCCGCGCCTCGTGCGGGTCGAGGATCTCGACGTCGGAGGGCTTGGCCCCCCAGTCGCGGGCGGCCGCGACCTCCTCCTCGGCGCGAGCCAGCTGGGCCGGCGTGCGGGCCACCGCGATCGTGCCGCCCTTGACGAAGTGGCAGTCGATGCCCTCGACGTCGGCGACCCGGCCGACCTCGTCGACGGTGTCGCGCATCGCCTGCTGCTGCGCCAGCGCTCCGTCCCGGTCGCCGAGCTCGGCGAGCCCCGCGGTGCTCTTGGGGAACAGCGCCGAGCACCAGCCGCCGTTGCGTCCGGACGCGCCGAACCCCGCCGTCTCCGCCTCCAGCACGACCACGCGTAGCGAGGGGTCGGCGGCGAGCAGGTAGTACGCGGTCCACAGCCCGGTGAAGCCGGCCCCGACGACCGCGACGTCGGCCTCGACGCGACCCGGCAGCGCGGGGCGCGCCCGCGCTGGCCCACCGGCGGTGTCCTGCCACAGGGGCACGGGTCGGCTCAGCGGACACCCCAGGAGTAGGTCTGCTTGCGCAGCTTGAGGTAGACGAACGTCTCGGTGACCTTCACGCCCGGGATCGAGCGGATGCGGTTGGACAGCACCTCCAGCAGGTGCTCGTCGCTCTCGCAGACCACCTCGGCCAGCAGGTCGAACGACCCCGCCGTGATCACGACGTAGTCGATCTCCTCCATCTCGGCGAGCTCGTCGGCGATCGCGTCGAGCTGCCCCTCGGCCTTGATCCCGACCATCGCCTGCCGGTGGAAGCCGAGCTCGAGCGGGTCGGTGACGGCGACGATCTGCATCGCGCCCTGGTCGAGCAGCCGCTGCACGCGCTGGCGTACGGCCGCCTCGGAGAGCCCCACGACCTTGCCGATGGCGGCGTATGCGCGGCGGCCGTCCTGTTGCAGCTGCTCGATGATCGCCTTGGACAGGTCATCGAGCGGGGAGCCGTTGGACGAGCGGTGGGCCACGGCTGCATCTTCGCCCTGATGGACACCGAACGCAACTCAAACGTTACGAATCCGTGGTGAAATCAAATTGTTGCTACGGAATCGCTTGTACGACCACAATGGTTCTGACAGCATCCACATCGGTCACGTCATCTGGCTGCGTTGCAGGAGGTGGTGCCGGGTGCCCGACGGCGGCTTTCAGTACGTCGACGGTAAGCGCACGCTCGCGCTCGGTGACGCCACCTTGTCGATGGTCGACCCCGCCGACGGACACGTGCGTGAGACCGTCGACCTGGCCGAGGGCCCCGACGTCGAGCGCGCAGTGGCCGCGGCGCGGTCCGCGTTCCCGCAGTGGGCCGCCGCGACGCCGGCGGAGCGCTCGGGTGGGCTGACCCGTCTCGCCGAGGCGCTCGACCGCCGGTTCGACCAGCTCGCCGACGAGGAGAGCCGGCAGTGCGGCAAGCCGATCCGGCTCTGCCGCGAGTTCGACGTCCCCGGCTCCATCGACAACGCCGCGTTCTTCGCCGGGGCCGCGCGGCACCTCGACGGCCTTGCCGCCGGGGAGTACTCCGGCGACCACACGTCGGTGATCCGGCGCGAGCCGGTCGGCGTGGTCGGCTCGATCGCGCCGTGGAACTACCCCTTGCAGATGGTGGCGTGGAAGGTGTTGCCGGCGATCGCCGCCGGCAACACGATCGTGCTCAAGCCGGCCGAGATCACGCCGCTGACCGCGCTGCTGTTCGCGGAGGCCGCGACCGAGGCCGGGATCCCCGACGGCGTGGTCAACATCGTCACCGGACTCGGCCCGGACGCAGGCGAGGCGCTGGTCACGCACCCCGACGTCGCGATGGTCAGCTTCACCGGCTCGACCGCGGTCGGCCGGCGCGTCGGCTCGCTGGCCGTCGACGGCGCGCGGCGTGTGCACCTCGAGCTCGGCGGCAAGGCCCCGTTCGTGGTCTTCGACGACGCCGACCTCGAGGCCGCGGTGCACGGCGCCGTCGCGGGGGCGCTGATCAACACCGGCCAGGACTGCACCGCCGCGACCCGCGCGATCGTGCACCGTTCGCTGTTCGACGCGTTCGTGCAGGGCGTGGCCGACCTGATGGCGATCGTGCGGCTGGGTGCGCCGGCCGACCCGGCGACCGACCAGGGGCCGCTGGTGTCGTTTGCCCATCGCGACCGCGTCGCCGCGTTCGTGTCCCGGGCGGTGGAGGCCGGCGACCGTGTCGTCTGCGGCGGCCGTGCTCCCGGCGGTGACCTGGAGCGCGGTGCCTACTACGAGCCGACGCTGGTCGTGCCGCGCGACGACCGGGCGGAGATCTGGCGCGACGAGGTGTTCGGCCCGGTGCTGTGCGCGCTGCCGTTCGACACCGACGACCAGGCCCTGGAGATGGCCAACGACACGCCGTACGGCCTCGCGGCGTCGGCGTGGACCCGCGACGTGCACCGGTCGCTGCGGGCGAGCCGGGAGATCCGGGCCGGCTGCGTCTGGGTCAACGACCACATCCCGATCATCTCGGAGATGCCGCACGGGGGCTACAAGAAGTCCGGGTTCGGCAAGGACATGTCGCACTACTCCCTGGACGACTACACCAATGTCAAGCACGTGATGCTCGACGCCACCGCCACGGCGCGCAAGGACTGGCACCGCACGGTCTTCGCCGACGTGCGGACCGGGCAACCAAGCACAGGAGAAGAACACCGATGAGCAACCGCCGCCGCCCGATGCCGCCCCGCCTGCGGGGCCTGCCGATGCCCGCCGACCCGCTCAGCCGCCGCACCCTGCTGCGGGGCATGTCCGCCGGCGCGCTGGCGCTCGCCGGAGGCGGGCTGCTGTCCGCCTGCGGCACGGAGGGCGCCACCCAGACAGCGGAGTCGTGCAAGAGCACCGACCTTTCGCGCACGGAGAAGACGCTGAACTTCTCCAACTGGCCCCTGTACATCGACGAGGCGAGCATGAACCGCGACGGCCAGCAGGTGACGCTCAACCCCACCCTCGACCGCTTCCAGAAGCAGACCGGGATCCAGGTCGACTACGTCGCCGACGTCAACGACAACCACGAGTTCTTCGGCATCGTGCGCAACCAGCTCGCGGCCTGCGAGCCGACCGGGCGCGACATCTTCGTGCTCACCGACTACATGGCCGCGCGGATGGTCGACCTGGGCTGGATCCAGCAGCTCGACCCGGCGAACATCCCCAACGTCGAGGCCAACATGGTCGACACCCTCAAGAGCCCGCCGTGGGACCCCGACCGCACGCACAGCGTCCCCTGGCAGAGCGGCCTGACCGGCATCGCGTACAACTCCGAGCTGACCAAGGAGGTCCGTAGCTTCGACGAGCTGCTGACGCGTCCCGACCTCAAGGGCAGGGTCAGCCTGCTGTCGGAGATGCAGGACACGATGATCTTCATGCTGCTGCTCGTCGGCGCCGACCCCGAGGACTTCAGCGACGACGAGTTCGGCCAGGCCATCGACCGGCTGCAGCAGGTGGTCGACGCCGGTCAGGTGCGGGCGTTCACGGGCAACGAGTACGCCCAGGACCTCGTGCGCGGCAACGTCGTCGCGGCGGAGGCCTGGTCCGGCGACGTGATCCAGCTGCAGTTCGACAACCCCAACATCAAGTTCGTCGCGCCGGAGGAAGGCCTGTCGCTGTGGAGCGACAACATGCTGGTGCCCAACAAGGCGACCCACAAGGCCAACGCCGAGAAGCTGATGAACTACTACTACGACCCAGCGGTCGCCGCCGAGCTCGCCGCCTGGGTCAACTTCATCTGCCCGGTCAAGGGTGCGCAGGAGGAGATGACCAAGATCGACCCGAGCCTGGCGGAGAACCCGCTGATCTTCCCCGACGACGCCATGCTGGCCGATACCTTCGACTTCATGACGCTGACGTCGCAGCAGGAGCAGGACTACCAGAGCCAGTTCGCCTCGGTGATCGGGGCCTGACCGGCCATGGCCGCGCAGTCTCAGACGCCGGGGGAGCCGCAGGCGCCCACGGAGCCGGGGTCGCCGGAGGCAGCCGAACACGAGTCGCTCGGCTCCGACCTGGTGATGTCCGGGCTGACCAAGCGGTTCGGCTCGTTCACCGCCGTCGACTCGCTCGACCTGACCGTGCCCAGCGGCGGCTTCTTCGCGCTGCTGGGTCCGTCCGGGTGCGGCAAGACCACGACGCTGCGCATGGTCGCCGGCCTGGAGGACCCCACCGCCGGGTCGATCAGGCTCGGCGGGAAGGACATCAGCCGGCTGCGGCCGTACCGCCGCCCGGTCAACACGGTGTTCCAGAGCTACGCGCTGTTCCCGCATCTCGACACCTACGAGAACGTCGCCTTCGGGCTGCGTCGCCGCAAGGCCGACCGGGTGCGGGAGCAGGTCACCGAGATGCTGGACCTGGTCGAGCTCGGCGGCTACGAACGGCGCCGTCCGGCACAGCTGTCCGGCGGCCAGCAGCAGCGGGTCGCGCTCGCGCGGGCCCTGATCAACCGGCCGCAGGTGCTGCTCCTCGACGAGCCGCTCGGTGCCCTCGACCTCAAGCTCCGCCGGCAGATGCAGATCGAGCTCAAGCGGATCCAGACCGAGATCGGCATCACCTTCGTGCACGTCACGCACGACCAGGAGGAGGCCATGACCATGGCCGACACCATCGCGGTGATGAATGCCGGGGTGATCGAGCAGATGGGCCGGCCGGCCGACCTGTACGACAACCCGGCGACCACCTTCGTGGCGAACTTCCTCGGCCAGTCCAACCTCGTGCACGGCCGGGTCGTCAAAGCCGACTCCGACCACCTCGTGGTCGACGTGGCGGGGGAGCGGGTCGGCGTTCGCCGTGACCGGGCGCGGTCGCACTCCGGTGACGTGCTGATCGGTGTACGCCCGGAGAAGGTGCACCTCGCACCGGCCGGTGAGGAGAACAGCACCGGCGGCAACCGTCTCGGCGGCGCGCTCGTCAGCGACGTGAGCTTCACCGGCACCAGCACGCAGTACCTCGTGCGGCTGGCCTCCGGCCAGGAGCTCACGGTCTTCGAGCAGAACACCGGCACGCGGCCGCAGCTGGCCGCCGGCCAGAAGGTCGACCTGCACTGGGCGCGACAGCACACCTTCGCCCTCGACGGCAGCCAGGACATCCACGCCGGCGACGAGACCTACACCGACGCCGCCCCCGCGGTCGGTGCGGCCCCGTGAGCGTTCTCACGCGCACCCGCGGCGAGGAGCCCGAGTCCACTCCGGCCACGCGCAAGAGGAAGTCGCGGGTCGGCTACCTCCTCCTGCTCCCCGGCGTCGCGTGGCTGGCCCTGTTCTTCGTCGTGCCGACGATCCAGCTGGTGGCGACGTCGCTGTACGACCCGAACGGCTCTCTGGACACCGGCTACGCGATGACGTGGTCGTTCCCCAACTACCTCGACGTGCTTGTCACCTACCGCGAGCAGTTCATCCGCGGACTCGCCTACGCCGGCTCGGCCACGGTGCTGTCGCTGCTGCTCGGCTATCCGCTGGCGTACGCGATCGCGTTCAAGGCGGGCCGGTGGAGGAACGCCATGCTCGTGCTGGTGGTGGCGCCGTTCTTCACCAGCTTCCTGGTGCGCACGCTGGCCTGGAAGTCGATCCTGGCCGACAACGGCTTCGTCGTGCAGACCCTGCAGGCCGTCGGGATCCTCGACGCGAACGGGCGGCTGCTGGCCACGTCGGCCGCCGTGATCGCCGGGCTGACCTACAACTTCCTGCCGTTCATGGTGCTGCCGCTGTACGCCTCGCTGGAGAAGATCGACCTGCGGCTGATCGAGGCGGGCAGCGACCTGTACGCCAACAGCTTCACGTCCTGGCGCAAGATCACGCTGCCGTTGTCGATGCCCGGCGTCGTCGCCGGCACGCTGCTGACGTTCATCCCGGCGGCCGGTGACTACATCAACACGCGGCTGCTCGGCAGCCCGTCGCAGTACACGATCGGCAACGTCATCGAGAACACCTTCCTGGTCCAGCTCGACTTCCCGGTGGCGGCGGCAGCCTCGGTGATCCTGATGGCCGTGATCGTGCTGCTCGTGCTGCTCTACGTGCGCCGGGCCAACACCGAGGACCTGGTCTGATGTCGGCCGCCACGACGCCGGCCGCCACGACGACGCGAAGCGGTGCGCTGAACCGCATCGGGCGATGGGTCGGGGAGCACCTGATCCTGTTCCTCGGCCTGCTGACGATGGGCTACCTGCTGCTGCCGATCGGGTTCGTCGTGCTGATGTCGTTCAACGACCCGACCAGCCGGCTGGCGTACGAGTTCCAGGGCTTCACCTGGGACAACTGGCTCAACCCGTGCGGCCCGCTGGGCATGTGCGGCTCGGTGGTGAAGAGCCTGCAGATCGGCCTGCTGGCGACCGTGGGCGCGACCATCCTGGGAACGCTGATGTCGTTCGCGCTCGTACGGCACCGGTTCCGCGGCCGTGCGAGCACCAACCTGCTGATCTTCCTGCCGATGGCCACGCCCGAGGTCGTGATGGGCTCGTCGTTGCTGGCCCTGTTCACCGCCGCCGGGCTCGCCGGCCAGCTCGGCTTCTGGTCGATCCTCGTCGCGCACATCATGTTCTGCGTGTCGTTCGTCGTGGTCACGGTGAAGGCGCGACTGCAGGGCATGGACTCGAGCCTCGAGCAGGCGGCGATGGACCTCTACGCCAACGAGTGGCAGACGTTCTGGCGCGTGACCTTCCCGCTGGTGTTCCCGGGCATCCTGGCCGCGGCGCTGCTGAGCTTCTCGCTGTCGTTCGACGACTTCATCATCACCAACTTCAACCACGGGCAGACCATCACGTTCCCGATGTTCGTCTGGGGCGCGCAGCAGCGGGGCATCCCGCCCGAGGTCAACGTCGTGGGCACGCTGATGTTCGTCGCCGCACTCGTGCTCGTGTTGAGCGGTGGCGCGCTGCATCGGCGTCGTGGGCACTGACGCGATGGCGGCCACGTGCTGGGCCGAGCGCGCACTGGCCGATGCAGAGCCGCGCGTGTTCTGGCTCGACGACCCGGCCGCCCCCGACCCGGCGCCGCCGCTTGCCGGCGACGTCAGCACCGACCTGGTGGTCGTGGGGGGCGGGTACGCGGGGCTCTGGACGGCACTGCTGGCCAAGGAGCGCGACCCCGGTCGTGACGTCGTACTGCTGGACGCCGACGTCTGCGGCGCCGCGGCGAGCGGACGCAACGGCGGCTTCTGCGAGGCCAGTCTGACCCACGGTCATGCCAACGGCACGGCGCGCTGGCCCGAGGAGATGCCCACCCTGCAGCGTCTCGGCGACGCCAACCTCGACGCGATCGAGGACGCAGTGCAGCGGCACGGCATCGACTGCGGGTTCGAGCGCACCGGCGAGCTCACGGTCGCGACACGGCCACACCAGCTCGAGGAGCTGGCCGAGCAGACGGAGCTGCTGCGCGCGGAGGGCGCCGAGGTCGAGCTGCTGGACGCCCCGGGCGCCCGCGACCTGGTGGACTCGCCGACCTACCTCGGCGGGATGTGGGACCGGCACGGGTGCGCGCTGGTCGAACCCGCCCGGCTGGCCTGGGGGCTGCGCGCCGCCTGCATGCAGCACGGGGTCACCGTCCACGAGCACTCCGCGGTCACCCGCCTCGAGTCGGCCGCCGGCCCGGACCACGCGGGTGCCGGTGTGGTGGTGCACACGCCCGGCGGCACCGTTCGCGCCCGGCACGCCGTGCTGGCGACCAACGCCTACCCGTCGTTGCTGCGTCGCCTTCGGCTGATGACGGTCCCGGTCTATGACTACTGCCTGGTGACCGAGCCGATGACCTCCGAGCAGCGTCGTTCCGTCGGCTGGGCGGGGCGACAGGGCGTCGGCGACAGCGCGAACCAGTTCCACTACTACCGGCTGACCCGCGACGACCGGGTCGTGTGGGGCGGCTACGACGCCGTCTACCACTACGCCAGCAGGTTCGACCCGTCGCTGGAGCAGCGTTCCGCGACGTTCGAGACGCTGAGCCGACACTTCTTCGAGACGTTCCCCCAGCTCGAGGGGCTGCGGTTCACACATCGCTGGGGAGGCGCGATCGACACCTGCACGCGGTTCTGCGCCTTCTACGGCACGGCGATGCGCGGAGCAGTGGTCTACGCCACGGGGTTCACCGGGCTGGGCGTCGGGGCGACCCGCTTCGCGGCCGAGGTGATGCTCGACCTGGCCGCGGGCGCACGCACCGAACGCACCGAGCTCGCCATGGTGCGTCGCAAGCCGACCCCGTTCCCGCCGGAGCCGCTGCGCTTCGCCGGGGTGCAGCTGACCCGCTGGTCCCTGGACCGCGCCGACCGCAACGGGGGGCGACGCAACCTGTGGCTGCGCGCCCTGGACCGGGTGGGACTGGGCTTCGACTCCTGACCACTCCTGACCGCTCCGGGCGGGCGCACCCAGGTCAGCCGGGTTGCGGTGTCACCGCTGCGACGTAGCCTCGTAGATGAGGCGGATCGATGGCGTGGCTGATCGTGCTGGTGGCGGCGGTGGTGTTTGCGACACTGCTGCTGTCGGTGCTGCCGCGGCCCCCGTCGCCGATGCGTCGTCGTCTCGTGCGGTGGTGGGACCAGGCCGCCGTGCGTGTGCGGCACCGTGAACCGGCCGTGCCCGACCCGTTCGAGGCCCTGCGGCTGCAGAGTCGTCTCGGTGTCCTGGCCGGCGAGATCCGCGAGATGGAGGGCAACCCGCACGTGTTCGCGAAGATGCATCGACTGGTGGCCCTGCGCGCGGCCTACGACGACCTGCTCGACGAGGCCTGCCGGCTGGCAGGCGTACCACCTCGCCAGGGTGAGGCCCGCGGCGACGACCTTCGCTGGCACGAGGAGCAGGAGCTGGCCGCCCGTGGGTGGTCGTGGTGAGCCGGGACGGCGACGCGGCCGCCGAGGCTGCGCGGCAGAACCTGTGTGCCGAACGTGAGCACACCGCGGCCCGCGTCGCGGCCCTGACCGAGGACCTCGACGGGATCGTCGAGTCCACGCAGATGGTCGCGACCGACGACGAGCACGACCCCGAGGGCGTGACGATCGCCTACGAGCGCGCCCAGACCCAGGCACTGCTGGATCAGGCCGACGAGCACCTCGCCGCGCTCGACCTGGCGCTGGAACGGGTGGAGCAGGGCACCTACGGCGTGTGCGAGAGCTGTGGGCGCGAGGTCGAGGCCGGGCGACTCGAGGCACGCCCGGCGACCACCACCTGCATCGCGTGCGCGTCGCGGCAGCCCTGACTCCGCGCGGCGGGCGTCCTCGGTTCGGCGCCGGGGCCCTGCACATAATGGGCTCATGCCTTTGAACGGTGACTACGAACCCAGCCCGGAGAAGTTCGTCCGCGACCAGGTGGAGACCTATGAACGGACCGACGGCGCCGAAGCCAACACGCTGCGGGGCAGGCCCGTCATCATCTTGACCACCCGAGGCGCCAGGTCGGGCAAGGTGCGCAAGACGCCGCTGATGCGGGTGGAGCACGACGGCCGGTACGCCGTGGTGGCCTCCAAGGGCGGAGCGCCCAGCCACCCGGTGTGGTTCCACAACGTCGCGGCCGACCCGCACGTGCAGCTGCAGGACGGCGCACGCACGTGGGACATGACCGCGCGCGAGGTCACCGGCGAGGAGAAGGCGCAGTGGTGGGAGCGCGCGGTCGCCGCGTGGCCCGACTACGCGGAGTACCAGAAGAAGACCGACCGTGAGATCCCGCTGTTCGTGCTGGAGCCGACGCAGGGCTGAGCTGCTCGCTCCCCTGCGCAATCTCGGCGCGAAGGGATGTTCAGAGCTTCTGCCAGGCCTGCTGGAGCACGTCGCGCAGGATCTGCTCCATCTCGTCGAAGTGCTCCTGGCCGCAGATCAGCGGCGGGGACAGCTGCACCACCGGGTCGCCGCGGTCGTCGGCGCGGCAGTACAGCCCCGCGTCGTACAGCGCGCGAGAGAGGAAGCCGCGCAGCAGACGCTCGGACTCCTCCTCGTCGAAGGTGGCCTTGGTCGTCTTGTCCTTGACCAGCTCGATGCCGTAGAAGTACCCGTCGCCGCGGACGTCGCCGACGATCGGGAGGTCGAGCAGCTTCTCCAGCGTGGCCCGGAACGCGCCCTCGTTCTCGCGCACGCGCTCGTTGAGCCGCTCGCCCTCGATGATGTCGAGGTTGGCCATCGCCACCGCGGTGGACACCGGGTGGCCGCCGAAGGTGTAACCGTGCGGGAACATCGCGCCCGGAGCCAGGAACGGCTCCATCAGCCGGTCGGTCGTGATCATCGCGCCGAGCGGGGAGTAGCCGGAGGTGAGCCCCTTGGCGCAGGTGATGATGTCGGGCTGGTAGCCGTACCTCTCCGCGCCGAACATGTGCCCGAGGCGCCCGAACGCGCAGATGACCTCGTCGCTGACCAGGAGCACGTCGTACTCGTCGCAGATCTCGCGCACGCGGGCGAAGTAGCCCGGCGGCGGCGGGAAGCACCCGCCGGCGTTCTGCACCGGCTCCAGGAAGACCGCGGCCACCGTCTCGGGACCCTCGTTCTCGATCGCGACCGCGATCTGGTCGGCCGCCCAGCGACCGAAGGCCTCCGGGTCGTCGCCGTGGATGGGCGCGCGGTAGATGTTGGTGTTGGGGACCCGGAACGTGGAGGGCACCAGCGGCTCGAACGGCGCCTTCAGGCCGGGAAGCCCGGTGATCGACAGCGCGCCCTGGGTGGTGCCGTGGTAGGCGATCGCCCGGCTGATCACCTTGTGCTTGAGCGGGCGCCCGGTCATCTTGAAGTACTGCTTCGCGAGCTTCCAGGCGCTCTCGACCGCCTCGCCGCCGCCGGAGGTGAAGAAGACCCGGTTGAGGTCGCCCGGGGCGTAGCCGGCCACCCGCTCGGCGAGCTGGATCGCGTTGGGATGCGCGTAGGACCACAGCGGGAAGAACGCGAGCTGGCTGGCCTGCTTGGCGGCCGCCTCGGCCAGCTCGAGCCGCCCGTGGCCGACCTGGCTGACGAACAGCCCCGCGAGGCCGTCGAGGTAGCGCTTGCCGCGCGCGTCGTAGACGTAGGCGCCGGACCCGCGCACGATGACGGGGACCTCGAGGTCGGGCAGATAATCACCCATCTGGGTGAAGTGCATCCACAGGTGCTCGTGCGCCGACTTCTGCAGGCTCTCCAGGTCGGGCTCGGTGCGGGGGAGCTGCGAAGAGATCGTCATGGTCGGCCTCTCCAGGTCTGCCAGAGTCGGGCAATGCGGGTGCATCGCCCTCATTCAGTCTCTCAACTGATTCGACTTTCTACAAGGGATTCCGTCGGTGTTTGGCCGCTAGGCGTTGGTGCTGGAGCGCGACTGTGGCAGCATGCTACGAAATCCGTAGTTCTTGATTGGAGCGCGACGTGAGCCGCTACGGAGCCCAGTTCGGTCCGGACATCACCTTTCTCGGCGTGCCCCGCTGCGACCTCACCGACCCGGCCTCCCTGGCCGGTGCCGACGTCGTGATCGTGGGCGCACCCTTCGACGGGGGCACGTCGCACCGCCCGGGTACCCGCTTCGGCCCCACGGCCATCCGGCAGACCGACTACCTGCCACACGACGGGTCCCGCCCGCATCTGGCGCTGCGGGTCGACGCGCTGAAGGACCTGGTGGTGCGCGACGCGGGCGACGTGGAGATGTACTCCGGCGAGGTCGAGCGCGCGATCGCCGACCTGGAGGACGCCGTGGCCGCCGTGGCCGAGGCCGGGGCGGTGCCGGTCGTACTCGGGGGCGACCACACGATCGCGCTGCCGGACGCGAAGGGGGTCGCCCGGGTGCACGGGCAGGGTCGTGTCTCGATGGTGCACTTCGACGCGCACGCCGACACCGGCGACATCGCGTTCGGCTCGCTGTGGGGGCACGGCCAGCCGATGCGACGGCTGATCGAGTCCGGTGCGCTGCGGGGCGACCGGTTCCTGCAGATCGGGCTGCGTGGCTACTGGCCGGAGCCCCCGACGCTGTCGTGGATGGCCGAGCAGCGCATGCGGTCATACGAGATGACCGAGATCGTCGCCCGCGGCCTGGACCCGTGCCTGACCGAGGCGTTCGCGATCGCGACCGACGACTGTGACGGAGTGTTCCTGTCCGTCGACGTCGACGTCTGCGACCCGGGCCACGCGCCCGGCACCGGGACCCCCGAGCCCGGCGGCCTGTCGGCACGACAGCTGCTCGATGCCGTACGCCGCGTCTGCCTGGAGCTCCCCGTCGTCGGTGTCGACGTCGTCGAGGTGTCGCCGCCGTACGACCACGCCGACATCACCGCGGCACTCGGCAACCGCGTGGTGCTGGAGTCACTGAGTGCGATGGCCGCGCGCAGGAACGGCCTTCGCCACGACCCGGCCGGCCCGTTGCTCGACGGCCGCTGATGGCGCCTGCGCAACGCCTGCTGCGCGCGGGGGTGCTGCTCGGCCGGCCAGGTGGCGTCGGCGCCGTCGCGGTCACCGCCGGACGCATCGTCGCGCTGGGCGCGGACGCCCTCGACGCCGCCGGTCCCGGCACGGAGGTGGTCGACCTCGGCGACGGCCTGCTGCTGCCCGGCTTCACCGATGCGCACATCCACGCCGTGCAGGGCGGTCTCGAACGCATGCGCTGCGACCTCAGCGGGTCCACCGGGCGCGACGACTGCCTGCGGCGCGTCGCGGAGTACGCCTCCGCCCGGCCGGACGCCGCGTGGGTCACCGGCGGCGGCTGGAACCAGACGCACTTCCCCGATGGCGTGGCGACGGCCGAGGAGCTCGACCGCGTCGTCCCCGACCGGCCGGTGTTCCTGCCGAGCAGCTCGCACCACATGGCCTGGGTCAACACCCGCGCGCTCGAGCTCGCCGGGCTCGACGCCAGGACACCCGACCCGGCCGACGGGCGCATCGAGCGCGACGCCGCGGGCACCCCGACCGGCACCATGCACGAGGGCGCCATGGACATGGTCGGCCGGCTGGTGCCCGCCACCACCGCACAGGAGTACGCCGAGGCGCTGCTCGTCGCCCAGGAGCACCTGCACTCGCTGGGGATCACCGGATGGCAGGACGCGATCCTGGGTCGGTTCGCCAACATCGACGACGTGGGCCCGGTCTATCTGCAGGCCGCCGAGCGCGGGATGCTCACCGCACGCGTGGTCGGCGCCCTGTGGTGGGAGCGCGACCGCGGCGCCGAGCAGATCCCCGAGCTGCTCGAGCGCAGCGCGTGGCTGCGCGCCGGACGGTTCCGGGCCTCGAGCGTGAAGATCATGCAGGACGGCGTCCCCGAGAACGGCAGCGCCGCGATGCTCGACGCCTACCTCGACGGGTGCGGGTGCACGACCGGCAACCGCGGCCACTCCTTCGTCGACCCGGTCGAGCTCTGCCGCTACGTCACCTTGCTGGACGCGCACGGGTTCCAGGTGCACGTGCACGCGATCGGCGACCGCGCAGTGCGCGAGACGCTCGACGCCTTCGAGGCGGCCCGCTCGGCGAACGGGGACACCGACCGACGACACCACATCGCGCACCTGCAGATCGTGCATCCCGACGACGTGCCCCGTTTCGGCGCGCTGGGCGTGGCCGCCAACATGCAGCCGCTGTGGGCCACCTACGAGCCGCAGATGACAGACCTCACCATCCCTGTCATCGGCGAGGAGCGCGCCGCATGGCAGTACCCGTTCGGCGAGCTGGCCCGGACCGGCGCGCCGCTGGCCGCGGGCTCGGACTGGCCGGTCTCGAGCGCCGACCCGTTGGCCGGCGTGCACGTGGCGGTCAACCGGCGCACCCCGCGCTCGGTCGGCGAACCCGAGGACCGGGCGTTCCTGCCCGCCCAGGCGCTGGACCTGGCGACGGCGCTCACGGCGTACACCCGCGGCAGCGCGCACCTGAACCATCTCGACGACGCCGGCCGTCTCGAGGTGGGCGCCCTGGCGGACCTCGCGGTGCTCGACCGCGACCCGTTCGCGCACCCGGTCGCGGAGATCGGCGACGCGAGGGTCGTGGCGACCTACGTCGACGGGGAGCAGGTGTTCACGCGGTGACCGCTCCGTTTCACTGGTGGTGACCGACGCTATTGCCGGTTACACGCTCGTCGAACGACGGAAAGCGTCGACAGAAGCGTCGATTCCCTATCGAATCCGTTGGGTCTGCGTTACTTTCGTGGAGAGGAAGAGTAGGGGCTGAAGCAGACACGGTCCCGGCGAAGGTGGAGACCGAGACGATGAGGGTTCTGGTAGTCGGTGCCGGCGGCGTGGGTTCCGCCGCCGTTGCGATCGCGGCTCGACGCGGGTTCTTCGAACGGATGGTGGTCGCGGACTACGACGTCGAACGCGCGCGCCGGGCGGTGGAGGCGACCGGCGACCCCCGGTTCGCCGCCGAGCAGGTGGATGCGTCGTCGCCCGAGGCCGTGGCCTCGCTGGCGTGGGAGAGCGGTTGCACCCACGTGCTCAACGCGGTCGACCCGCGCTTCGTGATGCCGATCTTCGACGGCGCCTACTCCGCCGGCGCCGACTATCTCGACATGGCCATGAGCCTGTCCAAGCCGCACCCACAGGCGCCGTACTCCCAGACCGGGGTCAAGCTGGGCGACGAGCAGTTCGCCAAGGCCCCGGAATGGGAGGGCGCGGGGCGGCTCGCGCTGGTGGGGATGGGAGTCGAGCCCGGGCTGTCCGACGTGTTCGCGCGCTACGCGGCGGACCACCTGTTCGGCCGGATCGACGAGCTCGGTGTGCGCGACGGTGCCGACCTCACCGTCGAGGGATACGACTTCGCGCCGTCGTTCTCCATCTGGACGACGATCGAGGAGTGCCTCAACCCGCCGGTCGTTTTCGAGGAGGGACGCGGCTGGTTCACGACGCCGCCGTTCAGCGAGCCGGAGGTGTTCGACTTCCCCGAGGGGATCGGGCCGGTCGAGTGCGTCAACGTCGAGCACGAAGAGGTGCTGCTGATGCCGCGGTGGGTCGAGGCCCGGCGGGTGACGTTCAAGTACGGGCTGGGCACCGAGTGCATCGACGTGCTCAAGACCCTGCACAAGGTGGGGCTCGACCGCACCGACAAGGTCCGGGTCGGCGACGCCCAGGTCAGCCCGCGCGACGTCGTGGCCGCCTGCCTGCCCGACCCCGCCACGCTGGGCGACCGGATGCAGGGCAAGACCTGCGCGGGTGTGTGGGTGACCGGCGTCGACAAGCACGGCAACGACCGTTCGACGTACCTCTACCACGTGGTCGACAACGAGTGGTCCATGCGGGAGTACGGCCACCAGTGCGTGGTGTGGCAGACCGCGGTCAACCCGGTGATCGCGCTCGAGCTGATGGCGACCGGGGTGTGGACGGGGTCCGGGGTGCTCGGCCCGGAGGCCTTCGACGCCGAGCCGTTCCTGAAGACGTTGACCGCCTACGGCTCGCCCTGGGGCATGCGCGAGCAGTAGGCGGTCAACGGGCCCATGCCAGCGCGACAAGCACCAGCGCGGCGTCGGCGGGTGTCGTCATCTGCCGGCCGGTGAGTTCGGCGAACCGGCGGAGCCGGTTGACCACGGTGTTGCGATGGCAGAACAGCGCTGTCGCGGTCTGCTGCACCGAGCCGTTCCCGGCGTAGGCCAGCACCGTCTCGACGAGGCGGTCGCGCTCACCGCGTGGCACCGAGTCGAGGCCGGCGAGCACCGAGTCCGCGATGGCCGGGCCGAGGTCGCCGAGGCGCGCGCCCGCGAGCAGCACCCACGCGTCGGTGAGCGTGCACGGTCCCGACGAACTCACGCCGGGGAGTACGTCCGCGACCTCCTGCGCGACGAGGGCGGCCTTCGGCACGGCGGCCAGTCCGGTGGCGACCGGTGCGACCCCGCACCGGACGTCGCGCAGCACCGAGGCCACCGGAGCTGCCGGGTCGGCATGCCAGCGCGCGATGAGCAGCGTGTGCCTCGCGGTGTCGTGCAGATGGGCCATCCGCTCCGAGGCCGCCAGCTGGTCGGCGACGGCGCGCAGGTCTCGGTCGTCGTGCGACGCCGCGGCTGCGACCAGGAACGGGGCCTCGGGGTCGACGTCGAGGGCCAGGGCCACCCGGCCGACCTCCTGGGGGGCGGGCCGCGGGTCGGCCAGCAGTGTGCCGACGAGGACCGTGCGCTCACGCCGGCGCTCCCGCGCCATCAGCGCCGACTCCTCCAGGTAGCTGACCTGGATCGTGGTGGTGTAGTCCTCGACCACCGCCCAGACGTCCTCGGCGCGGGCGACGAGCAGCGTCATGTCCTCGGGTCCGGAGCGCTCGCGCAGGGCCGCCCAGAGCACCCGGAAGTCCAGGCGCACGGCGGTCAGCAGGTCGGCCAGCGGCACGCCCCGGCGGGCGCGGTCACGCCCGATGGACGGGCCGATGTCGCGCAGCCGCGCGGGCAGCGGGAGGCCGCCGATGCGGCGCAGGAGGTAGTCGAAGGAGCCCACGGCGTCGGCCTCCACCCGTTCCAGGGGCACCAGCTCCCGGGAGTATGGCGGGATCCGCCGGACCCGGTCCAGGAAGGCCGCCACTAGCGCGTCCGCATCGTCGTGCAGCAGATGGACCAAGGCGGTCCAGCGTTCCTGCGTCTCCTGCGGTGGCGCGTTGTGCATCTGCACAACCTAACAGCGGCCGGACGTGCCCGAGGGCACTAGCCGAACACCTTCGGGGACGCCAGCATGGCCCGATGCACCTGACGCCCCGCGAGCAGGAGCGGCTGCTGCTGAGCAGCGGCGCCGACCTGGCCCGGCGCAGGCTGGCCCGTGGCGCGCGGCTGGGCGCCGCCGACGCGGTGGCCCTGGTCTGCGACGAGATCTGCGAGATGGCCTGGGACGACGTACCCCTGGAGGAGGTCGTCGAGCGGGCCCGCACCGTGGTCCCGGTCGGGTCGCTGGTGCCCGGGGTCGCCGCGGCGGTCCCCTCGGTCCAGGTCGAGGCGCTGTTCCCGCACGGAACCGTGCTCGTGCACGTGGCGGCTCCGTTCGGGGCCCTCGACGCCGACGGGCCGGGCGCCGTACGCACGCAGGCGGCCCCCGTGGAGCTCGCACCCGGTCGCCGGCACGAGGTCGCGACCCTGCACAACACCGGGGCGCAGCCGATCTGGGTGTCGTCGCACTTCCCGCTCGCAGCGCTGAACCCGGCCCTGGAGGTCTCACTGCCCGACCCGGCGGCCTACCGGCTCGACGTGCCCGCCGGGGTGGCGGTCCGGGTCGGCCCGGGCGAGCGCAAGGAGCTCGGCGTCGTCGGCATCGAGGCGACAGTGAGGGTGACGGAGCGATGAGCAGCCTCGAGCGCCGCGACTACGCGAGCCTGTACGGCCCGACCACGGGCGACCGGGTGCGGCTCGCCGACACCGACCTGTGGGTCGAGGTCGAGGCCGACGACACCGAGCCGGGCGAGGAGATGATCGGCGGCTGCGGGAAGACCGCGCGTCACGGCGCGTTGGTCAGCGCCGCCGCAGACCGGGACAGCGCGCTGGACCTGGTCGTGCTGGGAGTGCTGCTCATCGACCCGGTGCTCGGAGTCCGCAAGACCAGCATCGGGGTCAAGGACGGCCGGGTGGTGGGCATCGGCCGGGCCGGCAACCCCGACGTGCAGCAGGGCGTCGAGCTCGAGGTCGACGCGCACACCGCGATGATCCCCGGTGAGGGCCTGGTCGCGACGCCGGGCATCGTCGACTCGCACGTGCACATGTCGAACGCCGAGCTGTCGGCGGCCGCCCTGTCGGCCGGCGTCACGACGCTGGTCGGTATGGGCATCGGCGGCGTGTGGGACGTCGGCGCCAACCCGCGCAACAACCTGCACCACCTCATCGCCGGCTGGTCGCACGCCCCCATCAACGCCGCGTTCCTCGCCCGCGGCTCGTCGACGTCGTCCGACCTGCTGGAGCAGGCCGTGCTCTCCGGCTGCGGCGGCTTCAAGATCCACGAGGACTGGGGCGCGAGCCCCGACATCGTCGACACCTGCCTGTCGGTCGCGGAGTCCGTCGACCTGCCGGTGGCACTGCACACCGACACGCTGAACGAGTCCGGTTACCTCGCCGACACGCTCGCGGCGACCCGCGGCCGCACCGTGCACGCCTACCACGTGGAGGGCGGCGGGGGGCATCCCGACCTGCTGCGCATCGTCGGCGAGCGGCACGTGCTCACGTCGTCGACCACCCCGACGCTCCCGCTGACCCCGTCGACCGTGGGCGAGCTCAAGCCCATGACGATGACCGTGCACCGCGCGCACAGCCTGCTCGGCAGCGACGCCGAGATCGCCGCCAGCCGCATCCGCGAGCACGCGATCGCCGCCGAGAACCACCTGCACGACCAGGGCGCGATCAGCATCGTGAACTCCGACGCCCTGGGCATGGGCCGCATCGGCGAGACCGCGCGGCGTACGTGGCAGGTCGCGCACGTGCAGGCGGGCCTGGCCGGCGAGACCGGCCCGGACCGGCCGAACAACGCGCGCGTGCTGCGCTACCTCGCCAAGCTCACCCACAACCCCGCGGTGGCGCACGGCATGTCCGCCCACGTCGGCTCGCTGCAGCCGGGACGGATCGCCGACATCGTGCTCTGGAACCCCGCATGGTTCGGGGCGCAGCCCGAGCTCGTGGTCAAGTCCGGCTTCGTGGCCTGGGGTGCGGCGGGGTCCGGGTCGGGCTCCACCCGGCTCACGCAGCCGCGGCGCATGCGGCCGTTCTACGGCGGCCTCGGCGGCGCGCCGTCGCGGCTGTCGCATCTGTTCGTCTCGCAGGCCTGCCTCGACGACGCGCAGGCGCGTGCGGCGCTGCCCGCCGGGCACCGCTACACCGCGATCGCCGACAGCCGCGGCCTGACCTGCGACGCGATGCGGTTCAACACCGCGACGCCCACCGTCGAGGTGCAGCCCGAGCCGGTCCCGGTGCGGGTCGACGGGGTGGAGATCGCGATGCACCACGCCCGCACCCTGCCGCTGACCCAGCTGCACCATCTCGCCTGAGCAGCTCACCTGAAAGAAGTGGAGAACCGTGCACGTCGACCTGCTGCTGCACAACGCGAACATCCTCACGATGGACGAGCAGCACCCCCGCGCCCGCACCATGGCCGTGCAGCACGGCCGGGTGCTGGCGCTCGACGTCGACCACCGTGGCCCGGGCCTCACGGCCGCGACCACGCTGGACGCCCAGGGCGCGACGGTGACGCCGGGCTTCGGCGACGCGCACAACCACATGGGGTGGTTCGGGCTCGCCCTGGACGAAATCGACCTGTCCGTGGCGGCCGACCTCGACGTGCTCTACAAGTCGGTGGCCGAGCGGGCCGACGCCCTGCCCCCGGACTCCTGGGTGGTCGGCAGCGGCTACGACAACACCCAGCTCGGCGGGCACCCGCACCGGCACGAGCTGGACCGGGTCGCCGGCGGACGTCCGGTCTGGCTCAAGCACCGGTCGGGCCATGTCTGCTCGGTCAGCAGCGAGGTGCTCCGGCGCACCGGAGTACTCGACGGGTCGGTCACGGTCGCGGCCGGCGGGGTCGTGGTCCACGACGCCGGCGGGCCCACCGGCGTACTCGAGGAGCAGGCGCAGAACCTCGTCGTCGACCTGGTCGTGCCCTACCCGGTCGAGACGCTGCGCACGGCGGTCGGCCGCGCCTCGCGGGTCTACGCGTCCGAGGGGCTGACACACGTCACCGAGGCCGGGATCGGCCGGGGCTGGCTGGGCAAGACCCCGCTCGAGCTCGCGGCCTACCAGCAGGCACGCGAGCACGACGAGCTCGCGGTGCGCGTGCAGCTGATGCCGACGGTGTCGACGCTGCACGACCTCGAGGGGCACGAGGACGACGCGATGCGGTTCGGCCTCGACCTCGGCATCCGTACCGGCTTCGGCGACGACTGGCTGCGCCTCGGCCCGATGAAGATCTGGCTGGACGGCTCGTTGGTGGCACGCACCGCGGCGGTGCAGGAGCCGTTCTGCGACCACGGGCACGGCCGCGGCTACTTCCAGGACGACCCGGAGCAGATGCACCGGCAGCTGCTCGCGGCCCACCGCGGTGGCTGGCGCATCGCCGCGCACGCGATCGGGGACCGGGCGGTCGACGTCGCGCTGGACGCGTACGAGGAGGCGCAGCGAGTGCATCCCCGCACCGACGCGCGACACCGGATCGAGCACGCCGGCATCACCCGGGCCGACCAGGTCGCGCGGATGGCCCGGCTCGGTGTGACCCCGGTCCCGCAGCAGCGGTTCCTGTACGAGATCGGCGACACGATGGCCGCGGCCCTCGGTGCGGAACGTCGGTCCCTGCTCTACCGGCACGCCGCGTTCATTCGCGCCGGGCTGCGCGTGCCGGGCAGCTCGGACCGGCCCGTCGCCGACGGTGCGCCACTGGCCGGAATGCAGTCGATGGTCGAACGGACCAGCCGCTCCGGCGACCTGCTCGGCGCGGACGAGCGCGTCGACGCGATGACCGCCCTGCGCGCCTACACCGTCGAGACCGCGTGGGTCGCCGGCGAGGAGGCACAACGCGGCAGCCTGACCCCGGGCCGCCTCGCCGACTTCGTCGTCCTCGGTGACGACGTCACCACTGTCCCCAGCAGCCGGATCCGTGCCACCGAGGTGGTGGCGACGTACGCCGGCGGCGTGTGTACCCACGGTCACGAGGCGGTGTCCTCCGCCCGCTGACGGGTACAGCAGACTCGAGCCGACCCCGACCAGGAGCACCCATGAGCACAGCAAGCACACCGGCCACCGGCCCCGTCGTGGTCACCGAGCAGGAGGCGAAGCGCGTCGCGTTCGGTGCCTTCGTCGGGACCGCGCTGGAATGGTACGACTACTTCCTGTACGGCACGGCGGCCGCGCTGGTGTTCAACGAGGTCTTCTTCGTCACCGACGACCCGTTGGTCTCCACAGCTGCCGCATTCGCGTCGTTCGCTGTCGGTTTCCTGGCCCGTCCGGTCGGGGCGATCATCTTCGGCCACATGGGCGACCGGATCGGCCGCCGCAAGACCCTGATCATCACCGTGGCGATGATCGGCTTCGCCACCGGGGCGATCGGGCTGCTGCCCGACTTCGCGGCCATCGGCGTGGCCGCACCGGTGCTGCTCACGCTGCTGCGGCTGCTGCAGGGCGTCGCGGTCGGCGGCGAGTGGGGTGGCGCGGTGACGCTGGCCGTCGAGCACGCACCCATCGAGCACCGCGGGCGATACGCGGCCATGCCGCAGATCGGGTCCCCGGTCGGCACCCTGCTCTCTTCCGGCGCCATCCTGCTGGTGTCGCTGCTGCCGCAGGAGAGCTTCGAGTCCTGGGGTTGGCGGCTGCCGTTCCTCGCGGCGTTCCCGCTGCTGTACATCGCGGTCTACATCCGCCGCCGGGTCGAGGAGTCGCCGCTGTTCGAGCAGATGCTGGCCGAGGACGAGCTGGCCTCCAGCCCGGTGTGGCAGGTCGTGAAGGGAGCCTGGCCGCAGCTCCTCGTCGGTGCCGGGTCGACGCTGCTGGGGGTCGGCGGCTTCTACCTGATCACCACGTTCGTGATCAGCTACGGCACCGACACGCTGGGCATGGAGAACTCCGTGCTGCTCACCGCCACCCTGGTGGCCGCGGCGGTCGAGATCGGCGTGCTGATCGTGGGCGGCCGGCTGGCCGAGCGCCACGGCGCCGCCCGCGTCACCGTCGTCGGCGGGCTGCTGTCGGCGGTGCTTGCATTCCCCGTGTTCTGGATGATCGACACGACCGCGACCTTCGTGGTCGTCTTCGCGGTGACGCTTGCGGTTGCCTGCCTCTCGATCCCGTACGCCGTCTCCGGCGTGCTGCTGACCGACCTGTTCCCGCCGGCGCTGCGTTACAGCGGCGTCGCGCTGTCGGCCAACCTCGCGGCCGTGGTCAGCGGTTTCGTGCCCCTGGGGGCGACCGGACTCCTCGCGGTGAGCAACCAGGAGTCGTGGGGGCCCGCTTTGTTGCTGGTGGGCATAGCGTTGGTCACCACGCTCGCCGGCTGGGCCGCACCCAGGTTGTCGCTCAGCCACGACGACGAGGAGGTACGCGTCCGATGACGGACAGATCCGCGGGGCAGCTGGTGGTGAGCCAGCTGGAGGAGCAGGGCGTCGAGCGCGTCTACTGCGTGCCGGGCGAGAGCTACCTCGACGTGCTGGATGCCTTGCACGACAGCAAGATCCAGACGGTCGTGTGCCGCCAGGAGGGCGGGGCCGGCTTCATGGCCGTCGCCGACGGCCGCATCACTGGCGGGGTCGGCGTGGCCTTGGTGACCCGTGGCCCGGGTGCCTCCAACGCCTCGATCGCGGTGCACACGGCCTGGCAGGACGCGAGCCCGCTGGTGCTCTTCGTCGGTCTGGTGCCGGTGTCCGACCGCGGCCGCGAGTCGTTCCAGGAGATCGACCTGGGTGCGGTGTTCGGGTCGACCGCCAAGCGGGTGCTGACGCTGGAGGTCCCCGAGCGCGCCACCGAGGTGGTCGCGGAGGCCTTCCATATCGCCGCGTCCGGACGTCCCGGTCCGGTCGTCGTCGGCCTGCCCGAGGACGTCCTGGTCGAGCGCTCCGAGGCTGACGTCGCGCCGCCACGCGACGTCAGTGAGGGCGCCGTCTCGCCCGAGCAGGCTGGGCAGTTCGGCCGGCTGCTCGAGGACGCGCGCCGGCCCCTGGTCGTCGTCGGTGGCGACCACTGGAACCCTGCGAGCGCCGAGCGCTTCACCCGCTGGTGCGAACGCTGGCACCTGCCGGTCTCGGCCGACTTCCGCGCCCACGACATCGTCGACCACACAAGCCCGTCGTACGTCGGCTGGTACGGCTTCAGCCGCTCGCCCGCACTCGCGGAGACGATGGACGAGGCCGACCTGCTGGTGTTCGTCGGCTGCGGCGCCGCCGACGTGTTCTCCGACGGCTACAAGCGTGGTCGGCAGGCGGGCCGGGTGATCGTGGTCGACCCCGACCCGCAGCTGCGCACGCATCAGCACCGCGTCGACCTGCACCTGCTCGCGAGCCCGTCCGCGCTGCTCGCCGCCGTTGGGGACCGGCTGCCTCCGACGACACCGGCGTGGAGCCGTTGGGCGGCCGCCGCGAGGTCGGCCGAGGAGGAGTTCGGCACGCCGTCTCCGGACGAACCCGGGCAGGGCGTCGACCTCGGCGTCGCGATGCGCGAGCTACGTAGCAGGCTCGCGCCCGACGCGATCGTCACCTACGGCGCGGGCAACCACTGCATCTGGGCGCAGCGCTACCTGCCACTGCACTCCTACCCGTCGCTGCTCGCGCCGCGCAACGGCGCCATGGGGTTCGGGCTGCCCGCGGCGGTCGCCGCGTCGATCGCCCACCCCGGACGGCAGGTCGTCTCGGTCGCAGGCGACGGCTGCTTCCTGATGAACGGTCAGGAGCTCGCGACCGCCGTGGCGAACGGTGCCAGGCCGTTGGTGCTGGTCGTGGACAACAGCCAGTACGGCACGATCGTCGCGCACCAGGAGCGGGAGTACCCCGGCCGCCGGCACGGCACGGCGCTGACCAACCCCGACTTCGCGGCGTACTCCCGTGCCTTCGGCGGGTTCGGCGAGCGGGTCAGCAGCACCGAAGAGATCCCGGGTGCGCTGGACCGGGCGCTGGCCAGTGGCAAGGCGGCCGTGCTGCACCTCGACGCCGACCCCACGGTGCTGCGTCCGCAGCCGAAGGTCTGACGCCGGCCCGGGCTATCTACGGCGACGAGGTCGGCAGCCTCGGCGGCGTCAGCCGGTAGGACACCGGCGTCTCCGACAGCCGCAACGGGCTCGCGGTGACCGGTACCGAGACCGGGACCGGGTCAGCGGAGCCCGCACGTGCCGGTATCTGCACCGCCGGGTCGAGCCCCAGCCGGCGGGCGTAGTCGAACGCCGCGTGCAGGTCGTTGACCGGTCCGGCCGGCACCCCGGCGGCGAGCAGCTGGGCAACCACGGCCTCGACCGCGTGGCCGGAGAGCAGGTCCTCCAACCGGGCACCGAGCTGGTCGCGGTGGGCGACCCGGTCGGGGTTGTGCACGAAGCGCGGGTCGTCGGCCAGCGCCGGGTCCCCGAGCACCGCGCACAGGGCGGCGAACTGGCGGTCGTTGCCGACCGCCAGCACCAGCTCCCCGTCCTTGGCCCGGAAGGTGGCGTACGGCGCCAGGCTCGGGTGCGCGTTACCGGTGCGCTGCGGGACCGTGCCGGTGCAGAGGTACGCCGACGACTGGTTGACCAGCGAGGCCAGCAGGGTGCCGAGCAGTGACACGTCGAGTCGCTGGCCGACACCGGTGCGGTCGCGGTGTCGCAGCGCCGCCAGCATTCCCGACACGGCGTGCAGTCCGGCCAGCACGTCGACGACGGCGACGCCGGCCTTCGTCGGCTCGCCGTCGGGATCGCCGGTGACGCTCATCAGCCCACCCACGGCCTGCACCAGCAGGTCGTAGCCGGGCAGCGCCCGTGCCTGCGGTGCGTCGCCGAAGGCGGTGATCGAGCAGTAGACGAGTCCGGGGTTCGCCTGGCGGAGGTCGTCGTAGCCCACGCCGAGCCGCTCGGCCACGCCGGGGCGGAAGTTCTCGACGACGATGTCGGCCGACGCCGCCAGCTCCTGGACCCGCTCGCGGTCGGCCGGCTCGCGCAGGTCGGCGACCAGCGTGCGCTTGTTGCGGTTGACCGAGAGGAAGTAGGTGCTCTGGCCCTGGAAGTACGGCGGCCCCCACGCGCGTGTGTCGTCGCCGGCGGGCGACTCGACCTTCAGCACGTCCGCGCCCATGTCGCCGAGCATCATCGTGGCGTACGGCCCGGCGAGCACCCGGGACAGGTCGAGGACGCGTACGCCGGACAACGCGCCGGCCGGCTCCGGCCCGGTCTGGTCAGTGCTCCACATCTGGTCCGCCTCCCAGGCACGGTGTTCGGGCTGTCCGGGCTGTTCGGGCTGTTCGGGCTGTTCGGGCTGTCCGTGTCGCACCGCGGCGACGGCGAGGACGTGTTGGTAGACGGCATGGCCTGCTGCGCGCCGCCCCACGGGCGCCTCGCTGCGTTGCAGCCGCTCGACGTACAGCACCGTTATGCCTGCGCGGCTGCGCCTTGCGAGGCATCCCGTGGATGCGACGCTCGCGACGGCCCACCGTTTGCCAACACGCCCTAGGGTTTCCGGCGTGACGAGCAGGCCGCCGACCGCACAGGCATTCGTGCTGGCCGAGCTGCGCCAGGCCATCGTGGCCGGGCAGCTCCGGCCGGGTGACCCGCTGCGCCAGGACGCGCTCGCCGAGCGCTTCGGGGTGAGCCGGGTGCCGCTGCGCGAGGCGCTGAAGGCGCTGGAGGGGGAGGGCCAGGTCGTCTACCAGCCGCACCGCGGCTACCAGGTCGCCCGGCTCTCGCTCGACGACCTGCTGGAGGTCTACCGCATCCGGCAGCTGCTGGAGGCCGAGGCCGCCCGCTGTGCGGTCGATCGCGCCGACGACGGTGTGCTCACCGAGCTCGAGACGGCGGCGGAGGAGGTGGCTGCGGCATCCGCGCGCGCCGACGTGCTGGCGATGACCGAGGCCAACCGCCGGTTCCACTTCGTGCTGGTGCAGGCGGCGGGGATGCCGCGCCTGGAGCGGATCGTGCGGGTGCTGTGGGAGGCGACGGACACCTACCGCGCCGTCTACTACGGCGACGCCGCGAACCGGCGGCGCGTCGAGCGGGAGCACGCGGGCATTGTCGACGCGTTCCGCTCCCGCGACGCCGACCTGCTGGTGCGGCTGATCGACGAGCACCGCGAACACGCGGTCGAGTCGCTGCGGTCGGTGCTCGAGGCGGGCTGAGGCCGGTCGCGGCACGCCGCGCCGTCGTGGGTGTGGCACGGCTCAGCGGAACGCGGAGGTGCCGGTCAGGGCCTGGCCGATGACGAGCTGGTGGATCTCGGAGGTGCCTTCGTAGGTCAGGACGGACTCGAGGTTGTTCGCGTGCCGGATCACGGGGTACTCCAGGGTGATTCCGTTCGCGGCCAGGATGGTGCGGCACTCGCGAGCGATCGCGATCGCCTCGCGGACGTTGTTCAGCTTGCCGAGGCTGACCTGCTCGGCGCGGAGGCCGCCGGCGTCCTTGAGCCGGCCGAGGTGCAATGCGAGCAGCATTGCCTTGCCGAGCTCGAGGCTCATGTCGGCGAGCTTGGCCTGGGTGAGCTGGTAGCCGGTCAGCGGCTTGTCGAACACTGTGCGCTCGCGGGCGTAGGCGATGGTGGTCTCCAGGCAGTCACGGGCCGCGCCGACGGCGCCGAACACGATCCCGAACCGGGCCTCGGACAGGCAGCTCAGCGGCCCGGACAGCCCGTTGGCCTCGGGCAGCATCGCCGCGGCGGGCAGCCGCACGTCCTCCAGCACCAGCTCGGAGGTCACCGACGCGCGCAGCGACATCTTCTGGGTGATCTCCGGTGCGGAGAACCCGCGGGTGTCGGTGGGCACGACGAAGCCGCGCACCCCGTCGTCAGTGCGGGCCCACACCACCGCGACGTCGGCCACGGACCCGTTGGTGATCCACATCTTGGTGCCGTTGAGCACCCAGTCCTCGCCGTCGCGCTTGGCCTGCGTGCGCATGCCCGCGGGGTTGGAGCCGAAGTCGGCCTCGGTCAGCCCGAAGCAGCCGATCGCCTCGCCGGCGGCCATGGCCGGCAGCCACTGCTGCTTGTGCTCCTCGCTGCCGTAGCGCCAGATCGCGAACATCGCCAGCGAGCCCTGTACCGACACCAGGCTGCGGATGCCGGAGTCGGCGGCCTCCAGCTCCAGACATGCCAGCCCGTACGCCGTGGCGCTGGTCCCGGCGCAGCCGTACCCCTCGAGGTGCATCCCGAGGACGCCGAGGTCGCCGAGCTCCTTGGCCAGCTCCCGCGCGGGGATCCTCGCGGACTCGAACCACTCCGGCAGGTGCGGACGCACCCGGTCGCCGCAGAACCGCCGGACCGTCTCCCGCATCGCGCGCTCGTCGTCGTCGAGGAGACCCTCGATCCCGAACAGCTCGTCGACAGACTGCGGACGTGTCTCGGCCATGGTTCCTCCGGGGTCCTCGGGCGTGTGGGTAGTGGATCGGCACAGTATTGGATAAAATATCCAACCGGCAAGGCCGTCGTCCGGCGACCCGGTCGGCTAGGTGCGGGACAGCGCCTTGGCCTCGATGCGCTGCAGGGCGTCCGGCCCGTGCCCGACGTGCGGCACCCGGAGGAAGAAGGCCACGCCGAGCACCGACCAGCCGAGGATGATGACCCACTCGGGGACGGCGAGCGCCGCCGGCATCCCGGGCAGATACAGCACCGCCAGCCCGAGGCTGAGCAGCGCGGCGGCCGGTCCGATGACCATCCCGCCCGACAGGCGGAACGGGCGGTCCATCTCCGGCTCACGGAGGCGCAACACGACGAAGCTGGCCGCCACCATGAAGTAGGCGATCACCAGGCTCAGGCCGCCGGCAGAGACGAGCCAGTCGAGCATCACCGCCCCGAACAGCGGCGCGACCACGGACAGCCCGCCGATGAACAGCAGCGCGTTGCTCGGCGTGCGGTAGCGCGGGTGCACGTGCGCGAACCAGCGCGGCAGCATCGCGGTCTGCCCCATGGCGTACATCAGCCGGCTGGCCCCGATCAGGAACCCGTTCCACGAGGTGAGGATCCCGGCGATGCCGCCGAGCACCAGGACGGTCCCCATCGCCTCGCTGTCCCACAGCAGGGTCATGCCCTCGGCGGCGGCGAGCTCGGACTGCGCGAGTACGGCCGACGGCGCCGACGACCCGACCGTGATCATGATCACGACGTACCACAGGATCGCGAGCAGCACCGAGACCACGAGCAGCCGTCCGATCTGCCGGAAGGGCAGGTTGATCTCCTCGGCCGACTGCGGGATCACGTCGAAGCCCACGAACAGGAACGGCGTCGAGACGAGCACGGTGATGATGCCGGCGGTCCCACCGGTGAACAGCGGCTGCATGTCCGCGGTCGAGCCGCCTACGAACGACCCGATCACCAGCGCGACCCCGACCGCGGCCAGGAACAGCACGGCGATGGTCTGGAAGACCGCCGCCGGTCGTACACCGATGTAGTTGATCCAGGTCATGACGACGGCCGACCCGATCCCGACCGCGACCCAGGAGGCGTAGACGTCGTCGCCGGCGACCGTCCACATCTTGCCGACCTCCATGTCGGGAAAGAGGTACAGCATCGTCTCTGGCATTGCGACCGCCTCGAAGGCCACAACAGAGACGTAGCCGAGCACCAGGGCCCACGAGCAGAGGAACGCCGCCCGCGAGCCGATCGCGCGCAGCACGTAGTTGTGCTCGCCGCCGGCGTGCGGCATCGCCGACACCAGCTCGGCGTAGGTCAGCCCGACAAGGGCAACGACGACCCCGCCGATCACGAACGCCAGCGCCGCACCGAGCGTCCCGGCCTCGGACAGGAAGTCGTCGGTGAGCACGATCCAGCCGAAGCCGATCATCGCGCCGAACGCGACCGCCAGCACGTCGCCGCGGCCGAGGATCCGGACGAACTCGGTGCCTCGGTCGTCTGTGGGGAGATCTGCCATCCCCGCAGGCTATGGACTCACGCCTACCGCGTCCATGCCCCGGCTTCGCGCCGAGACTGCGCGAGTGGCCCGCTCAGGCGAGGGCGTCGAGGCCGGCGGACAGGCCCGCGGCCATCTCGTCGACCTGCTCGTCGGTCATCACCAGCGTGGGCGAGATCTGCACGGCGCCGGCGCCGACCGCACGCGTCGCGACCGCGTGCCTGCGCAGCTCGCGAGCCAGCGGCAACGCCAGGGTGTGGTCGTGCAGCTGGACGGCGGCCAGCGCGCCGGTGCCCGCGCGTACCTCCGCGACCAGGTCGTGTTCGGCCAACGGCGCCAGCCGCGACTCCAGCGTCTGCTCGAGCCGCGAGGCTGCGCCCAGGAGGTCCTCACGCTCGACGATGTCGAGGTTGGCCAGCGCCACGGCGGCCGCGGTCGCGTGCCCGGAGTAGGTGTACCCGTGCCGCAGCCAGACCCCACCGTCAGGCCGGAAGAACGGCTCGGCGACATGTGGTGCGACGAGCACGGCGCCCATCGGCAGGTAACCGGAGGTCAGACCCTTCGCCGTGGTCACGAAGTCGGGCTCGAGGTCGAAGCGGCCGCTGGCGAACCACGATCCGCCGATCCGGCCGTAGCCGGTGACAACCTCGTCGGCGACGAACAGCACGTCGTAGTCGCGGCAGATCTTGCGGGTCGCCTCGAGGTAGCCCGGCGGCGGCGGGTAGACGCCACCGGCGCCGATCACCGGTTCGCAGAAGAACGCGGCCACCCGGTCCGGCCCGATGCGCTCGATCGTGGTCCGCAGGTCCTCGGCGTCGTCCCACGACACCTTCGCCGCGTCCGGCATCAGCTCGCCGTAGCCGTCGTGGTTGCCCGGGATCCCGGCCATCGCGGTGCCGGCGACATGCATGCCGTGGTAGGCCTTCTCGCGCGCGAGGACGACGGTGCGCTGGCCCTGCCCGATCTGGTTCCAGTAGCGACGCGCGAGCTTGGTGGCGGTGTCGACCGAGTCGGACCCTCCGCTGGTGAGGAACACCTTGCTGCCGGGCACCGGCGCGATCGACGCGAGCCGCTCGGCCAGCTCAACGGTCGGTGGCGAGGCGAAGTCGCCGAAGGTGGAGTACGCCGCGAGCGCGCTCATCTGCCGGGCCGCGGCCTCCGCGAGCTCGGTGCGGCCGTGGCCGACGTTGGCGAACCACAGCCCCGCGGTCGAGTCGAGGTAGCGGTTGCCGTGCTCGTCCCAGACGTAGGCGCCCTCGCCGCGAGTCAGCACGAACTCGCCGTCTCGCTCCACCATCCCCATGTCCGAGAACGGATGCCACAGTGCGCCCATCGCCGACCCTCCCGTCTTTGCCGCGTCGCTCGTCGTGCCGTGAAGCCGGCCCGTCATCCGGGCCAGCGTCGAAGGTAACGCAACCACCCAGGGTCACGACCCGGGTGTCCACCCGCCGGGCAGCACCCGCGGGGGCGCCCGGGGGCTCGCCCGCTGCCCGCACCGGCCTCGCGCCGCCCCGGTGGGACAATGAGCCGGTGAGCGCACCCCGTGACCCCCGTGGCCCCCGAGATGTCGTCATCCTCGGCTCCACCGGCTCGGTCGGCACCCAGGCGCTCGACGTCATCCGCCGCAACCCCGGCCGGTTCAACGTGGTGGCGCTGGCCGCGGGCGGGTCCGACCCGCGGCTGCTGGCCGCCCAGGCGGTCGAGTTCGGCGCCGGTGTCGTGGCGGTCGCGCAGGGCACGGCGGCCGAGGACGTGCACCTGGCGCTGTTCGCGGAGGCCAAGCGGCGGGGCTACAACGCGGGGGAGTTCCGGCTGCCCAAGATCCTCGTCGGCCGCCAGGCCGCGGAGGAGGCGGCGGCGCTGCCGTGTGACGTGGTGCTCAACGGCATCACCGGCGCGGTCGGGCTGCGGCCGACGCTGGCCGCGCTGCAGGCGGGCCGCACGCTGGCACTGGCGAACAAGGAGTCGCTGATCATCGGCGGCGACCTGGTGCGCCGGGTCGCCAGCCCCGGCCAGATCGTGCCCGTCGACAGCGAGCACTCCGCGTTGGCGCAGTGCCTGCGCGGCGGTGCGGCGAACGAGGTGCGCCGGCTCGTGCTCACCGCCTCGGGCGGACCGTTCCGTGGCCGCAGCCGCGCCGAGCTCGCCGACGTCACCCCGGAGCAGGCGCTGAACCACCCCACCTGGGACATGGGGCCGGTGGTCACGATCAACTCCGCGACCCTGGTCAACAAGGGCCTGGAGGTGATCGAGGCGCACCTGCTCTTCGACATCTCGCTGGAGCGCATCGAGGTCGTGGTCCACCCGCAGTCGGTGGTGCACTCGATGGTGGAGTTCGTCGACGGCTCGACGCTGGCGCAGGCGTCGCCGCCGGACATGCGCATCCCGATCGCGCTCGGCCTGTCCTGGCCCGACCGGGTCCCCGATGCCGCCCCGGCGTGCGACTGGACCGCCGCCTCGACGTGGGAGTTCCTCCCGCTCGACCACGAGGCGTTCCCCGCGGTCGCCCTGGCAGCCCGGGCCGCCGCGGCCGGCGGGACCGCACCCGCGGTCTACAACGCGGCCAACGAGGTGTGCGTGGAGGCTTTCCGCTCCGGTCGCCTGCCGTTCACCGCGATCGTGGACACGATCGCGGGCGTCCTCGAGGAGCACGACGTACCCTCGAAGGGCGACACCGCGACCCTCGACGACGTCCTGGCGGCCGACGCCTGGGCGCGTGGGCGCGCCGGTGAGCTGACGACAGTGCCGTCGAGGACAGGGACTCCGACCATGGATGAGAGCGCGGACACCGAACGATGAGCGAGATCCTGCTCTACACGCTGGGTGTGGTGCTGTTCGCACTCGGTGTGATCGTCTCCATCGCGCTGCACGAGGTCGGGCACATGTGGCCGGCCAAGAAGTTCGGCGTGAAGGTGACGCAGTACTTCGTCGGCTTCGGCAAGACCGTCTGGTCCACCAAGCGCGGCGAGACCGAGTACGGCATCAAGGCGTTCCCGCTCGGCGGGTTCGTCAAGCTCGTCGGCATGCTGCCGCCGGAGAAGGGTGCCGACCCCACCAAGATCCGCAAGTCCAACACCGGGATGTTCACCCAGCTGATCTCCGACGCCCGCGCGGCGGAGTACGAACACGTGCAGCCCGGCGACGAGGACCGGCTCTTCTACCGCAAGCCGTGGTGGCAGAAGCTGATCGTGATGTCCGGCGGGCCGATGGTCAACGTCGTGCTGGCGTTCCTCATCCTCGGCGGGGTCTGGATGGGCTTCGGCGTCCCGGGCGAGCCCAGGCCGGTCGTCAGCGACGTGTCCGACTGCGTCATCTCCGCGTCGGAGGCCCAGACCGACCCGAACAGGGCCTGCACCGCGGGCGACCCGGTGGCCCCCGCCCGTGAGGCGGGGATGCAGCCGGGCGACCGGATCGTCAGCTTCAACGGCGAGCAGGTCGACTCGTGGGACGAGCTCACCGGCCTGATCCGCGGCAACGCCGCCGGTGACGCGACGATCGGCGTCGTACGCGACGGCGAACAGCTGACGCTGACCACCAACACGATGGTCTCGCCCCGCCCCGACCTGCAGACACAGGGCAAGTTCGTCGAGGTCGGCTTCCTCGGCGTCACGCCGGTGCAGCCGACGATCTACCCCGGTCCTGGCTACGTGGTGTCGCAGATGTGGGACCTCACCAAGACCACGGCAGCAGCAGTCGTCGCGATCCCGGAGAAGATGGTCGGGGTGTTCCAGGCGGCGTTCGGCGGCGCCGAGCGCGAGCAGGACAGCCCGGTCAGCGTCGTCGGCGCCAGCCGTGTCGCCGGCGAGCTCGCGACCACCGATCGGCTCGACGTGAGCGGCAAGCTCGCCGCGGTGCTCGGCCTGCTCGGCATGGTCAACCTGTTCGTCGCGCTGTTCAACTTCATCCCGCTGCTGCCGCTCGACGGAGGGCACATCGCGGGCGCGCTGTGGGAGGCGATCCGCCGCGGCTTCGCGCGCCTGTTCCACCGGCCCGACCCGGGCTACGTCGACGTGGCCAAGCTGCTGCCGGTGGCCTACGTGATGGCCGGCGCACTGCTGGTCATGGGGGTTCTGCTGATCTATGCCGACTTCGTCAACCCGATCCGGCTCGGGCTCTGAGCCGGCGTACGCACAACGAGGCAAAGGAAACCGATGACTTCGATCGACCTGGGCATGCCCGACGCACCTCCGCCGACGCTGGCCGAGCGCCGGCGGTCCCGGCAGATCAAGGTCGGCAAGGTCCTGGTCGGCGGCGACGCGCCGGTGTCGGTGCAGTCGATGACGACCACCCCCTCGACCGACATCAACGCCACCCTGCAGCAGATCGCCGAGCTCACGGCGTCGGGGTGCGACATCGTGCGGGTCGCGTGCCCCAGCCAGGACGACGCCGAGGCGCTGCCGGCGATCGCGCAGAAGTCGCAGATCCCGGTGATCGCCGACATCCACTTCCAGCCCAAGTACGTCTTCGCCGCGATCGACGCAGGCTGCGCGGCCGTACGGGTCAACCCCGGCAACATCCGCAAGTTCGACGACCAGGTCAAGGAGATCTCGCGGGCCGCGGGCGACGCCGGGGTGTCGCTGCGGATCGGTGTCAACGCGGGCTCGCTCGACAAGCGGCTGCTGGACAAGTACGGCAAGCCGACCGCCGAGGCGCTGGTCGAGTCCGCGGTGTGGGAGGCGTCGCTGTTCGAGGAGCACGACTTCCACGACTTCAAGATCTCGGTCAAGCACAACGACCCGGTCGTGATGGTGCAGGCCTACGAGATGCTCGCCGAGCGCGGCGACTGGCCGCTGCACCTCGGCGTGACCGAGGCCGGGCCGGCGTTCCAGGGCACGATCAAGTCCTCGGTCGCCTTCGGTGCGCTGCTCGCGCGCGGCATCGGCGACACGATCCGGGTGTCGCTGTCCGCGCCTCCGGTCGAGGAGGTCAAGGTCGGCCAGGCGATCCTGCAGTCGCTGAACCTGCGGCCGCGCAAGCTCGAGATCGTGTCCTGCCCGTCCTGCGGCCGCGCCCAGGTCGACGTGTACAAGCTCGCCGACGAGGTGACCGCCGGCCTCGAGGGCATGGAGGTGCCGCTGCGGGTCGCCGTGATGGGCTGCGTCGTCAACGGACCCGGCGAGGCCCGTGAAGCCGACCTCGGGGTCGCGTCGGGCAACGGCAAGGGCCAGATCTTCGTCAAGGGCGAGGTCATCAAGACCGTGCCCGAGGCCCAGATCGTCGAGACGCTGATCGAGGAGGCCATGCGGATCGCCGACGAGATCGGCGAGCCCGTCGACGCCGAGTCGTCCGGCTCGCCCTCGGTCACGGTCGGCTGACCGCGGCCCGGCGTCCGCCGAAGGGGAGTGGTCGCCGATGTTGCGCATCGACCGGCGGGTCATGGCGCTGCTGTCGGCCACGCTCTGCGCGGGCGTGCTCGCCGCGTGGTCACCCGGCCCCGCGGGCGCCGCGACGCCCCGGCCGCCGGCGGCACGGCAGCCCCGGTTCGAGCACGGGGCGGCGCAGCCGGTCTTCTCCCGCAACCGGGCCGACTGGGTCACCCAGGAGCTGTGGGTCACGGCCCGGGTCGACTCCGACCGCGACGGCCGGCGCGACCGGTTGCACATCAACGTGATCCGGCCCGGCGCGACCCGGCGCGGGCTGAAGGTCCCCGTCGTCTACGAGGTGAGCCCGTACTTCGCCGGGCTCCGCGAGGTGCGCATGCACGACGTCGACCGGCCGCTGTTCGTGCCGTACCCGCCGGCCACGGCGGCCGCGGACGCCGACCCGTTCACGTGGGTGCCCAGGGGCTTCGCGGTCGTCCGTGCCCAGTCGCTCGGCACCGGCGCCTCGACCGGGTGCCCGACCTCCGGAGGTCGCAACGAGACGCTCGGCGCCCGCGCCGTGGTCGACTGGCTCAACGGCCGAGCGGTGGCCCGGAACCGAGCCGGTCGGCGGGTCCGGGCGACCTGGACGACCGGCAGGGTCGGCATGATCGGCACGTCCTACAACGGCACGCTCCCCAACGCGGTCGCCGCCACCGGCGTGCAGGGGCTGGAGGCGATCGTGCCCGTCTCGGCGATCTCGAGCTGGTACGACTACTACCGCGCCGGCGGTGCCGTCGTCGCGCCCGGCGGGTTCCAGGGCGAGGACACCGACGTGCTCGCCCGGGCCGTCTACACCCGCGCCGACCGCCGGATCTGCCGTCCGGTCATCCGCCGCCTCACTCGTCGTCAGGACCGTCGAACCGGTGACTACGGCCCGTTCTGGGGCCGGCGCGACTACCTCCGCGACGTCGGCCGGGTGCGCGCCGCGGTCCTGGTCGCGCATGGGCTGCGGGACTGGAACGTCAAGACCGAGCACGCCGGCCAGTGGTACTCCGCGCTGCGCCGAGCCGGGGTCGAGCACAAGATCTACTGGCACCAGGGCGGCCACGGCGGCCTGCCGCCCGGGCGGCTGCTGAACCGGTGGTTCACGCACTACCTGTTCGGCGTGGACAACGGTGTCGAGAACGCGCCGCACGCCTACGTCCACCGCCCCGGCGGCCGGCTGGTGACCTTCCCGGAGTGGCCCGCCCCGGCGGCCCGGCCGGTGGGCCTGCGGCTGCACCCGCGGGGCTCCGCGCCCCGCGGACGGTTGACGCTGGGCGGCCACGGCGGCGCCGCGGCCGAGCGGATCGTGGACACGCCGCGGCTGGGGGCCCGCGCACTTTCCGAGCAGCCGCTGACCAGGCACGGCCGGGTCTACACGACCAGACCGCTGCGTGCACCGCTGCGGCTCAGCGGCACGGCGGTCGCGCAGCTGCGGCTCTCCTTCGGCCGGCCCGCGGCCAACGTCTCGGTCGCGCTCGTGGACTACACGCGCCGGCTGCGGGTGGCGCGCCTGGTCACCCGGGGCTGGCGCGACCCGCAGAACCGCGGCTCGCTGTCGGTCACGCGCCGTGTCGTTCCGGGGCGGCGCTACGGCCTCGATGTGCGCATGCAGCCCAACGACCACGTGTTCCCCCACGGGCACCGGATCGGGCTGGCGGTGCTGTCGACGGACCGGGGGTTCACGCTGCGACCGCCGGCCGGCGCGACGATGTCGCTGCGCACCCGCCGTACCCTCCTGCGGCTGCCGGTGGTGGGCGGACGACCTTCGGTGCGTCAGGCTCTCGGTCGGGAGCGCTCACAGGCGTAACCTCTCACCGTGCTCACCACCACGCCCGGCCTACGTCTCATGGGCCCCGCCGACCTGCCCCGGGTGCAGGAGCTGCTCGACCGTGACCCGGTCACCAACGTCTTCGTCGACTACCGGGTGCGGCTGACCGGCCTCGACCCGCGCTGGCTCGGTGGCGAGATGTGGGGTTACGTCGAGAACGGCGAGCTGGTCTCGCTGTGTCACGCCGCCGCCAACCTGGTGCCGGTCGAGGCGACGCCGGAGGCCCTGTCGGTGTTCTCCACCCGGGCGCTGACCCGCGGCCGGTCGTGCTCCTCGATCGTCGGCCCGCAGCAGGCCGTCGACGGCTTCTGGCAGTCGGTCGAGCCCTGGTGGGGCCCGGCCCGGCTGGTCCGCGACGCGCAGCCGTTCATGACGCTGTCCAGGGGACCCGACGTGCCGCCCGACCCGGCCGTACGCCGGGTGCTGCCCGACGAGTTCGACGTGCTCTACCCCGCCTGCGTGGACATGTTCACCGAGGAGGTCGGGGTCTCCCCGGAGGCCGGCGGCGGTCGCGACCTGTACCAGACGCGCGTACGCCAGCTGATCTCCAAGGGCCTGGCGTTCGCCCGGATCGAGGACGGCGAGGTGCTGTTCAAGGCAGAGATCGGCGCGGTCACCCCGCACGCCTGCCAGGTGCAGGGCGTGTGGGTGCCGCCGGCCCGGCGGGGTCAGGGTCTCTCCGTTCCGGGGATGGCGGCCGTTGCCGAGCAGGCGATGCTCGACGTCGCGCCCGTGGTCACGCTGTACGTCAACGCGCACAACGTCGCCGCGCGGCGCTGCTACGAGCGTGTCGGCTTCGCCGAGACCTGCTCGTTCACCACGATCCTGTTCTGACCCGCCCAGCAGCGAGGCGCCCGCGCCGCCACGCGGTCGGCACGGATTCGCCCGGGGGTACGTTGGCCCGCATGGCCAAGGACATCACCGCCCTCGCCGCGCTGTTCGCGACCACGGGCACGCTGCACTTCGTGCGGCCGCGCCCGTTCGAGCGCATCGTGCCGCGCCGGCTGCCCCGGCGTCGCGCGCTGGTGTACGTCTCGGGCGCCCTCGAGCTGGCCTGCGCCGCCGGGCTGGTCCATCCCCGGACCCGCCGGTCCGCGGGCTGGGCGAGTGCCGCGCTGCTGGTGGGTGTCTTCCCGGCCAACGTGCAGATGGCAGTGGACGCTCGTCGCTCCCGGTCCGCCGCCTTCCGGCTGGCGACGGTGGCCAGGCTGCCCTGCCAGCTCCCGATGATCCGCACGGCCTACCGCGCTGCCCGCGGCTGAACAACTCGCGTGATCGGGTCCTCACCGGCCCGATATCCTCGCTCGCGACCCCTTCTCGCGCCCTACCCCTGGGAGTCTCACGTGGCCGGACGGACCCTGCGGATGTCGACGCTGTTCCTGCGCACGCTGCGCGAGGACCCGGCCGACGCCGAGGTGCCCAGCCACCGGCTGCTGGTGCGGGCGGGCTACGTCCGCCGCGCGGCGCCGGGCATCTACTCCTGGCTGCCCCTGGGCTACCAGGTGCTGCGCAACGTCGAGCGCGTGATCCGCGAGGAGATGGACGCCATCGGCGCGCAGGAGGTGCACTTCCCGGCGCTGCTGCCCAAGGAGCCCTACGAGGCGAGCAACCGCTGGGCCGAGTACGGCGACAGCGTGTTCCGGCTGCAGGACCGCAAGGGCGCGGACTACCTCCTCGGGCCCACGCACGAGGAGATGTTCACGCTGCTGGTCAAGGACCTGTACTCCTCGTACAAGGACCTGCCGGTGTGGCTGTACCAGATCCAGAACAAGTACCGCGACGAGGCGCGGCCGCGCGCAGGCATCCTGCGCGGTCGCGAGTTCGTGATGAAGGACTCCTACTCCTTCGACGTCAGCGACGAGGATTTCAAGGCCTCCTACGACGCGCATCGTGGCGCGTACGTGCGCATCTTCGACCGGCTCGGCCTCGACTACGTCATCGTGGCGGCGATGTCGGGGGCGATGGGCGGCTCTGCCAGCGAGGAGTTCCTGGCCAGGGCCGAGAGCGGCGAGGACACCTACGTCCGCTGCACCTCCTGCGACTACGCCGCCAACGTCGAGGCGGTCCGTGTCCGCGTCCCCGAGCCCCTGCCCTACGACGACGTGCCCGCCGCGCACGCCGAGCAGACCCCGGACACCCCGACGATCGAGACCCTGGTCGACCACCTCAACGAGCACTTCGCGCGCGACGACCGGCCCTGGCACGCCGCCGACACGCTGAAGAACGTCGTCGTCACCCTCGTCCACCCCGACGGGTCGCGCGAGCCGCTGGCAGTCGGCGTACCGGGGGACCGGGAGGTCGACCTCAAGCGGCTGGCCGCGCAGGTCGAGCCGGCCGCGGTGGAGGCGTTCACCGAGGCCGACTTCGACGCCAGCCCCGCCCTGGTGAAGGGCTATATCGGGCCGGGCGCTCTCGGCGCGAAGGCCAGGTCGGGGACCCGCTACCTCGTCGACCCGCGGGTCGTCTCGGGCACCCGCTGGGTCACCGGCGCCGACGCCGAGGGCAGCCACGTCATCGACCTCGTCGCCGGTCGCGACTTCACCCCCGACGGCACGATCGAGGCCGCCGAGGTGCGCGCAGGTGACCCCTGCCCCCGCTGCGGCAGCCCGCTGGAGTCCGCGCGCGGCATCGAGATGGGGCACATCTTCCAGCTCGGCCGCAAGTACGCCGAGGCGCTCGACCTCAAGGTGCTCGACCAGAACGGCAAGCTGGTGACCGTCACGATGGGCTCCTACGGCGTGGGTGTCTCGCGCGCCGTGGCCGCGGTCGTGGAGAACTCCCACGACGACCTGGGGATCGTCTGGCCGCGTGAGGTCTCACCGGCCGACGTGCACCTGGTGGCGACCGGCAAGGACACCGCCGTGTTCGACACCGCCGACCGGGTTGCCGCCGACCTCGAGTCGGCCGGCCTCCACGTCCTTTACGACGACCGGCAGAAGGTCTCGCCGGGGGTGAAGTTCAAGGACGCCGAGCTGATCGGCGTCCCCACGATCGCGGTCGTCGGCAAGGGCCTCGCCGACGGGGTCGTGGAGGTCAAGGACCGACGCAGCGGCGAGCGCGAGAACATCGCCCTCGACAGCGTCGTCGACCACCTGGTGGGGGTCGTCCGTGGTTGAGGCGGTCATCTTCGACTGGGGCGGCACGCTGACTCCGTGGAAGACCTTCGACCCCGCGGAGGAGTGGCTGGCCCTCGCCCGCGCGGCCGCGCCCGACCGGGCCGAGGAGGCCGCGGCCGCACTGGCCGCGGCCGCCGATGACGCCTGGGCGCGCAGCCGCAGTGAGCACCGCAGCGGCACGTTCGCCGAGGTCTGCGCGGCCGCGGAGGTGGTCGTCGACGAGACGCACCATCGTGCCTATCGCGACCATCTCGAGTTCGCCACCTGGACCGACCCCGACGTGGCGCCCATGCTGACCACGCTGCGTGATGGCGGCATCAGGGTGGGCCTGCTGTCCAACACCCTGTGGCCGCGGGAGTGGCACGAGGAGTGGCTGGCCCGTGACGGTGTGCTCGACCTGTTCGACGGTGCCGTCTACACCAGCGAGATCCCGTGGACCAAGCCGCATCCCAAGGCGTTCGTAGCGGCGATGGACGCCGTGGGTGTGGCCGATCCGGCGCATTGCGTGTTCGTCGGCGACCGCCTGTTCGACGACATCTACGGCGCGCAGAACGCCGGCATGCGCACCGTTCACATACCGCACAGCGCCGTACCCGAGAGCCAGTTCGGGCACACCGACGGTGAGCCCGACGCCGTGGTCCAGCGACTCGCCGAGATACCCGGGGTGATCCAGCCGTGGCGGTGAGTTGTCCCCATGGCTGCGCGGGTTAGGGTGGCGCGCACAGGTTTTTCAAGGAGGTCCGCAGCGTGTTCTTCGACGACTACCCCCTGTTCTACGAGACCAGCGAGACGGCATCGTCCGCCACCAGGCTGAACCTGCGGCACCAGGCCATGATCGAGGCCAACCGCGACATCCTGGAGGGCGCCCGGGTCCTCGACCTCGCCAGTCACGACGGACGGTGGTCGTTCGCGGCGCTCAAGGCCGGTGCGGCGCACGTGACCGGCGTGGAGGCGCGCCGGACGCTGGTCGAGAACGCCAACAAGACGTTCGCCGAGTACGGCGTGCCCACCGACCGCTACCGGTTCATCCAGGGCGACATGTTCCGGGTGCTGAACAACCGGGACTTCGACGTCGACGTCGTGATGTGCCTCGGTTTCATCTACCACACGCTGCGCTACGGCGAGCTCTTCCGCGGCGTCCTCGACGCCAAGCCCGAGCACTGCATCCTCGACACCAAGGTGATCCTGGGCGACGAGCCGCTGGTCCGCCTCAACGTCAACCGCACGGGCGTGCAGAGCAACGCCGCCCGTGACCAGGTCTCCCACGGCCGGCGCGCGGTGGCCGGCTGGCCGACGGTGAGCGCGCTCAAGCTGATCCTCGACGTCTACGACTTCGATGTCGAGGAGCAGTACGACTGGCCGGCGCTGCTGGCGTCCCGTCCCGACGCGCTGCGCGCGGCAGGCGACTACAACACCGGCAACCGGGTGACGTTGCGCTGCCGCTCGCGCCAGCCGCAGGACACGCCCGGTCCCGCGGCCGAGGACCAGGAGGCGGAGGCCGCCGAGCAGACGTCGGTCCAGCCGTCCCGCTAGCCCGGCCGCGCGCGCAGGCACGACCCTGGTCAGGACCCCGTTCAGCAGACGGGGAGCAGCGCCTCGGCGATCAGGATCTCTCCGCCAGGCCCCTCGTGGCCGGTACGGAGCTGCCACATCAGGTTCGCCACCGCGCGCGCCAGCGTCCAGCGGTACGCCAGGCCCCGGTCGATGCCGGCGGCCTCGCACAGGGCGTCGACCCGCCATCGCACGGCCGCCTGCGGCTGCGACGTCGCCAGCAGCGCGTCGAGCCGGTTCCACACCGCGGGGATCACGTCGTAGGCCGGTTCCCCCGCCACTCCCTTGGGGTCGATGACCAGCCACGGCTCGCGCGTGCCCGCGAGCACGTTGCCGTAGTGCAGGTCGCCGTGCAGCAGGTGGTCGCCGGCGTACGGCCCGAGCTCGCGCCACGTCGACAGCGCCGCCTCCAGCAGCCGCCGGTCGAGGTCGCCGCAGTAGGTCGCCCACTCGTGCGGGACCGTCTGCAGCAGGTGCGCGCTGGCGTCCCGCAGCGAGGCGACGCCGGCGGGCGCGCGATGGCGGTGCAGCCGACCGAGCAGCCCGCCGATCTCGGCGACACCCTCCTCAACGGGCACGCCGAACAGCGACCGGTCCGGGTCGAGCCGCTCGATCAGCAGGCAGAACCCGGCCTCGTCGCGGGCGAGCAGCCGGGCCGAGCCGTCGCCACCCCAGGCGGCGAGGGCGGGCGCCTCGCCAGCACCGTCCACGTCGGGATACGACACCTTCAGCGCTGCCGGACTGTCGTCGGCGCCGACGACCGGCACGACGATCCCGACGTAGCCGTACCGTGCCTCGCCGTCGACACGCAGCGACCAGCGCTCACTGAGCTCCTCCACCCTCGCCGGCAGGCCGGCGACCCAGGCCTCACCGGCCTCGCCCTCGCGGATCTCGATCATCTGCGCGAAGTGCTCCGGGACGACCGAGCTCCGGCCGGTGCTGGCGGCCACGCTCAGCCCCGCTTGCGCAGGCCCGGGAACGCCTCCGGCTCCGCGCCCCAGCCCAGCGCCCGGACCGCGCAGTCGGTGAGCGCACGGGCGGCGTACAGACGGTTCGCACCGGTCGTGTTGGCGACCACGTCGGCGTAGACGTCGGCGCAGCGCTGCTCCACCTGCGCCGCAAGCCTGCGCGCCTTGGCCGGGCCGCCCACTTCGAACGGCAGCTCGTACGCCGGCTCGGCGGCCACGGCGCGCCGCCCGATCATCGTGATCAGCTGGTCTCGACGGCCGCGGTGCACGGCGTACGCCGCGCTCGCGTCCGCCGACGAAAGGCCGAGCAGCCCGCCGACGACACCGTAGGCATGCACCGCGGCGTGCTCGGCCGCCAGGGCGGACTGCAGCGCGTTGGTCTGCGCGACCTGGCCGGACTCATCGCTGCCCAGGATGCTCACGCGGCTCCTCATGGGGCTGCTCACGGGGCCGCTCACGGGGCTGCTCACGGGGCTGCTCACGGGGCGTCGACCTCGCCCAGCACCAGCACGCGCTGCGCTGCCGATGCCGACATCGACGCCAGCAGCTGGGCGAACGGGCCCGACACCGCCTGCCGGGTGGCGTCCAGCAGGTCGGCCGCCGATCGGTTCTCGGCGTCGGTCAGCTCGCGAACGGCCGCCGCCGGTCGCCGGGGCACCTCCACCCCCCGGCCGGAACGACGCCGCGGGCCACCAGAGGGGCCACCCGAAGGTCCGGAGGCGCCGCCCTCCCCGGACGGCGCGGCCTCGCCGAGAGCGTCTGCGTGCGCCCGCTGCGCAGCCAGCATCGGTCGCAGGTCGCCGCGCAGGGCCTGGTGCTCGCGCAGCACACCCTCGTACAGATCGACCATCGCCGACGTCGCGGCGGCCACCTCGTCGAGCAGGGCCACGTCGGGGTCGACCTCCGCGGAGCGGCGCTGCGGCGAGCGCGTCGGCGTGGGGCCGCTCAGGGTGCAGCCGGCGGCCGCGACGGGAACGGCGATCGCCGCGGCGACGACGCTGCGGCGCGACGGCCGGAGCGAGGGGAGGGCGAGCATGCGCCGAGGCTACCGCGCGTCGCGGCACCCCTCGGAACACCCCGATCGCGCGACTGCGCGTGGGGACGTCGGCGCGTGTGCCGGCCGACCCGGCGACGGTCATCGCGGACATCCCGGACGCGTGTATATGGTGTGGGCACACAACAGCACAGCGAGGAGGTCGCCCGTGAGCAGCCGGCAGAACAACCGACTGGGCAACCGACTGGCCACGAGTGCACACCGTGACCGGCTCGTCGACACGCTGCGCCCCGCTGTCAGCAGCGCTGGGCTCGATCTGGAAGACATCGAAGTCACCCCCGCCGGCCGTCGCCGGCTCGTTCGTGTCGTCGTCGACAAGGACGGCGGCGTCACGCTGGACGACATCGCCGCCACCACCCGCGTCGTGTCGCAGCGCCTCGACGAGGACGACGACGTGATGGGTGACACGGCCTACACCCTCGAGGTGACCTCGCCCGGCACCGACCGTCCCCTCACCGAACAGCGGCACTGGCGGCGCAACGTCGGCCGCCTGGTCAAGGTGACCCCGCACGAGGGCGAGCCGGTCACCGGACGCATCACCGGGGCCGGCGAGACCGCTGCCGTGCTCGACGTCGACGGCTCGTCCCGCGACGTCGCGTACGCCGACGTCCGCAAGGCCCGCATCGAGGTCGAGTTCAACCGGAAGGAAGACTGATCCTTGGACATCGACATCAGCGCCCTGCGGATGCTCGAACGGGAGAAGGACATCTCGTTCGACGTGGTCGTCGATGCCATCGAGCAGGCCCTGCTCGTCGCCTACCACCGCACAGAAGGCGCCCAGCCCAACGCCCGGGTACATCTCGACCGCAAGTCGGGGCACGTCACCGTGCTGGTGCAGGAGACCGGTGAGGACGACGGCGAGGCGCACAGCTACGAGTACGACGACACCCCCGAGGGGTTCGGACGGATCGCCGCAACCACGGCCAAGCAGATCATCCTGCAGCGGCTGCGCGACGCCGAGGACGAGCAGCGCTACGGCGAGTTCTCGCAGAGCGAGGGCGACATCGTGTCCGGCATCGTGCAGCAGGGGCAGAACCCCGACGACGTGATGGTCGACCTGGGTCGGCTCGAGGCGCTGCTGCCGCGGGCCGAGCGCGTGCCCGGCGAGCGCTACGAGCACGGCAGCCGGATCCGCTGCCTGGTCGTGAGCGTGCGTCGCGGACCCCGTGGGCCGCAGGTGATGCTGTCGCGGTCACACCCCAACCTGGTCAAGAAGCTGTTCGAGCTCGAGGTGCCCGAGATCGCCGACGGCACCGTCGAGATCACCGCGATCGCTCGTGAGTCCGGTCACCGCACCAAGATCGCGGTGCGTTCCACGCTGCAGGGCGTCAACGCCAAGGGTGCGTGCATCGGGCCGATGGGGCAGCGGGTGCGCAACGTGATGAGCGAGCTGCACGGCGAGAAGATCGACATCGTCGACTGGTCCGAGGACCCCGGCGCGATGGTGGCCAACGCGCTCTCGCCCGCGCAGGTCTCCAGCGTGCACATCGTCGACCTCGCCGCGCGCGCGGCGAGGGTCGTCGTACCCGACTTCCAGCTGTCGCTGGCGATCGGCAAGGAGGGTCAGAACGCCCGGCTCGCCGCGAGGCTGACCGGGTGGCGCATCGACATCCGTCCGGACACCGACCCCACCGGTGACCCCGCCGGGCACGCGACCGGTGAACCCGGTGAAGCTCCGGCGGATGAGACGGCGACAAAGGCCGACACGCCGCCGAGCGGCGACCTGGGCTGACGGGGTAGACTTCATCGAAGTGGACCGATCGTCCTCGGCTGTCGCGCGTTCGCATCCCGTGCGTACGTGCGTGGGTTGCCGGGAACGTTCACCAAAGTCCGATCTGCTGCGTCTCGTGGTGACCGGCGAATCACCCCCGCGGGTGGTCTCGCCCGATCCACGGGGAACGGCGCCCGGCCGTGGAGCGCACCTGCACCCCACGGTTGCCTGTCTAGACCTTGCCGAACGCCGCCGAGCGTTCTCTCGAGCCCTCCGGGTCGAGGGGTCGCTCGACCTCGGTGTGCTGAGGGCCTACGTCGAGGCGGGGGCGCCGGATGGCCCCGGCGAGCACCAGCAGAACATGTACGACGCGGCATCACCCGATGTGGCGACCGAGAGAAAGCGGAGCACTGGCTCATGAACCGTCAATGAGTTCTTCGCGATGAGCACGTCCGTCAACTAACGGTCCGTCGTCACCTCCGACTCGGACCGCCAAAGGAGAGCAGTGGCCAAGGTCCGAGTCCACGAACTCGCCAAAGAGTTCGGAGTCCCCAGCAAGACTGTGCTGGAAACCCTCAAAGACATGGGGGAGTTCGTCAAGACCGCGTCGTCGACGGTCGAAGCCCCCGTCGTACGCCGGCTGAACGAGCAGTACGGCGAGACCCTGCGCGAGCAGGGCGCCAAGAAGGCAGCCAAGAAGCCTGCGGCCAAGAAGGCCGCGAGCACCGACGCCCAGTCCGACGCACAATCCGACGCGAAGTCCGACGGTGCCTCGGCGACCACGGCTGCGCCGACGACCCAGCCCACCGAGAAGGCAGCGCCGGAAACGACGCCGGCCGACGGCACCGGGCCGAGCGCGCCGGCGGAGCCGACCAGGGCTGCGCCGAGCCCGGGTCCGCGTCCGGCGGCACCGGGCGCACCGCGCGAGGAGGCCCCTCCGGCGGCGGCACCCGAGACCCAGCAGCCCGAGACCCAGCAGCCCGAGACGCCGGCCGAGCGGCCCGCGCCGGAGGTTCCGGCCGCACGTGCCGACCAGCCCGAGACGGGCGACGAACAGGGCCCCGACGCCGGTTCGTCCGGCGCCCCGCGGCGCCCTTCGCCAGGCCAGATGCAGCCCCGTCCGCCTCGCTCCGGCGGCGGGCAGGGCGGCGGCTCCGGGCGCCCACGCCCGGGCAACAACCCGTTCTCGTCCACCCAGGGCATGCAGAGCAGGCGTCCCGGCAGCCCGGGTCAGATGCCGCCCCGGCCGCCGGCCGGACGCGGCGACCGGCCCGAGCGTGACCGCGGCACCGGACAGCCCGGACAGCGTGGCGGCGACCGCCGCTCCGGCGGCGTGCCCGGCGCGCCCCGGCCCAACCCGGGCATGATGCCCAAGCAGACCGCACCCAGCGTCGGCCGCGGTGGTCCCGGCGGACCCGGCGGACCCGGCGGGGCTCCGGGCGGTCGCGGACGCCCCGGTGGCGGCGGCGGTCGCGGACGGCCCGGCGGCGGCTTCGGCGGCCCCGGTGGCGGTGGCCCCGGCGGCGGCCGTCCCGGTGGCGGCGGCGGTCGCCCCGGACCCGGCGGCCGTGGTGGCCGCGGGTCGACCCAGGGCGCGTTCGGGCGTCCCGGCGGCCCGTCGCGTCGTGGCCGCAAGAGCAAGCGGCAGCGCCGTCAGGAGTTCGACAACATGCAGGCGCCGTCGATCGGCGGCGTGCGTGTCCGCAAGGGTGACGGCGAGACCGTCCGCCTGCCGCGTGGCGCGTCGCTGACCGACTTCGCCGAGCGGATCAACGTCGAGCCCGCGTCGCTGGTGCAGCTGCTGTTCCACCTCGGTGAGATGGTGACCGCGACCGAGTCGGTCAACGAGGAGACGCTGCAGCTGATCGGCACCGAGCTCAACTACGACGTGCAGGTGGTCTCGCCCGAGGACGAGGACCGCGAGCTGCTCGAGTCCTTCGACCTCGAGTTCGGTGCCGACGAGGGCGTCGACGCCGACATGGTTGCCCGTCCGCCGGTGGTGACCGTCATGGGCCACGTCGACCACGGAAAGACCAAGCTGCTCGACGCGGTCCGCAGCGCCAACGTGGTCTCCAAGGAGGCCGGTGGGATCACCCAGCACATCGGTGCCTACCAGGTGGCCACCGAGGTCGACGGCCAGGAGCGCCGCATCACCTTCATCGACACCCCGGGTCACGAGGCGTTCACCGCCATGCGTGCCCGTGGTGCGCAGGCCACCGACATCGTCATCCTGGTGGTCGCGGCCGACGACGGCGTGATGCCGCAGACGATCGAGGCGCTGAACCACGCGAAGGCGGCCGACGTCCCGATCGTGGTCGCGGTCAACAAGATCGACATGCCGGCGGCCGACCCGCAGAAGGTGCGCGGTCAGCTCAGCGAGTACGGCCTGGTGCCCGAGGAGTACGGCGGCGACACCATGTTCGTCGACGTCTCGGCCAAGGCGGGCCTCAACATCGAGGACCTGCTCGAGGCGACGGTGCTGACCGCCGACGCGGCGCTCGACCTGCGGGCCAACCCCGACATGCCCGCACAGGGTCTGTCCATCGAGGCGCACCTCGACAAGGGGCGCGGCCCGGTGGCCACCGTGCTGGTACAGCGCGGCACGCTGCGGGTCGGTGACTCCGTCGTCGCCGGTCCGGCACACGGCCGTGTCCGGGCCATGCTCGACGAGCACGGCGACAGCATCGCGGAGGCCACTCCCTCGCGGCCGGTCCTGGTGCTGGGGCTGACGGCCGTGCCCGGTGCCGGCGACAACCTGCTGGTCGTCGACGACGACCGGATGGCACGCCAGATCGCCGAGAAGCGCGAGGCACGGGCCCGTGCGGCGGCCAACGCCAAGCGGCGCGCACGCCGGACCCTCGAGGACTTCATGGCCAGCATGGAGAAGGGCGAGAGCCAGGAGCTCCTGCTGATCCTCAAGGGCGACGTGTCCGGTTCGGTCGAGGCGCTCGAGGACGCGTTGATGCAGATCGAGGTCGGCGAAGAGGTCGGCCTGCGGGTCATCGACCGCGGCGTCGGCGCGATCAACGAGAACGACGTCAACCTCGCGATCGCCTCCGACGCGGTGATCATCGGGTTCAACGTGCGCCCGGCCGGCAAGGCGGGCGAGCTCGCCGATCGCGAGGCCGTCGACATCCGCTACTACTCGGTGATCTACCAGGCCATCGAGGAGATCGAGGCGGCGCTCAAGGGCATGCTCAAGCCCGAGTACGAAGAGGTGCAGCTCGGCGCCGCCGAGATCCGCGAGATCTTCCGGTCCTCCCGGATCGGCAACATCGCGGGCTGCATGGTCACCGGCGGCACCATCCGCCGCAACGCCAAGGCGCGACTGATCCGTGACGGTGCGGTCGTCGCCGACAACCTCGACATGGCGTCGCTGCGCCGCGAGAAGGACGACGTCACCGAGGTCCGCGAGGGCTTCGAGTGTGGCCTGACTCTTCGTGGCTACAACGACATCAAGATCGGTGACATCGTGGAGAACTTCGAGCTGCGCGAGATCCCGCGCGCCTAGTCGTTCGGCTACACCGTGTCGGGTGGCGCGTTCCGCAGGTCGGATACCGGCCTGCGCGACGCGCCACTCGGCACACCGATCCGAGAGGGGCGTGCGGGTGTTCGTGGGGATGGCGGCCTTCGAGCTGCTGCTGCACGACGCGTCGACGCTGAAGCAGAAGCGCAGCGTGGTCCGGCCGATCGTGAACGAGCTGCAGCGCCGGTACTCCGTCGCGGTGTCCGAGACCGGGCACCTCGACCTCTACCGTCGTACGCAGATCGGCATCGCGGTCGTGTCCGGCGAGGCGGGGCACTGCACCGACGTGCTCGACCGGGTCGAGCGCTTCCTGGCCGGCCGCCCGGAGGCTGACCTGATCAGCGCGCACCGCCGGCTCCGGTCGATGGACGACGAGTAGTGGGAGGAACGACGATGAGCTCAGAGCGCGTGCGCAAGATCGCCGACCGCATCCAGGTCATCGTGGCCGAGATGCTCGAGCGGAGGATCAAGGACCCGCGCCTGGGGTTCGTCACCGTCACCGACGTGCGCGTCAGCGGCGACACCCAGCACGCCACGATCTTCTACACGGTGATGGGCAGCGACGAGGAGCGTGCGGGCACCGGCGTCGCTCTGGAGAGCGCCAAGGGGCTGCTGCGGTCCGAGGTCGGCAAGCAGCTCGGCATGCGGCACACGCCGACACTGGAGTTCGTACACGACGCGCTGCCGGAGTCGGCTGCGCACATCGACGAGCTGCTGGCCAAGGCGCGCGCCTCCGACGCCGAGCTCGCCGCGGCCGCCGCCGGTGCGCAGTACGCCGGCGACGCCGACCCCTACCGCAAGGACGACCAGGACGCCGACCTCGACGAGCCGGGCGAGGACACCCGGTCGTGACGTCGGGGAGGAAGCCGGAGCCCGCCGCGGGCCCGGCCCCCGTGCCGGCACAGGAGCCGACACCGCCGGGAGTGGTGGTCGTCGACAAGCCTGCCGGGTGCACGTCGCACGACGTCGTGGCCCGTCTGCGCCGGCTCGCAGGGACCCGCAAGGTCGGCCACGCGGGCACGCTGGACCCGATGGCGACCGGCGTGCTGGTCGTCGGCGTCAACCGGGCCACGCGCCTGCTCGGGCACCTGTCGCTGACCGACAAGGGCTACGACGCGACCATCCGCCTCGGCGAGTCGACGCTGACCGACGACTCCGAGGGGGAGCTGCTCGCCCGTGCGGACGCCACGGGCATGCCCGACGAGGACCTGGCGAACGCGGTCGCTGCGCTGACCGGCCGGATCGAGCAGGTACCCTCCGCCGTGTCGGCGGTGAAGGTCGAGGGCAGCCGTGCCTACGAGCGCGTACGTCGCGGCGAGCGGGTGCAGCTCGAGGCCCGTCCGGTCGAGGTGTCGGCGTTCGAGGTGCACGACACCCGCCGCCAGGGCGTCGTCGTCGACGTGGACGTGCACGTCGAGTGCTCCACCGGTACGTACGTCCGGGCGCTCGCACGCGACCTGGGGGCTGCGCTCGGCGTCGGCGGGCACCTGACCCGTCTGCGGCGCACCCGGGTCGGAGGCTTCGACCTGGCGCAGGCGCGCACGGTCGAGGAGCTCGAGCGCGGGCTGCACGTCGTACCGCTGACCGAGGTGGCCCGGCACAGCTTCCCCACGTTCGCCGCGACGGCGGAGCAGGCCGACCGGGTTCGCCACGGCGGGGCGCTGGGCGGCACCGGCCTCGGCGCGGCCGGTCCCGTGGCGGTCCTGACCCCCGCGGGGGAGTTCCTGGCGCTGTACGAGCAGCGGGGCGAGGACGCCGTCGCGGTGGCGGTGTTCGTTTAAGGTCTGGCCGTCCGGCGTTTCGAGGCGCAGACTTGAGGAGCAGGAGACTCTGTCACGCCAGGGAGTGACCCGTATGTCACGTGATCAAGTCCGGATGCCAGACGTAGTGCCCATGCTTTCCCGCGGTAAGCACCGCAGCCCGCGCAAGGGCGGATGCTTCATGGAGTTCGCGTCCTTCCTCGCCGGGGAGCGTTGGTCGGACCACCCGCACTGCACCCACCCACTCCTGGCGGCACTGGCCCGCGACGTCAACGACCACGTGTCCGACGACGCTCGCGCCCGCCTGGTGCCGCTGATCCCGTCGGTCATCGGGGTCACCAGCGAGGACTCGCGCATCGACGTGGAGATAGCGCTGCGCGTGGCCACGGCTGCGCTGCCGATCGCCGGGTCGGACCGCCAGCGGGCGCTGGCCGTCTCGGTGATCCGGTGCGAGCAGCTGCTCGCCGGGATGGACGGCCGGTCCGAAGGGAGCATGCGCGAGTCCAGCCGCAGGGCACTGGGCGAGGTGCCGCAGGCGACGCGGTGGGCGCAGACGTTCGTCAACCAGGCCTGGGGGAAGCGCCGCCAGAGCTTCGCCCGGCACACCGGACCCGGCGTCGTGCACTACTCGGTCGAGAGCATCGCGAAGGCGTGCATCACCGACGCCGACGACCGGCTGGTGCGGTTGCTGTCCGAGACCATCGACTACTGCGTCGCCACGGCCGGTCGCCAGGCGCCGGAGCAGCCGAGGACGCTGGCCGACGGCGAAAACCTGCCGACGCGACCGGCTGTCGAGCAGGAGAGCTGAAGCCGGCGGACGCCGCCGCGGGGGTCGCCCCCGCGGCGGCGGTGTCGCTCGCGACCTGCCGGGCCGTCATCGCCGCGGGATCATCGATCCGGGCCGCAGCCGGGACACCCGGACGTGGTCGAACGCGGCCGTGAAGCCCGCTCCCCCCATCGACACCAGACCGAGCCTGGCGGCGCCACCCAGGTGGTGCGTCCAGGTGCCGCCGCGCACCCAATGACGGCCGTCCCGGCTGGTGTAGGCCGTGTAGCGCTCGGTGTCTCCGCCGGCCTGCTGCCGCTCGCTGCCGCGCAGCCGCTCTACGGCCATCCGCAGGTGGGTCCAGCGGCCGGGGGCGCCGACGACGGTGTTGCCGTAGCTCGGCGATCCCTGCGGGACGGGGGCGAGCTCCTTGGCGAACTCGGTCTGCCGGGTCTCCCAGATCGACGCGTGACCCAGCTTGACGTAGTTGTCGTCGTCGCCGTACACGACCAACCCGGCCTGGGTGTAGTTGAAGCAGCAGCCCTCCGGCGGCAGGTCCAGCCGGACCCGGGTCTGCACCAGGTAGTCGCCGCGCGGGGCCGCTCGGGTGAGGACGGGCGCGGTGTCGCTTTCGCGGGCCAGGTCGCCGGGGTGCGTACGCCAGCGCAGCATGCCGCCTCGAACGGCGAACGAGCCCGCCGCCGGCTCGCGCACCCACGTCCAGTCCTCGTCCAGTCTCCGGCCGTCGAAGCCGTCAGAGGCCCGCGGGTCGCGTCGCCCCGGCCGGTCGTCGCGCGCCGGACGCGGCCGGTAGCGGTCCGGGTCGCCGGGCTGGGCCGCCGGGGCCGGCATCGGGGAGTCCGACGCCCAGTTCCCGGCGCGCACCGTGGGCCAGCCACCGGACCAGTCGAGCGGGTCCAGCAGCGCCGGGCGCTTGGTGAAGCCGGGCTCGGTCTCGAAGAACGGGTCAGCCCGGTCGACCGCGTGGTAGATCGTCCACCACCGCCCGCGCGCGTCCGGGAACACCGTGTTGTGGCCGGTGCCGGTCCAGCGGTTGCCGTTCATGCTGAGCACCGGGGTGCCACCGACCCGGCCGGCGAGCAGCGAGTCGCCCTGCCGGTCGACGAACGGCCCCAGGGGGCTCCGGGACCGGCCGGCGAACACGCTGTAGCCGGTGAGCGCGCCGGCACAACAGTTGGTCGCCGAGGCGAACAGGTAGTAGTAGCCGCCGCGGCGGATCACGTGGGTGCCCTCGTACCGGTTGCCGACGGCCAGCTGCTCGGCACCCGCCGCCGCGACCGCGCCGTCCGCGGTCAGCGTGAGCACGGTGCCGTGCACCCCGCCGTAGTAGCTGCCGTAGTAGAGGACGCTCTCGGCGCCCACGCTGTCGCCGAGCACGTCGGGGTCGAACGTCCAGAAGAAGTCGCACCCGGCGCCGGCGCGCCGCGGGCCCACCACGGGTTCGGCGGAGAAGTCCCAGGGCCCGGTCGGACCGTCGCTGGTCGCCACGCCGATGGCGTTGTCGCTGGTGCAGCCGGGCTCGCCGCTGACCGACGTGGCCGTGTCGGTGACCACGAACAGCAGGTAGTAGCGGTCGAACCGTTCGGAGTAGACCACGTCGGGTGCCCATAGCGCCGCGTTCTCGCCGGCCCAGGACGGGTTGGCCTCGAAGGCGTCGCCCACGTAGGTCCAGTCGACCAGGTTGCGCGAGCGCATCATCGGGACCTTGTGGAAGTTCAGGTCGCCGGCGGAGTCGAGGTCCTCGTCGCCCAGCGGGTCGGTCGTGCAGTACATGTACCAGTACAGGTCGCCGGCCTGGCGTCCCCGCAGCACGACGGGGTCGGCACAGCTCTCCACCACGCCGCCGCCGGGTACACGCGGCAGCAGCGGGTTGGCGTACCGGCCCGGGCCGGGGTCCGCCGCGCGGACGTCGGCGCCCGCGGAGACGCCGGGGGAGGCCAGCGCGGTCAGCGAACCGAGGAGAACGGCGACGGTGACCGCGCCGAGTCGGTGCCGGCGCAGGCGGCTTCGCGCCTTCGGCATGGGTGGCTCCTCTGCGACGGGGCCGGTCCGGGCGTTGCCCGCACGTGCAGCGGCAAGCCGTCGGCTGTGGATGAGGTCGATGCAGACTAGACGCCGCTGAGCGGCGACCGGAAGAGCCTCAACCGGTGAGTCGCCGCTGCACCAGGTCGGCCACCGCCCGCATGTACGACCCGAACGGGTGGTAGCTCTGCGCGCGGCTGGTGTCGGTCCGCTGTCCGTTGACCCAGGCGCGCTCGCCCGCGCACGCGTCGTGGCCGAGCGATGCGCGGTAGGTGTCGACGAACCCGGCGTGCGCGGACCGCGCGGCCTGCCGGAGCGCCTCGTTGAGCCGGCGCTGCACGAGGTCGAGGTAGGCGTAGTCGCCCTCCGCGAAGGGGAGGACGCCGGTGCAGGTGCCACGAGGCGGCGCGATGCGCGGGTAGCCCACGACGAGCACCTCCGCCTCGGGCGCGCGGCGGCGTACGGCGTCCAGCACGTCGGCGGTCCGGGCGCGGGTCCGGTCCAGCACCTGCAGCGGAGCCGGGCCGGCCGCGTCGGCGAGGTAGCTCCGGCACGGGTCGCCGCCGGGTTCGCTCGCGCGCAGCTGCGGGCAGGTCGACACGAGTCGGCCGAACAACCCGAAGTCGTTGCCGCCGATCCCGATCGTCACCAGGTCGGTGCCGGCGGACAGTGCCGACAGCTGGGGCGGCACCGCGGCGAAGCCGGCGGGTTGCGGCGACGTCATGTCGGTGGTTTCCGCGCCGGCGCAGCTGACGTCGGTGAACCTGCGCACGTCCATGGCCTCGGCCAGTAACGCGGGGTAGTTGCGCGTCGAGCGGAAGCAGCCGAACGCCGCCAGCGTCTGCGGGACCAGCGGCCCGGACGTGAAGGAGTCCCCGAGCGCGACGTACTCGCGGACCTCGGCTGCTGCAGCGGCCTGGCCTGACCCCGGCCCTGAACCCGGCTCCACGGCACCCGGCACGTGGGTCGGTGCCGCCGCCAGGGCCGCGGTCGCCGCCAGCGTGGCGGGTACCAGCGCCGCCAGCCCGACCACGCGGCGTAGCAGCCTCACCCGTCGCATCCTGCTCCCTGTGCCCTCACCGACGACGGCTCCCACGGTACGTGGCGGATAAGGTCACGCACATGCGTGTGTGGCGTGCTCTGGCTGACGTACCGGCCGATCTCGGCCCGACGGTCGTGACGATCGGCAACTACGACGGCGTTCACCGCGGGCACCGGCATGTCATCGAACGTGCCCGCGAGGTCGCCGTCGAGCTCGGACCGCGCCCGTCCGGGAAGAGTACGGTCGGGAAGGACCTGGCCCTGCCGGTGGTCGCGGTCACGTTCGACCCGCACCCGTTCGCGGTGCTGCGCCCCGAGCACGCTCCGGTGCTGCTCACCACCATCGACCAGCGCGCCGACCTGCTGCACGAGGCCGGTGTCGACGACGTGCTCGTGATGCCGTTCAGCCGCGAGGTCGCCGGCTGGACCCCGCAGGAGTTCGTCGACCGGATCGTGGTCGGCACCCTGCACGCGGCCGCGGTCGTGGTCGGCGCCAACTTCCGCTTCGGCAACCGGGCCGCGGGCGACGTGGCGACGCTCAGGACGGCGGGTGCCGCAGCCGGGTTCGAGGCGGTCGGCGTCGAGCTCGAGGGCGGGCCGCAGGCGTGGTCGTCGACGTACATCCGCACCTGCCTGGCCGCCGGCGACGTCGAGGGCGCCAACGAGGCGCTGGGCCGGCTGTTCACCGTGCGCGGCGTCGTGGTCGAGGGCGACCATCGTGGCCACGAGCTCGGCTACCCCACGGCCAACGTGCCGACCGAGGGGATCGCCGCGCCCGCCGACGGCGTGTACGCCGGGTGGCTGCGCCGGCTCGACCGGGCGGACGGCGAGGCTGCGCAGCGCATGCCCGCCGCGATCAGCGTGGGCACCAACCCGACCTTCGACGGCACCGAGCGGCGGGTCGAGTCCTACGTGCTCGACCGCGACGACCTCGAGCTGTACGACGTGGAGGTGGAGGTGTCCTTCGTGCAGCGGCTGCGGGGGATGGAGCGCTTCGCCTCGGTCGACGAGCTGCTCGAGCAGATGGCCGAGGACGTCGCCGGCGCGCACAAGACGCTGGGGATACCGGAGCCGTGACCACGCCTGGGGTGGCCGACCCGGTCGGCGCGACCGAGCGGTGGTTCTACGCCCACGGGCTGCCGTACTTCGTCGAGGCGCACCAGGCCGACGTCGACGACGCCCTGGGCCGGGGGCGGCTGCTGGGCGTGCTGGGGACCGCGCTGGTCGTGGCGGCGGCGGCCGGTGTGGGAGTCGGCCTGTGGGCCGGGGACGTCTCCACCGGCGTCCTCGCCGGGATGGTGACGTGCGGCGCCGTGCTGGTCGGCTACGCGCTGGTTGAGCTGCGGATCTGGCCGATCCTGAAGTGGGCGCTGCGCCGCACACTGGGCAGTCTGCGGCTGCTGTTCCCGCTGGTGACCCGGGCGCTGCCCCTGCTGTTGCTCTTCATCACGTTCCTGTTCATCAACGCCGAGGTGTGGGAGGTCACCTCGGAGATGGACAACGCCCTGCTGTGGGTCGTCGTGCTGCTGTTCAGCGTGCTTGCGGTCGGGTTCCTGCTGGTCCGGCTGCCCGAGGAGGTCGACCGGGTGTGTGCGGAGGTCGAGAGCTCGCGGCTGGCCGACCAGGTCCGCGGCACACCGGTGGCCGAGTCGCTGACCCGCCTCGACCTGGCCACGGTCGAGCCCGCGCCGCTGCACGGGCTGCCGCGGGCCAACCTGCTGATCGTGCTCCTGGTCGCCCAGGCCACCCAGGTGCTGGTGCTGTCGCTGGCGGTGTTCGCGTTCTTCATCGTGTTCGGGCGACTGATCATGACCCCGAAGGTGATCGAGTCGTGGACCGGGCAACCGGCTGACACGCTGGGCAACAGCGTGCTCGGGAGCGTGGAGCTCTACCAGGTCTCGGTCTTCCTGGCCGCCTTCGCCGGGCTCTACTTCACCGTGTACGCCGTGACCGACCAGATCTACCGCGACCAGTTCTTCACCTACGTCTCGCACGAGCTCGAGCGGGCCATCGGTGTGCGCACGGTCTACCGCGCGCTGCGCCGCGAGCAGGGGCAGGACGCCGACTGACCCGGATTGGGTCGAACCGGGTCCGCGCTGTTAGCCTGTACGACGCCGTCTAACGGCCGCGGAGCGATAGTGCCCGGGTGAACCGGCCCCGGCGCGCCGCGCAACGAACCCCCGAGAGGAGATCGCGTGTCCCTGGACGCTGCGTCGAAGAAGCAGATCATCACTGACTACGCCACGACCGACGGTGACACCGGCTCCCCGGAGGTCCAGGTGGCCCTGCTCACCCACCGCATCAAGAACCTCACCGAGCACCTGAAGTCGCACAAGCACGACCACCACACCCGCCGCGGTCTGCTGCTGTTGGTCGGCCAGCGGCGCCGGCTGCTCAACTACCTGCAGAAGAACGACATCACCCGCTACCGGTCGCTCGTCGAGCGCCTCGGACTGCGGCGCTGACTCCGACGCCAGCGGCCACCCGGCCTCCGGGCGGGCCGCTGCCTGCATAATGTGGGTCAGGGCGGTGTCCGCCGGACAGCCGGCAAGGCTCGCCACCCAGGCTCAACAAGTCCATATCACCACAAGTCACAGCCCCATCGACCCAATACTCCGGGCGGGGCAGGTGCATGTAGCCGCTGCGAGGCGTCGGTCCTCGGTAGTGGCCACCGGGACGCTGATGCGCCCCGAGGGCCTCGATCGAAGACCGACCAGCGCCCCTGCTGCTCACCGACGTGAGCCTCTCGCAGTCGTCGTCCAGACGAGCCCGCGGCTCCGCGGCTGCCCCGCGAGACAAGAAAGGGGTGCCCTATGCAGGGACCCGGTCTACAGTCCGTCGAGACCGTCATCGACAACGGCTCGCACGGAACCCGTACCGTCCGCTTCGAGACCGGCCAGCTGGCCCGTCAGGCCGCCGGCTCCGCCGTCGCCTACCTCGACGACGAAACCATGCTGCTGTCGGCCACGACGGCGAGCAAACACCCGAAGGAGCACCTCGACTTCTTCCCGCTGACGGTCGACGTCGAGGAGCGGGGATACGCCGCGGGCAAGATCCCCGGCGCTGTCTTCCGCCGCGAGGGCCGCCCGTCGCAGAGCGCGATTCTCACCTGTCGGCTGATCGACCGGCCGCTGCGGCCCTGCTTCGTCAAAGGGCTGCGCAACGAGGTCCAGGTCGTCATCACCGTGATGGCGCTGAACCCCGACGCGCCGTACGACGTGCTCGCGATCAACGCCGCCTCGATGTCCACCCAGCTCTCCGGCCTGCCGTTCTCCGGCCCGGTCGGTGGCGTCCGCGTCGCCCTCATCGAGGGCCAGTGGGTCGCCTTCCCGTCGCACAGCCAGCTCGAGAACGCCGTCTTCGACATGGTCGTGGCCGGCCGGGTCACCGACACCGGTGACGTGGCGATCATGATGGTCGAGGCCGAGTCGACCGAGCAGACCTGGAACCTCGTCCACTCCGGCGTGCAGGCCCCCACCGAGGAGGTCGTCGCCGGTGGTCTCGAGGCCGCCAAGCCGTTCATCAAGCAGCTCTGCGAGGCGCAGGCCGAGCTCGCGAAGCAGGCTGCGAAGCCCGTCAAGAAGTTCCCGGTCTTCCTCGACTACGAGGACGACGTCTTCGCCGCCGTCGAGGCTGCAGCGGCCGCGGACCTCGCCCCTGCGCTCACCATCGCGGGCAAGCAGGAGCGCGA
>DATMEB010000008.1:0-4236 GCA_035557095.1 Nocardioidaceae bacterium | reverse complement strand
CTGACCTCCCGGCTCGGCTACAACAAGGCCACCACCTACCGGCTGGCGCAGACGCTGGTCTCCGTCGGCTATCTCGAGCAGGACGAGACCAGCCGGGCCTACCGGCTCGGGCTGGCGCTCATCCGGCTCGGCCAGGTCGCGTCAGCCAACTCCGACGTCCGCTCGCGCGCGATGGAGCAGATGTCCCGACTGCGCGACACGTTCGGCGAGACGGTCTACCTGCTGGTCGCTCGTGACGACCGGTCGGTCTGCATCGAACGGCTGGAGGGCACCAAGCCGGTCCGGGACCTCTCCGCGACGCCGGGCGACGCGTTCCCGCTGTTCGTCGGCGCGGGCGGCATGTCCATGCTGGCGACGATGAGCGACGCGGAGCGGTCGCGCGTCCTCGACGCCGGCGAGCTCACCCCCGAAGAGCGGGGCACGATCGAGACCCAGCTGCTGGACTGCACGACCCGCGGCTACTCGACGGCCACCGGCGACGTGAGCCTCGGCGCGGGCGCCGTCGCCGCACCGATCTTCGACCACAACGGCGCGCTGGCCGGCGCGCTCAGCATCGGGGGAGCGCGTCAGCAGATCATCGACCGGCGCGAGGAGCTCGGCCAGGCCGTCGCGGAAGCGGCACGCCTCGCCTCGGGCACTGCCACCGGGTCGGCTACTGGGTCTGCCACTGGGGCGCGCCGATGAGCGGGGCGAGCTTCCGGACCGTCCTCGACCAGAGCACTGACGGGCCGCTCGTGCTGCCCGGTGCCGGCACGCCGCTCGAGGCGCTGGCGGCCCAGCGTGCCGGCTTCCCGGCCGTGTACATGAGCGGGTACGCCGTGGCCGCGTGGCGCCACGGCCTGCCCGACATCGGGCTGATCGCGGGAACCGACGTCGCCGAGGCCGCTGCCGCGGTGAGTCGCGTGGTCGACATCCCGCTCGTGAGTGACGCCGACACCGGTTACGGCGACGTCGCCGCCGTGCACGCCACCGTGCGGCTGCTGGAGTCGCGTGGCGTCTCCGCGATCCAGCTCGAGGACCAGCGCTGGCCCAAGCGGTGCGGACACCTCGGTGGCAAGGAGGTCGTCGACGCCGACTCGGCCGTGCGCAAGATCGCCGCCGCCTGTCAGGCGCGTCGAGACGCGGACACGATGGTGATCGCACGCACCGACGCGCTCGCACCGCTGGGACTCGACGAGGCGATCGCCCGCGCCAAGCGGTTCAAGGAGGCCGGTGCCGATGCGCTGTTCGTCGACGCGCCGACCGACCTCGACCAGCTGAAGATCATCGGTGCCGAGCTCGACGGCGGCGCGCTGATCGTCAACATGAGCGAGGGCGGGCGCACCCCCGCGTTGTCCGCCAACGAGCTGTACGGGCTGGGCTTCCGGATCGTGCTCTTCCCCACGACTGCCCTTCGCATGGCGGCCAGGGCGATCTCCGACACGTACGCGGAGCTGGCGCGCACCGGCGACACCCGCCCGATCCGGGACCGCATGTACGGCCTGGACGAGCTGAACGACCTGGTCGACCTCCAGGGCTACCAGGGGCTGGAGGAGGACGTGCTGGGAGGTCGGGCATGACGGAGACCGCGTTGCTCGCCGGAGCCGTCGACCTGCACCGGCACGGTTATCCCGAGATCAGCCTGGCCAGCGGGCCCCCTCGTGACGACGTCGAAGACCTCCGCCTCTGCAGGCAGGCCGGCATGCACGGCGTGGTGCTGAAGTCGCACGTGTGGCCGACCGTCGGTCGCGCGTACCTGCTGGCCCAACAGGTACCGGACCTGGAGGTCTACGGCAGCATCACGCTCAACAGCGCGGCCGGTGGCCTGGTGCCCGCCATGGTCGAGCTGGCGGCGTTGCAGGGCGCTCGTGTGCTCTACCTGCCCACCTGGAGCTCGGCTAACGACCAGGCGCGGTGCGGCATCTCCCGGCTCATCGGGTCCGAGCTCGGCAGCACGACCCTCGGGGACGCGCCCGCGTTGCCGGTCGTCGACGACCGGGGGCGGCTGCTGCCGGAGGTCAGGGACTGCCTCGCCGTGGCCGCGGACTTCAACATGCTCGTCTACACCGGTCACCTCGCCGTGGCGGAGGCACACGCCGTCGCGGAGTCCGGGCTCGCCGGCGGCCGTCTGGTCTTCTCCCACCCCGACTCGCACTCGATCGGCGCGACCGTCGACGACGCCGTGGCCGTCGCCGACGCGGGCGCCTACGTGGAGATCACGGCAGTAGGGACCTACCCGGAGATCGCCCGGACGACGCCCTCCGCGCTCGCCAAGCTCGTCGAAGCGGTCGGCGCGCACCGATGCGTGCTCACGTCCGACTACTTCTTCTCGTGGAGCCCGCCGTCCACCCGGATGCTGCTCGACCTCGCCGAGGGCCTCCTCGCGAACGGCATCGACAGCGCAGGTGTGCGGGCGATGTTGGTCGACAACCCACGTCGACTGCTCGGGCTGCCCGCGTACCGGCCCCGCACCCGCACCTAGGAGTACCCGTGTCCATGCCGTCCAGCCCGCCCTTGTCGTCCGTGCCATCGGGGCCCCTCACCATCGGTGAACGACTCGACCGGTTGCCGCTGTCGCGCCGGCACTTCGTGATCGCCGGCATCGTCGGTGTCGGCATCCTCTTCGACTTCTACGAGGTGTTCCTCGCCGGAACCCTCAGCACCGTGCTGGAGGAGGACTTCGAGGTCACCGGCACGTCACTCAAGCTGATCCTCGCCTCGGCGTTCATCGGCATGTTCTTCGGTGCCATCTGCTTCGGCCGGATCGCCGACAAGGTCGGCCGCAGGCGCGCGTTCTTCCTCACCCTGTCCACGTACTCGCTGTTCTCCGTACTGGCGGCGTTCAGCCCGAACCTCGAGACCCTGGTGCTGCTGCGCTTTCTCGCCGGCATCGGCATCGGCGCCGAGCTGCCCATCTGCGACGCCTACCTGGCGGACCTGATGCCCGCACGGGTGCGCGGGAAGATGGTGGCGTTCGCGTACACGGTCGGCTTCCTCGGCACACCGCTGTGCGGCTTCCTCGCCACCGGCATCGCGACCGACACCATCCTCGGCATCGACGGATGGCGCTGGATGTTCGTCTTCGGAGCGGCGGGCGCTGTCATCTGCTGGCTGCTGAGGTTCGCACTGCCCGAGTCACCGAGGTGGCTCGAACGGATGGGCCGGCACGACGAGGCCGACGCGGTGGTCCGTTCGATGGAGTCCGCGTCGGGCCTCGAGCCGCTGGCCCGCGAGCAGCAGGCACCCACGCCGGTCGCGCAGCAGGAGCGCGACGGGCTGTCGCTGTCGAGGCTGACCGTGCTCGTGAACCCGACATACCGGCGGCGCACGGTCATGATCTGGGTGTTCCAGGTGCTCCAGCCGCTCGGCTACTACGGATTCGGGTCGCTCGTGCCGCTGGTCCTCGCCGCCAAGGGCTATGACGTCGTCAACAGCCTGCAGTTCAGCGCCGTGACGTTCCTCGGCTACCCACTGGGCAGCGCACTGTCCATTCCCATCATGGAGCGCCTCGAACGCAAGACCATCCTGGTCGGCTCCGCTGGGCTGATGGCGGTCTTCGGACTGCTGTTCGGCAACGCTGCGACGACCTGGCAGATCCTCGTCCTGGGCTTCGCGTACACGGCGGTCAGCAATGTCTTCTCCAACGGCTACCACGCCTACCAGGGAGAGCTCTATCCGACGGCCATTCGCGCGTCGGGCGCGGGCATCGCCTACTCGCTGGGCCGGCTCGCCAACGCCGCGATGCCGTTCATCCTCGTGCCGGTGCTCGACGCGGCAGGCGTGAACGCGATGTTCGGTGTGGTCGCAGCTGCCATGGTCGTGCTCTGCGTCAACGTCGGGGTCTTCGGTCCGCGCACGACGGGCCTTTCCGTGGACCGCGCGGCCCTCGACACCGAGCTGGACCGGGCGGCGTCCGAACAGCTCACGCCGCGCTGACCTCGTGACCGTCGTACCCGTGGGAGGGACCTGATGGCCGGAACGATCGTCGACAAGATCTGGGACCGTCACATCGTGCATTCGGGCGGCGGCTCGGGCCCGGACCTGCTGTACGTCGACATGCACCTGCTGCACGAGATCAGCAGCCCGCAGGCGTTCGAGGGCATGAGGACGGCCGGGCGTACCGTCCGCAGACCCGACCTCACCCTCGCTGTCGAAGACCACACCGTGCCGACGGACGGTCTCGGGCTGCTCAACGCGGACCCGGCATCCCGTGCCCAGGTCGAGGCGCTGCGGCGTGGCTGCGCCGAGTTCGGTGTC
>DATMEB010000007.1:0-2903 GCA_035557095.1 Nocardioidaceae bacterium | reverse complement strand
GTGATCGCCGACCTCGGCTACACGGCGGTCGCGCTCACCCTCGACCACGACCACCTCGACCCGTTCGCCGACGACGTGGTCAAGCAGACCGAGCACGTCGCCGGGCTGCTGAACCTGCTCGGGCTGCGGTGTGTCGTCGAGACCGGCGCGCGCTACCTGCTCGACCCGTACCGCAAGCACCACCCCACGCTCGTCTGCGACGAACCGGGCCGTCGCATCGACTTCCTCAACCGGGCGGTGCGCATCGCCGCCGACCTGAACGCGGACTGCGTCTCCTTCTGGTCCGGCATCCGACCGTCCACAGTGGATCCAGACACCGCCTGGCGGCGGATGCGTGCCGGGGTGGCCACCGTGCTGGAGGAGGCGGGTGAGCTGGGTGTCCGGCTGGGCCTCGAGCCCGAGCCGGGCATGTTCGTCGAGCACCTGTCAGAGGCGCTTCGGCTCCGCGAGGAGCTGGGCGCCCCCGAGCTGCTCGGCATCACGTTGGACGTCGGCCACTGCGTGGCGGTGGAGCCCGACGACGCGGCGACCTGTCTTCGCCGCGCCGCCGACCTCCTCGTCAACGTGCAGTTGGACGACATGCGCACCGGGGTACACGAGCACCTTGAGTTCGGCGAGGGCGAGCTCAATCTGCCGGCCACCCTGGCGGCGCTGACCGAGGTGGGCTACTCCGGCGTCGCGGCGGTCGAGCTGCCACGGCACAGCCACGCGGCGCCGGACGTGGCCGCCCGGGCGATCACCGCGCTGCGGGCGGCGCTCGGCCCGGCGGCCTCGCGGCCCGACAACGATCTCGATTGGATGACGCAAGTGGACCATCCCTGGCTCGTCGAGGCCGAGGACCGGGTGCGCGCCGACCCGGCGGCCATCCGCGCGCTGTTCCCCGCGGTCGGCCGCAAGGTCGGCCGGGCCCCGCTGCGCCCGGAGGCCGACCCGCAGGGCCTCGTGCACGGCACCGTCGACGACCTCGCCCGCACCCGGCTGCTCGCCGTGCTCGCCGAGGTGCTCGACGGCTCGCGGCTCGGCCCCGAGGTCGCCGACCTGTACCGCTACGGCGACGACGCCGAGCGCCGCGGGGTGCTGCGCGGGCTCTCCGCCCTGCCGCCGGTGGCCGCCCACACCGGGCTCGACATCGTGAAGGATGCCTTGCGCGCCAACGACATCCGGCTCGTGGCCGCCGCGATGGGCGAGTTCGGCGCGCGCCACCTCGACGACCACAGCTGGCGGCACGGCGTGCTCAAATGCCTGTTCGTCGGCGTGCCGCTGGCTGCCGTCGCCGACCTCGACCGGCGCACCGACGCAGAGCTGCTGCGCATGGTCGACGACTACGCCGCCGAGCGCCGCGCCGCGGGCCGCGAGGTACCAGCCGACGCCGTCACCCTCCTGGAGACCCCCTCATGAGGATTTTCGACCCGCACATCCACATGACCTCGCGGACGACCGACGACTACGAGGCGATGTTCGCCGCCGGGGTGCGCGCGCTCGTCGAGCCGTCGTTCTGGCTCGGCCAGCCGCGCACCAGCGTCGCGGCGTTCACCGACTACTTCGACGGCCTCATCGGCTGGGAACGGTTCCGCGCCGCGCAGTTCGGCATCCGCCACCACTGCACGATCGCGCTGAACCCCAAGGAGGCCAACGATCCGCGCTGCGTCGAGGTGCTCGACGTGCTGCCGCGCTACCTCGCCAAGGACGGTGTGGTCGCGGTCGGCGAGGTCGGCTACGACTCGATGACGCCGGAGGAGGACGAGGTGTTCGCCGCGCAGCTGCGCCTCGCGGTCGAGCACGAGCTGCCCGCGCTCGTGCACACCCCGCACCGGGACAAGCTCGCCGGGACCAGACGCACGCTCGACGTCGTCCGCGAGTCCGGCATCGACCCGGGCCGGGTCGTCGTCGACCACCTCAACGAGCCGACCGTCGGCCTCGTCGCCGAGTCCGGCTGCTGGATGGGCTTCTCCATCTACCCGGATACCAAGATGGACGAGAAGCGGATGGTCGCGATCCTGCGCGAGTACGGCACCGACCGGATGGTGGTCAACTCCGCCGCCGACTGGGGTCGCTCGGATCCGCTCAAGACCTACAAGACCGGTCTCGCGATGCTCGATGCCGGCTTCTCCGAGTCCGATGTGGACAAGGTGTTGTGGCGCAACCCGGTCGAGTTCTACGGGCAGAGCGACCGGCTCGTGCTCGACGAGCTGCCCGGCTTCGCCGCGTCGTCCGACACGTTCGCCGGCAACTCGGTGCTCCGCGGCGGGGGACAATGACTCCCCTTTCCTACTGCACCAACGTGCACCCGGCCGAGGATCTCGCCGGGGTGCTCGCGCAGCTCGACCGGTACGCGGAACCGGTGCGCCGGCTGGTGGGCGTCGACACGCTGGGCCTCGGGCTGTGGCTGCCTGCCTCGCTCGCGGCCGTGCTCTCCGACGACGCCGACCTGCGCCGCAAGCTGCGCGCCGAGCTCGATGCGCGCGGCCTCGAGGTGTACACGCTCAACGCGTTCCCCTACGGCGGCTTCCACGACGAGGTCGTCAAGCACTCCGTGTACCGGCCACAGTGGACGGACCGGCGGCGGCTCGAGTACACCGTGGACTGCGCGATCGTGCTCGCCGACCTGCTGCCCGGCACTGCGAGCTACGGCAGCATCTCCACGCTGCCGCTGGCCTGGCGCACGCCGTGGGACGACGCCGACGACCGGGCGGCGGCCGACGCGCTCGCCGAGCTGACCAGGATGCTCGACGGCATGGCGAGGGCGAACGGGCGGCCGATCCGGCTCGCCGTCGAGCCCGAGCCGGGCTGCGTGCTCGACTCGGTCGCCGACGCGGTCGACTGGCTCGCGCCCCGCGTCGACCCGCGCTACGTGGGGCTGTGCCTGGACACCTGCCACCTCGCGGTGTCCTTCGCCGACCCGG
>DATMEB010000006.1:0-30986 GCA_035557095.1 Nocardioidaceae bacterium | reverse complement strand
TGTAGATGTACTCGCGGTCCTCGTCGCCGAGGTCGGCGATGATGCGCTGCCGGATCTCGTCCAGCTCGGCGCCGAACGCGTCCAGCATCTCCGGGGTCATGCCCTCGGTCGCCGCCGCGGACAGCCTGGCGGCCCCGTCGGGCGTCTGCTGCGTCAGCGCGGCAGACGTGTCGGGAACGAGCTCGGTGGTCGTCTCAGGTGTCTTCGTGGTCATGGTGATGTCCCTTCGTCGAGGGCTGCTCAGAGGTTGAGTGCGCAGCTGCCCATCGGAGCGCTCACGCAGATCTGGATGTCTTCGTCGGGGAGCGAGGACTCGGCGCCGTTTACCACGTTGCGCACGGTGCCCTCGCTCTTGCGGGTCGTGCAGGTCTTGCAGATGCCCATGCGACAGCCGTACGCCGGTGTCAGACCGGCGTTCTCGGCCTGTTCGAGCAGGGTCTGGCCGCTGTTGGGTGCGTAGACCGCGCTCCGCCGGAACTCCACGGTGCCCTCGGCAGTGGGGTCGGCGGCCATCGGCGGTGTCTTGAAGTGCTCGACCTGCAGCCGCTGCGAGGCATCGACGTCGGCGTACGCCTCCTGCACCAGCTCGACGAACCCGTTCGGCCCGCACACGTAGGTCGGTATCTCGGCGAAGTCCGCTGCGACCTCGCGCAGATGCCGTGCCTCGAACCGCCCGGCGAGCGGGCTGGAGTCAGCACGGGTGTGCACGGTGACGAGGTCGAGGAAGTCGTAGGTCTCTGCGAGCGAGGCCAGCTCCGCGGCGAAGATCGCGTCCTCGGCCGTGCGGGCGTAGTGCAGGAACGTGACGGACCCCGCGAAGTTCTCGTCGCACAGCGTGCGCAGCATCGACATCAACGGGGTGATCCCGCTGCCGGCGCTGACCATCAGCAGCCGGTCGGGCCGAGGCTGGGGGAGGGTGAACTCGCCCTCGGCCGGGGAGAGGTGCACGACGGTGCCGACCGGCACGTCGTTGGCCAGGAAGCGCGAGACGTATCCCTCGTCGTGCTCCTTGACCGTGATCGTGACCCGGCCGTCTGCGCGGTGTGCGGAGCTGGAGAGGGAGAAGCACCGGGTGCGACGCACACCGTCGACGAGCACGCCGACCTGGACGTGCTGGCCGGCCGTCGCGCCCTGCCAGTTGCCGGTGGGGCGCAGGGTCAGCGTGGCGACTCCGGGCGCCTCGCGGTGCACGTGCTCGACCTTCGCGCGCACCTCGTGCACCGCCCACATCGGGTTGACGAGCTCGAGGTAGCGGTCGATGCCGTGCGGGGTGGTCAGGGTGTTCACGACGGGGGAGCCCAAGACCTTGCGGCCGATTCCCATGGCTGCCCTCCAATCATTGAGTGAACAACCGTGCACTAAAGACGCTACCGGCCATACCGGGGGTATGGGCAAGCGCTGCGGCGTGTGACCTCACCCACCGAGCCCGCTCGCCGCCTCAGGTGGGCGGTGAATCGGCGCGTCATCGCAAGGGGAGGGGTGACGGGTGTTCCGGGGCGTAGGCTTCGGCGCCGTGGAGGCCAGCCCCGTCACCGAGACCCGCCGCGCCCGCAAGGAGCGCACACGCCAGGCGATCCTCGACGCCGCGCTGGCGTTGCTGGAGGACGAGGGGTTCGGGCAGTTGAGCCTGCGCCAGATCGCCCGCGAGGTGGGCATCGTCCCGACCGCGTTCTACCGGCACTTCTCCTCGCTCGACGAGCTCGGGCTGACGCTGGTCGACGAGTCGCTCTCGACCCTGCGGCAGATGATGCGTGCCGCGCGCGAGGACATGGCCGCCTACGACAGCGTGATCCGGCAGTCGGTGCAGGTGCTGGTCGACCACGTGCACGCCAACCGTGCGCACTTCTCGTTCATCGCCCGCGAGCGGTTCGGCGGGCATGCGCCGGTGCGGCGGGCGATCCGCCAGGAGCTCGAGCTGCTCTCTCAGGAGCTCGCGCACGACCTCTCGGTACTCCCGAACCTGCGGGCGTGGAGCGACGAGGACCTGCGCATGCTCTCGGACCTGATCGTCGACGCGATGGTGTCGACGGTCGAGCTCCTGCTGACCGTCCCGGCCGACGACGCGGCCGAGGAGGAGCGCATCGTGCGCAAGGCCAACAAGCAGCTGCGCGTGATCGTGGTCGGCATCTCCGGCTGGCAGCCGGGGCGGTAGCGGTAGGCCGGCTGGCAGCCGGGCGGGAGCCCGGTCGGGCCCTCAGCGCACGCGCAACCGCAGCCGGGCCGCCGCCACGGCGGCGACTGCACTCGCGGTACCGCGGCGACGGCTCCAGGTAGGCAGCGGGTCGGCCCCGTGGTCGGGGTCGGCGGTGGTCGCCTTCTCCAGGTCCTCGTCGCGCGCGAGGCGGAGACCGGTGCGTACGAACCGGCGTACCAGCTCGTCCCAGTCGCCGTGCCGGCGCAGCAGCGCGTGCGCCTCGTCCTCGGCGGCGAACAACGCAACCGGGACCCCGGCCCGCCGCACGCGGCGCGCGAACTCCGCGGTGAGCCTCGGGTCGACCGTTTGGTCCTGGGCGCCGTGCGCGAGCACCACCAGCCGGTCCTGCAGGCGTCGCATCGGCTCGTCGACCGGCAGCCACGGCGCCAGCCCGAGAACCCCCACGACCCGCCGGTGACCCGCCGTCGCGATCGCGGCCCGACCGCCCATCGAGTGGCCGACCAGGAGGATGCGGGCGATGTCGTCGGGCACGTCGTCGAGCAGCTGGAGGACGTCGGCCGCGGCGTGCGCCTGGTCGCCGTTCCAGCCGCGGTAGCGGTAACGGACGAGGGCCACCTGCGCGTGCGGCGCGGCCTGGCGCGCGGCCGCGGCGAGCGGCCACATCCGCAGGATCGCGTGCCGCCAGTCGTGCGGCTCCTCCAGGGAGTGCTCCTGCCCGCCGTGTGCGACGACAACCAGGTCGCGGGCGCCGGGCGGGGTGGCGACGAGGTCCAGGCGGGGGCGGGTCACCGCGCCATTCCACCAGATTCCCCGCCTCTCGGGCGTACACGCTGCCGCGGTGGAATATCGTGGCGGCGCCGTACGCTATGCGGGGTGACCGCCGCACGAGGAGCATCAAGAGGAGTGCCTGCATGGCCACCGTCACCGCGACCGCACAGAACTTCGAGGAGACCATCACGGGCAACGACATCGTGCTGGTCGACTTCTGGGCCGACTGGTGCGGGCCCTGCAAGATGTTCGCGCCGGTCTTCGAGGCCGCATCCGACAAGCACGACGACGTCGTGTTCGCGAAGGTCGACACCGAGGCCGAGCAGCAGCTGTCGGCGGAGGCTCAGATCAGGTCGATCCCGACGCTGATGGCGTTCCGTGAGGGGATCCTGGTATTCAACCAGGCCGGCGCACTGCCGTCGGAGTCCCTGGAGGAGCTGGTCACCGCTGTGCGTGACCTCGACATGGACGAGGTGCGGGCGAAGATCAGCGCCGCCGCGCAGCAGCAGGAAGGCTGACCGGCGGGGGCCGGCTCGTTGCACATCACGAAGGTCCAGCAGTGGGTCGCCTCGACGCTCGTTCTTGTCGTCGGGTTGACGCCAGCCTTCGCGCTCGCGTTGGTGAGCGTGTGGATGAACGAGGAACCCGGGATGCGCGACAACGCGATCGGGCTGTGGGTGATGTCGTCGGTCTGGGCCGCGGCCACCATCGCGGGTGTGCTGCTGATCCACCGTAGGTCCGCTCTGTCGCCGTGGCTCCTCCTGGGACTGGTGCCGCCGGCTGCGGCGGCGCCGTTCCTGTTCTGACCCGGCGCGCGCCGGCACACAGAGACCGACCGCCTCACATGTGGGGAGATCTGTGAGACGGCCGGCCTGAGAGCCCTGCGGGAGGCTCGGTGAGGAGCTGGGGCCCGGCTGGGGAGACGGAGCCACGCTCTCAGTGGTGAGGTATCAGGTCAGAAGCGGACCCTTCCCTTGCAGTCCTGGGGGCCGCCGATGCGCATGGCGCGTGCCCGGATCCGGTCGGTGCCGCGCCGGTCGAACATCAGGTCGCGGACGGTGAATGAGCCGCTGCGACCGCGGGTGACGAACACGCGGCTCATGGCGCGGTTGCCATCGTGGAACAGCCGGACCCGCCAGCGCTGCCCGCGCACGTTCGTGTCGACCTCGTACTCGACCGCGACGCGACCGCGGTTCTCGGGGTTGGCCTTGAGCTTCCAGTTGGCCGCGCCGGAGCAGTTGCCTTCGCGGATGACTCGTCCGTCGTTGCCGGCCTGCGCGACAGCGGGGGTGAGAACGGTCGCGGCGATGACTCCTGCGGCGATCGATGCGCGGATCTTGGTGGCCTTCATGATCGGTTCTCCTCCGGGACCCTTGGGGGTTGCTGGGGACGTTTTCGGGGTCTTGTCCTCAGGTTGTTCTCGCGGAGGTCGCACCCACAACGGGACGAGAGTCTCGGGACGGGTCCCGGTCACGGTGCGTACCGATTCGCCCACTCGTCCGATCGACGCTTGGGGGGTGCCGTGCTTCGCGTCCGCCGGATCCGTGCGTCGCGGTGCATCCGCGCCCCCTGGGTTCGTGCCGGGTCCCGGGACCTGGTCAGGTCGCGAGGCCGGTGTCGCGTCCGATCCACCGGCACACGACCTCGACGACGTACGCGCGCTCCTCGGCGGTCAGCTCGCGACCCTTCGGTATGCCGTGCCACCGCTCCAGGCAGGTGCGGCAGCAGGTTGCGGTGGCGTGCTGGGCGACGAAAACGGGGTGACCGCGGTACGGCGTCTGCCGGCCGTCCTTGTGCGGTTGGGCCGGGGCGAGGCGCCGGTCGATGAAGTCGGTGGCATGCCGGCGGATCGTCGGCAACCCGCGCAGGTCGACGATGGCCCGGTCGCGGCCGCGCACGTGGAACCTCGCCCGGAACCGCTGCCGGGTGATCCGCGCGAGCCGTGCGTCGATCTCTGCCTCGTCGACCATCGGGGTCGAGGCTAACCGGCTCGCGTCGCGGGGCTTCGGTCACCGAGACGGCCGGAGCTCACCATCAGCCGAGTGCGGAAGGTGAGCTCCGCCGATCTCGCGATCCCGCGCAGGCGCTGCCGCGAGCCCCCTCAGTCGAGGCGCACGACGAGCTCGTGCACGCCGGCGTCGGTGTCCGCGACCAGCTCGCGGCCACGCGCGGTGCGTACGACCTCTGCCCGCACACGGCGGCCGTCGAGTCGCACGTCGCGCACCGACGACCCGGCGGGCAGCACGTGACCGATCGTCAGCGTCGTACGGGCGCGCTCCAGGGCGACCGCAGTGCGCAGCTCGCTGCGGTTCGAGACCGCGCGGACGGCGACCCGACCGTCGTCACCCAGCAGGATGTTGCGACCGCTCAGCCGATGCTGACCCGACGGGACCTGTGGCACGACGGAGACGTGGTCCCGGCCGAGGTCGGGGGAGACCCCGAGCTGCTGGGCCACGACCGGCCACAGGTTGCCGTAGGCGCCCCACGCCTGCAGCACCATCGAACGCTCGGTGTAGGGACGTTCGATGTTTGGGGTGAAGTCGCCCTCGGGAGCGATCTCCGGCATCGCCCCGGGCATCTCCCACACCCGCCGGTCGAGCTGGATGCGCGCGTTGCCGGTCGTGTAGCGCTGCTGCTGACCGGTGCCGAGCCGGCCGAAGTTGCCCTCGGCCACGGCCATGATCGCGGTGTTGAGCGAGAACACGCTGCGCTCGCTCTGCACACTCGACACGACCGAGTCGCAGCTCGGCCCGCGGTTGCCGCCTTCGGCGGACGTCGGGCCGGTGCCGGTGTGGTAGAGGCCGAAGATGCCTGTGTAGCAAGGGCGTTCGCGCTGCATCAGTGCCGTCGCGCCGTGCCGGTCACCGGCCAGCGGACGGGTCGCGCGGCCCGGTCGTACCAGCAGCGCATCCATCGGGGTCACGCCGATCCAGTGCCGCTGGAGCACCCTCTGGTTGCCGGGGTCGTCCAGCGAGTCGGCGTACTGACGCGCGTCGCCGCGGTACCACCAGGCAGCCTCGAAGCGGCGTTCCATGCGCGCGGCGACCGACGAAGCCCACCGCGCGGTCTCGGCGTCGCCCTTGCTGCGCGCCATGTCCGCGAGGTCGCGCAGCCCGCGCACGGTGTAGACGGTGTTGTCGAGCTTCTCCTCGCCCATGCCCGGTCGTTCGACGTTGCCGAGACCCTCGGGCCAGCCGTCGCCATCCTCGTCGAGCTGGTCCACCACGTAGCGCATCCCGCGCACGCTGAAGTCGTACAGGTCGTCGCGGAACGCGTCGTCGCCGGTCCAGCGCCACACCAGCGCCACCGCGCTCGGGAACTTCGACGTCTCGTCGGTGTTGCCCTCGTCCTCGTTCGCACCGAAGTAGACCGCGCCGTCCGGGGTCACCTCGTGCACGACCTTGCCGGTGTCCGGGTTGATGATCTCGCTGACGTCGCGCAGCGCGCGCAGGTGCGCCTCGATGTCGGCGAACTGCCCCATCGCCACCGAGGCGAACGCGGTGTACTCCCCGTCGGTCCCGAACAGCCAGGGGTAGTCGGGCCAGCCCGCACCCAGCCAGCGGGCCTTGGCCAGCGTCTGCTCCGGCGCGGGGAACTGCTTGCCTGCGGCGACGTGCCGGATGCGCAGGTCGTGCGCCTCCTGCACCGAGTCGGCGAGGTTCTGCTTGCTCCACCGGACCGAGCGCTGCAGCAGGCGGTCGCCGGGGATGGACACCCGGGTGCGCGCGTCGACCGCCTTGCGCCGGGCGATCCTCTCGGCCAGCACGGTCTCAGGCGCTGCCAGCACCTCGTCGTACGCCGCACGTGCGGGTGCGACGCCCTCGTCGGAGCCGCCGACCGCGAACCACACCGTGACCGGCTGGCCCGCCGGCACCTCGACATCGTAGGTGAGCCGGCCGCCGGTGCCCTCGCCGTAGGCCGTGTCGTCGCAGCGCGGCGGCTGCGGCTCGTCGGTGCCGGAGACCGGGCACACCACCGGTGGGTCCTGCGGCCCTCGGAACCCCGGACCCAGGGTGCTGCCGCTCGGTGGCAGCGAGCTGCCGACCACGGCCGCCCAGTCGTGCGCACCGAGGGGGTGACCGGCTCCCGCGGTCTCGCGGAACACCAGCGCGTCGTCCTGGACGTCACCGCTGTCGGGGGCGTTGACCGTCGACTGGCTCGGCGTGGTCTCGCCCCAGGGGTACGTCGACATGAGCTCGGAGTGCGCCTCGAGCGTCAGCGGCACCTGGCGCGTCGTGCCACTGCGCAGGGTGAGTCCGACCAGGCCGGCGCGGGGCCCGTCGGCGGCGACGTCGGTGCGGTGCACGGTGACGCCGTCGTGGGCGGCGTACTCGGTGCGTGTGTAACCCCAGCCGCTGGCGAACCGGCGTGCGGGGGCGCCCTTGCCGAGCCAGGCACCGCCGACTCCGAACCACATGCCGTCGAGCAGCTTGACCGGCGGCGACCACACCCCGCCCATCTCGCCGCGGGTGTGGAAGCCGGCCGCGGGGTAGAGGCCGTCCTGGCTCCAGGTGGAGTAGAGGCGCTCACCGACGACGACCGCGCGCCGGTCCTGCAGCCGCCTGGTCTCGGTGAGCTCGGGGCTGCGCGGGAGCGCCTCGGTCGCCAGGCCGCCGGGCAGCGTCGCCGCTGCGGCGGGCCGACCCGACCGGTGGGCGGGGCTCGCCGTCACCGGGGCGGCAAGTGCCGTCGCGGCCATCGCGACGCCGAGACCCGCCACGCCTGTCGCTACCAGCCGTGCCCGTGCCGACGCCCGGACCTGGCCACGAACCGCAGGGTGGGTCGAGGGACGAGTGCGCATGAGGTCCTCCCCGGTCGTCTGACGGGCGCACACTACAAGCCACGTCGAGCCAAGGCGAGGTTCAGCGCCGACGGTGTTCGACGTTCGCCGGACAGATACCCCCCGGGGGGTGTTTGATGCTGCCAGCACGATCGGCGCACTCGCCCCGGTCGGTTCACTCTCGGGAGATCCCCATGTCCTCTGTCGTGAGGTCAGTCCTGCGCCGACGCGTGCGCGTACTGGCCGGTGCCTGCGTCGCCACCGTCGTCGGCGCCACTCTCGTCACCACCCCACCGGCCGTCTCGGTGCCGGAGACCGACTGCCCGGCTGCCTACCCCGTCCGCGACCTGACCGAGGGTCAACCGGTGCACGGGCTCACCGTCAGCAAGGGCACCCAGGCCGACGAGTTCACCGGCGAGGTCGTCGGAACGCTCACCGACGGCATCGCCCTGGGCATGGACCTCATCTTGGTCAAGCTCGACGGCTCGGTCATCACCCATCCCGACGGCAGCGTCGACCGCGGCATCTGGTCCGGCATGTCCGGCTCACCGGTGTACGCCGAGGACGGCCGGCTCATCGGCGCGGTGTCGTACTCCCTGTCGGCCGCGCCGAGCGAGTACGCCGGCGTCACGCCGGCTGCGGAGATGTACCGCCTCGGCGGTTACTCCGGCAAGCGGCTGCGCCCGCGCAAGGCCGTCGCGACCGCACCGGGTGACGTCACCCAGCTTCGGCGTAGTGGCCTGTCGGCGAGCCAGGCGCAGGCCGGGTTCCGCCGCCTCCCGATGCCGCTGAGCGTCTCCGGGCTCAGTGGCAACCGGCTGCAGCGCGTCGCCAAGCGCGTGGGCATGAACCCCAAGGCACTGACCACCGGCAGTACCGCCCGAGTGACCGACGAGGCCGTCGAGATCGCGCCGGGCGGCAACGTCGCGATGACGATGTCGTACGGCGACGTCACCTCGGGTGGGATCGGCACCACGACCGCGGTGTGCGGCAACCGCGTCCTCGCGTTCGGGCACCCGCTCGCGTTCGCCGGCCGCACCAGGGCGGCGTTGCACGGCGCCGAGGCGATGTACGTGCAGCGCGACACCCTGTTCGGGTCGTTCAAGGTGGCCAACCCGTCCGCGCCCGTGGGCGTGTTCACGCAGGACCGGATGGCCGGGATCCTCGGCCGGGTCGGCCCGCAGGCCGACACCGCGACGGTGCGGTCGCGGATCAGGTCCGCCGACGGCAACCGGCGTACCGGCTGGACGCACATCATCGACCGGTCGATGACCGACCAGATCGCCACGATCCACCTGATGTCCAACCTCGACAGCATCGCCGACGGCTACGCCGGTGGCACCGGCAGGCTGGCCTGGACCATCAGGATGCGCCGCGCCAACGGCAAGCACGTCACCTTCAGGCAGAGCAACATGTACGCGAGCAAGGGCGACCTGTCCTACTTCATGCCGTGGCAGTTCTACTTCGAGCTGGCCACGATCATGAACAACCCCTTCGAGCGGGTGAAGGTCGTCGAGGTCAGGCAGCGGGCCTTCCTCAGCCACAGGATGCGTCAGCACCGGGTGGGTGCGGTGCAGGTACGCAGGGCCGGCCACTGGGTGACCGTGCGGCGTGGGGGCGCGATCCAGGTCCGTCCCGGTCAGACCCTGCGGATCCGCACCCGGCTCATGCCCGTGGGCGGCAGCAAGGTTCACCGGCGCAACGCGCACTTCCGGTTCCGCGTCCCGGGCTCGGTGGCCGAACGCTCCGCCACCGTGTCGATTCGTGGGTCGCGGGGCCAGTTCGCCAGCGTGAACGGCCGGGCCAAGTCCTTCAACGGGATGCTCAGGAAGATCGCGCGCACACCCACCAACAACACCGTGACCGCCGAGCTCAGCGTGCGCACGCGCAACGGGGTTCGCCGGGTGGAGAGGCGCGTCAAGCGGTCAGCGCCGATCGTGGGCTCGCGGTCCGTCGGTGTCGTCATCCGCCGGACGCGCTAGCTGTACGCACGCTGCGGCACCGCCAGGCCCGGCTCCCGGCCACGGGGGCCGGGCCTCGCGCGTGACACGGAGGGCCGGGTCGCCGTGACCGTAGGGTGTCCCGGGTGAGCGAGCACCCGTCGTTTCCCCGTCAGCACGCGCGGACACTGCGCTACACCCTGGGCGCACCGCGAGGCTTCACCGTCGCCCCGGACGGGTCGCGCGTGGTCTTCCTGCGGTCGCCTTCGGGTACCGAGCGCGGCACCTGTCTGTGGGTGCTCGACCTGGAGACGGGGGAGGGGCACGAGCGGGTCGTCGCCGACCCCCAGGCGCTGCTCGGGGGTGCGACGGAGGACCTGTCGCCGGCCGAGCGTGCCCGCCGTGAACGCTCCCGGGAGGGTTCGGCGGGCATCGTCACGTACGCCACCGACGACGCGGTGCGGCTCGCCGCCTTCACGCTCTCCGGCCGGCTGTACGTCACCGACCTGACCACGGGCACGACGACGCCGCTGCCGGTCACCGGGCCGGTCGTCGACCCCCGGCCCTCACCCGACGGCGCACACGTGGCGTACGTCGCCGACGGCGCGATCCGCGTGGTGGCCGTCGACGGCTCGGACGACGTCGTCCTGGCCGCGCCCGAGCACGACGACGCGACGTGGGGCCTCGCCGAGTTCGTCGCCGCGGAGGAGATGGACCGCTTCCGCGGCTTCTGGTGGTCGCCGGAGAGCGACCTGCTGCTGGTCGCGCACGTCGACAGCTCCCCGGTGCAGCGCTGGTGGATCTCCGACCCGGCCAACCCCGCCCGGGAGCCGGTCCAGGTGGCCTACCCCGCGGCCGGAACACCGAACGCCGACGTCACCCTCGCCGTGCTCGCACTCGACGGCACCCGCACCGACGTCGACTGGGACCGCACCGCCTACCCCTACCTCGCCGACGTGCACTGGAGCGCGGGCGGACCGCCGATCCTGCACGTGCAGGCGCGCGACCAGCGCAGCCAGCTCGTCCTCGAGCTGGACCCGCGAAGCGGCAGGACACGGGCCCTGCACGCCGAGCAGGACCCAGACTGGCTGGAGCTGTTCCCCGGCGTTCCCGCCTGGACCCCCGACGGCCGCCTGGTGCACGTCGCCGACGTCGACGACGCACGGGTGCTCACGGTCGACGGCCGGCCGGTGACCGGGCCCGCGCTGCACGTGCGCGCGGTCCTCGACGTCGCCGACGACTCGGTCCTGGTCAGCGCGTCCGCCGGTGAGGACGCCGAACGCGCGGAGGTCGGCGAAGTGCACGTCTACGCCGTCGGCGCCCGCGGTGCCGACCGCGTCTCCGACCGGCCCGGCGTGCACTCCGCTACGCGCTCGGGCGCGCTGACCGTCCTGTCCTCCGCGGGACTGGACCACAACGGCGCGCACGTGCGGGTGCTCCGCGACGACAAGCCGGTGGCGGAGATCGCCTCGCACGCGCAGCGGCCGGTGATCTGGGCGCGTCCCGACCTCGTGCTGACCGGCAGCCGCCGCATCCCCGCCGCCGTCCTGCTCCCCACGGGCTACCGGAGCGGCGACGGCCCGCTGCCCGTGCTTCTGGACCCGTACGGCGGTCCGCACGGGCAGCGCGTCGTCGCCGCGCAGAACGCCCACCTGACCTCGCAGTGGTTCGCCGACCAGGGCTTCGCGGTCGTGGTAGCCGACGGGCGCGGCGCGCCCGGTCGGAGCCCGGCCTGGGAGAAGGCGATCCGCGACGACGTCGCCGGCGTGGTGCTCGACGACCAGGTGGAGGCACTGCACGCGCTGGCCGAGGACCACCCCCTCGACCTGGACCGCGTCGGCATCCGCGGCTGGTCGTTCGGCGGCTACCTGGCTGCCCTCGCCGTACTCCGCCGCCCCGACGTCTTCCATGCCGCCGTGGCGGGCGCCCCTGTGTCCGACCTGCGGCTCTACGACACCCACTACCAGGAGCGCTACCTCGGTGACCCCGCCGAGCAGCCCGAGGTCTACGCCGCGAGCTCGCTGATCACCGACGACGGCCTCTCGCAGGCCGTCGACCCCGTCCGCCCGCTGATGATCATCCACGGGCTCGCCGACGACAACGTGGTCGTAGCGCACAGCCTGCGGCTGTCGTCGGCACTGCTCGCCGCCGGCCGGCCGCACGAGGTGCTGCCCCTGTCCGGCGTGACGCACATGGCCGTGCAGGAGCAGGTGGCGGAGAACCTCCTGCTGTTGCAGGTCGAGTTCCTCACGCGTTGCCTCGGCGTACAGCGGCCCTAGCGGCCCTGGCCGCGCCGTGATGCTCCGGCGATCTCGTACGAGGTGGTGAGCATCTCGTGCAGCTCATGGGTGTCGATGCGGTCGAGTCGCACCAGCACCAGCTGCGGCGAGCGCTCGTGGTGCGGGGTCCAGAAGTAGGTCTGCGGGTCTGTGCCGGCCAGCGCGTCACGCTCCCCGGTCTTCACCGTCAGCACGCCGTCCTCCCACATCCGCGCCATCAGCGTGCGCGCGAACCAGGCCGGCTGTGACCAGCTCTCCCGCTCGGTCACACCCGGCATCGACAGGCAGATCCGTCGTACGTCGTCCTCGGTCGCCACGAGACCACGATGCCTGGTCGCGCGCCTGCGCGCAGCCCGGTTCCGCCGGTCATCCCGGTGGCACGAGCACGCTCGGGCCGATGAGTTTGCCGCCGCACCGAAGTCTGAGTTGGTGCAGGCGGCCAACTGCGGGGAGAGCCATGCCATGACGAATCTGACGTTGACCACGTTCCTGTCGCTCGACGGCGTCATGCAGGGTCCGGGGAGCCCCGACGAGGACCCCAGCGACGGCTTCGACCTCGGCGGCTGGCTCGTGCCCTTCGCCGACGGCGACATGGGCAGGATCATCAGCGACTGCTTCGGGGAGGCCGACAGCTTCCTGTTCGGACGCCGGACCTACGAGATCATGTCCGCGCAGTGGCCTCGGGTCGGGTGCGACAGCGGCCAGGTGGCCAGCAGGCTCGCCGGCCTGGACAAGTACGTCGTGTCGACGACGCTGGACCGGCTGACCTGGAAGCACGCGACGCTGATCCGAGGCAACCTGACCGAGGAGGTCGCCCGGCTCAAGCGCCGGCCCGGCCGCGAGCTGCAGATCCACGGCAGCGGCGCGCTCGCGCGCTCGCTGATGGCCCACGACCTGATCGACGAGTACCGGCTGTGGTTCTACCCCGTCGTCCTCGGCCGGGGGAAGCGTCTCTTCGCCGACGGTGCCGGTCCGTCCGCACTGCGGCTCGTCGACACCAAGACGACCAGCGCCGGGGTCGCGGTGCACACCTACCGCCCCGCGGGACGGCTCGCGCTCGGTGAGTGCGGTCTCGCCTAGGATCGGGTCCGGTTTCCGCACGGGCGGGTGGGCAGGCATCATCGGAGCGTGAACGCGAACCACACGACGGCGCCGGCCGGCCTCGACGACGCCCGGCATCCCGGTCCCGCCCGGCTCAGCGCGGCCATGACGCTGGCGGGTGAGCCGTTGCCGCTGCTCAGCCCCGCCCGCGTCTACGTCTGCGGGATAACGCCGTACGACGTCACCCACCTCGGACACGCCGCGACGTTCGTGTGGGCCGACGTGCTGCGTTCGGTGATGCGGCTGGCCGACGTCGAGACCACCACGTGCCGCAACGTCACCGACATCGACGACGTGCTGACGCTCGCGGCCAGCCGTCGCGGGCGCTACTACGACGAGTTCGCACTCAGCCAGGAGTTCCTGTTCGACCGCGACATGCAGGCGCTCGGCGTCCGCCGGCCCGAGCACGCACCGCACGCTCGGCACCACGTCACGCAGGTGCTGCAGCTCGCTGCGGCGCTGGTCGCCTCCGGCCACGCGTACGCCCGCGACGACTCTGTGTACTTCCGCGGCCGCCCCGTGGTCGAGCGTGCCGGGCTCGCCGAGGACGAGGCGCGACGCCTCGCGGCCGAGTTCGGCGACGACCCCGACGACCAGACGCGCGACGACCCCTTCGACGTGCCCGTGTGGCGACCCTCCAGCGAGGGCGACCCGGGCTGGCCCGGCCCGTGGGGCTGGGGGCGGCCGGGCTGGCACGCCGAGTGCGCGGCGATGGCCTGGGCCGTGTTCGGCGCGGGTCTGGACGTGGTCGTGGGCGGCACGGACCTGACCTTTCCGCACCACGCATACCAGGCCGCGATGCTCGAGGCCGCGACCGGCGTACGCCCGTTCGCGCGCCGGCACGTGCACGTGGGGGAGGTGTGCAAGGACGGCGCCAAGATGGCCAAGTCGACCGGCAACCTCGCGCTGGTCGGGGACCTGCTGCAGGACCACTCCGCGGCTGCCGTCCGGTTGATGCTGCTCAACCGGCGCTGGCACGCCACCTGGGAGTACTCGTCCGCGGAGCTCTCGGCTGCCGCCGACGTGCTCGAGCAGCTCTACGCCGCTGCGGGGCGACCGCACGCGTCGTCGGCGGCGTCGGCAGGCGCGGTCACCGCGGCCCTGCTCGACGACCTCGACGTACCCACGGCTGTCGAGGTCGCCCGCGACGAAGGCGGCTCGGCTTCGCGGCTGCTCCTCGAGGCGCTCAACCTGAGATGAGCGCGAGCCTCAGGCTTTGCGGACAGGATCCGGCACCTTCACCGGCTAGCGTGCCGAGCCCGAGGAGGAGGCGGCAGTGAGCCACGTCAGCAGCAACCAGCCCGACGGCACCCCCACCTGGATCGACCTGGGCATCCCGGACCTCGACCAAGCGATCGAGTTCTACCGGGCGCTCTTCGGGTGGGACTTCGACACCGGCCCCGCCGAGGCCGGCCACTACACGACCTGCCTGCTAGACGGCAGGAGGGTGGCCGCGCTGATGCCGAACCCGGACCCCGAGGCGCGGGACTTCTGGTGGAACGTCTACCTCGCCACCGCTGACTGCGACGCGACCGCCGGGCGTGTCACCGACGCGGGTGGCACCATCGTGCAGGCGCCGATGGACGTGATGCACCACGGGCGCATGGCGATCGTCCGCGACACGGTCGGTGCGCCGTTCGGCCTGTGGGAGGGCCGCGACCACATCGGCTGTGAAGTGGTCAACGAGCCCGGCGCCCTCGTCCGCAACGACCTGGTCACGCCGACGGCCGCGCCGGCCCGCGACTTCTACGCCGCGGTGTTCGACTTCACCCTGGACCGCAACGAGGACATGCCCGACTTCGACTTCACGTTCCTGCGCCGCCCGGACGGTCACGAGGTCGGCGGGATCTTCGGCAGCCCGGAGGCGACGGCTTCGTCGTGGGCGACCACGTTCGAGGTGGCCGACACCGACGCGGTGGTGGAGGCGGCGAACGCGGCCGGCGGGACCGCGGGGCCGGCGGAGGACATCCTGTACGGGCGGACGGCCGTGATCACCGACCCGTTCGGCACGGAGTTCTCGGTGATCGCGCGACCGCCGGAGCAGGCCTGACGGGTGCTGGCGCGGGCCCCCGGGCAGGTTCAGGGCCCGTCGACCGCCGGAACCCTGTCGTGCTCCGGGTCAAGGCGCAGGTCTGCCTGGGGTATCGCCCCGCCTGTCGGGTTGTCGGACCGCTACTCTGCGTGCAACACTCGTCCGCACGTGGTCAAGACCGCCGCCGCTCACCTAGCCCAAGGACGAGTAGGCATGGCGCTGCACATCCCCACGAATCTCCCCTCCGGGCCGGCACATCTGGTTCACCGGCTGCCGGCTTCCTCGCTTGCGTTGCTCGGGCGGCTTGAGCACCTGGCCTACGCCAGCCTGTCCAGGGTCCGCGCCGACACGCGGCTACGGCGTGGGCACACGTTCGCCCGGTTCGCCGTCGCCACGGCGGTCGTCGAGGTCCGACACCACCGAGCGGCGGGGTGATGGCGATGGCTACAGGCGAGGTACACCTTCTGCTGCACGAGGTGGCGGAGCGGTTGGCCATGGAGTTCCCAGCCCTGCCGGTCATGACGGTGGTCGGCGTCCTCAGCCAGTGCGCCGACGAGCTGCCGCGGGCCGACTCCTTGTTCGTCGAGGAGGCCGCGCGGTCGCGGCTGCGGGTGCTGGGCTAGGTGCTAGCCGCCGGTCGGTGCGAAGCAACCCGGTGCCCTCGGCTGGCTAGCGGCCCGTCCCGCCGTCAGTCTCCTCGCGCTCAGCGGAGGGGCCCTCAGCGGCCTCAGCGGCCTGGCGCGCCGCGGCGTCGTCCTCGCGCCGGTGCCGCGCATGGTCGGCCCGCGCCGTCTCGCTGGCGGCTCGACGGCGGTACCGCTCGGGGTCTACGTCGAGCTTGCTCGCGATGTCGGGTTCGTGCTCCCGCACCATCTCGGCGAACTGCGCGACGCTGGCCTGCGCGGCTGCGGCCGCCCGGTGCACGGCCTCGGCGCGCTCCTCGAGCGACTCGGCGAGCTTGCGCGCATCGGTGGCGCGCTTGTCGGCGGCGCGGGTTCGCTCCTCCTGGGGCGGGTCGTTCTCCATGAGTCTTTCTTACCCTCCCGACGGGCGTAGAGTGAACAGACGGACGAGCACGCGACCAATCTGGGCGGATGACGTCCGTGGAAGGTGTCCTGTGGCCAAGCGCAACGTGGTCGTCATCGGAGCGTCAGCCGGCGGGGTGGAGGCTCTCCGTACATTGGTGGGCGGGCTCCCCAGCGACTTCCCGGCCGCCGTGCTCGTCGTCCTGCATCTGCCGGCGGAGAGTCCCAGCGCGCTGCCGCTGATCCTGCGGCGGGCGGGCTCGCTTCCCGTCTCCGATGCGCAGAACGACAGCCCCCTGCGCGACGGGCACATTCTGGTGGCACCTCCCGACCACCATGTGATCGTCTTCGACGACCGCGTGGCGCTGTCGCGCGGTCCCCGCGAGAACGGTCACCGGCCGGCGGTCGACGTCATGTTCCGCTCCGCCGCCCGCGCGAAGGGGGCGCAGACCATCGGGGTGGTCCTCTCAGGTGCCCTCGACGACGGCTCCGCGGGGATGGTGGCGATCACCCTGCGAGGCGGCGTCGGTGTCGTGCAGGACCCATCCGACGCGCTGCACCCGGCGATGCCGCAGAACTGCATCGAGGCGGCCCAGCCCGAGCATGTGCTCCCCGTGGAGAAGATTCCGGCGCTGTTGTGCGAGCTGGTCCAGCAGGAGGTGGATGGAGCCGCCGCCGAAGCGTCAGAGCTGATGAAGATGGAGACGGCCATGGCTGATCTCGACCGTTCCGCCCTCAACGACCCCGACCGTCCCGGCGAGCCTGCAGGGCTCTCCTGCCCCGACTGCAACGGGACGCTGTTCCAGATTCAGGAGGGTGGCCTGCTGCGTTTCCGGTGCCGGGTGGGACACGCCTGGTCCCCGCAGAACCTGCTCGCCGAGCAGGCTGCCTCGCTGGAGGGTGCCCTGTGGATCGCGTTGCGCAGCTTGGAGGAGAAGGCAGCGCTGTCGCGTGACATGAGTGCCCGTGCCACCGCGCGTGGGCACGGCCGTACCGCTGACCGGTTCGCCGACGACGGCCAGGAGGCGGTCAACGCCGCCAACCTGGTCAGGGATCTGATCGTCCGGATCGCCTCGGGCACGATCTCCCTGATCGAGGAGACCGAGAAGTCCGGGTAGCCGGTTCCGCTAGGTTGGCTCGCGGTTCAGGGAACCAGCTGGACACGAATCGGAGGTTGAGGGTGGCCGAGGAGCCCGACTCACAGTTCGAGTCGCTGCTGGTATACCTGCGCGACCAGCGCGGCTTCGACTTCACCGGGTACAAGCGCACCAGTCTCATACGCCGGGTGCAGCGCCGGATGCAGGCCGTGGAGATCGGGTCCTACGACGAGTACCAGGACTTCATGCAGGTTCGCCCCGAGGAGTTCACGGAGCTCTTCAACACGATCCTGATCAACGTCACGGGGTTCTTCCGCGACCCGGAGGCCTGGGACCACCTGCGTGACGACGTGCTTCCCGGAGTCCTCGAACGACGGGGCAACGGGCCGTTGCGGCTGTGGAGCGCGGGCTGCGCCTCGGGCGAGGAGGCGTACACCCTCGCGATGCTCCTGGCCGACGTCCTCGGCATGGCGCAGTTCCGCGAGCGGGTGAAGATCTACGCAACCGACGTCGACGAGGAGGCACTGGCGTTCGCCCGCCAGGCCACGTTCGACGACCGCGAGATCGAGGGAGTCCCACCGGACCACGTCGAGCGTTACTTCGAGTCCGTCGACGACAAGCACCTCATCCGCAAGGAGCTGCGCCGGTCGGTGATCTTCGGCCGCAACGACCTGGTCCAGGATGCTCCGATCTCCCACGTCGACCTCCTGCTGTGTCGCAACACGCTGATGTACTTCAACGCCGAGGCGCAGGCGCAGATCCTGAACCGGCTGCACTTCGCGCTGCGACCCGACGGCGTCCTGTTCCTCGGCAAGGCCGAGATGCTGCTCAGTCACAGCAACCTGTTCACGCCGATCGAGCTGAGCCGGCGGCTGTTTCGCAAGGTCGGCACCCGGCCGAGCCGCGAACGCAGGTTCATGCTCGGCAACGGCGGAGGCGCGAGCCCTTCTGTAGAGGACGGTCGGTCGCGGCTTCGCGAGCTCGCGCTGCTCTCCAGCGCCGCGCCTCAGGTCGTGGTCGACGCTTCGGGTCGGCTGGCGCTGATGAACCACCGGGTGGAGACCGTGTTCGGCGTCGCGCAGTCCGATGTCGGCCGGCCGTTCCTCGACCTCGACCTGTCCTACCGGCCGCTCGAGCTGCGGCAGTACCTCGAGGAGGCGGTGCGCGAGCGCCGGACCGTCTGGATCCACGACGTGGAGGCCCCCCACGACAACGGAGCCAACATCCAGGCGTTCGACGTCCAGCTGCAGCCGCTGGTGGACGAGGCGGGGACGATGCTCGGCACGACCATCACGTTCAACGACGTCACGCGCTACCGGCAGCTCCAGGCCGAGCTGGAGTACAGCAACCGGAGGCTGGAGACCGCGTACGAGGAGCTGCAGTCGACAAACGAGGAGCTGGAGACCACGAACGAGGAGCTCCAGTCCACCAACGAGGAGCTGGAGACGATGAACGAGGAGCTGCAGTCGATGAACGACGAGCTGCACTTCTCCAACGACCAGCTGCGTGACCGGCAGGCCGAGATCGACGACCTCAACATGTTCATGGAGGCCGTGCTGGCCGGACTTCGTGCCGGAGTGGCCGTTGTCGACCGGGAGCTGAAGGTCATGGCGTGGAACTCCAGGGCCGAGGACCTGTGGGGTGTTCGCACCGACGAGGCCATCGGTCACCATCTGCTCAACCTCGACATCGGTCTGCCGCTCGAGCAGCTTCTGCCGCTGCTCCGGCGTCAGGTGAACGGCGAGGACAGCGACCACGAGACCTTGCGTCTCGCTGCCGTCAACCGGCGTGGACGCGCGGTCAACGTCAACGTCACGGTGTCGCCGTTGCACAACAGCTCGTCCGACAGCTCCGGCGCCATCCTGGTGATGGACGTGCCGGAGGAGTGACGGTTCACCGGTGGCGGGTCACGGCCTGCCGGGCGACTTCCGGGGCGGGTGCTGGGCCTGCTCGACCAGCATCCGAGCCACCTCACGCACCTTGATGTTCTGGTTGCGACTCACCCGGACCAACCGCTGGAACGCCTCCTCGGGGTCGCAGCCGTAGCGGGCCACGATGATGCCCTTGGCCTGGTCGATCGCGGCCCGCGAGGTCAGTGCCTCCTCGAGCTGGCCGGTGAGGTTGGTGAGGCGGTCGTGCTCGCCGACCTGGTGGATCACCGAAGCGACCGCCGAGGCCAGCAGCTCCGCGGTGTGGACGTCGAGGTCGACGAAGGTGTCGGGCTCGGTGGCGTACGCGTTCACGACCCCCACGGGGTCGTCGCCGATCTGGATGGGCACCGCCAGCACGCTCGCGACCCGGTCGTGCACGGCCATTCGTGCGAGGTCGGGCCACCGGTCGTCCTCGTCGAGCCGGTTCGTCAGCACCACTCGGCCGCTCTCCCACGCCTCCTGACACGGACCCTCGTTGGCCTGCATCTGCAGGGCGTCCATGCTCTGCGCGAGATGGTTGTCCGAGGCCAGCACGGCCGGGTCGGCCGGTGGCCCGACCGTGACGCTGATTGCAGCCGCCGGTGCGATCACCCGGCCGCAGATGCGTGCCACCTCGGTCAGGTAGTGCTCATGGTCGCTGCGTGCCGAGAGCCTCGCCAGCTGGCTGAACGCCTCGGCGATGCTGCTGTCGTGAGGAGCACGACTCGCGGCATCCTGACCGGTCAGCATGATCCAGATGACTCGTGGCTCCCGCGCCTCGCCGTCGGGACCGCGGGCCACTACCAGCTCGACCGGCAGAGAAGGCCCGCCGCGGGGCTGCATGGTGCACACCAACGACCTGCCGCGGCCCTCGCGGTGCGCCTGGCTCAGCACCTGGCGGAACTCCTGCCGGTCCTCGGCTCCGACGAAGGTCTGGAGCGGTTTTCGGAGCAGGTTCATCTGGGTCAGTCCAAGGACCGCGCAGGCGGCGGAGTTGGCGCTCTTGACCTTGCCGGCCCGGTCGGTGACCACGACGCCCACGGGCAGGTTGGCGATCAGCCGTTCCTGCCACAGCTCCTCGGTCTGGTTCAGCCGGAGCAGCCGGTCGATCTCCTCCTGTTGGGCCTTCAACTCCTCCTCGGTGACGCGCAGCTCCTCATGGGCGGAGTCGAGGTCGGAGACGATGCTCTCCACGGCCATCTTGTTCCAGTCGCGGTCCGTGCCGTCGGGCCTGTCATCCCCAGCTCCTGGCCGACCGCTCTCAGTCATGGTGTCCATTGTGCGCCCCGCGGGGAGGTGGGCAAAGCCACGCCGGCGAATGAGCCGCTCGGCGAGACGCGGAGTAGGGGCAACGAGGTGCGCGGATCCGCCGGGGTCAGTCGAGGTCCCCGCAGATGTCGTGCTCGCTGCCGCCGTCGACCAGCATCTCCCGGTCGCGGTCGGCGGGGTCGGCGCCGGTGTGCACGACGTGGAACCCGTCGAGCACGTACATCCCCCTGGGGTACCGGTCGGTCTCGCGGAAGCCCATCCCCACCGGGCCGTACATGTACATCGTGTAGGCGCCGTCCTCGAAGTAGCGCACGACGGCAGAGCCGCTGAGGTCCTTGTCGGTGGCCGCACCGGACTCGACGTTGGTGTACCTGACCACGAGCCTGCCCTTGTACGCCTCGATCTTCGGGGAGCCGTCGGGGAAGCGCGCGACGGTCGCCACCATCTCCTCGTCGGCCACGGGGTCGGCTCGGAGTGTGAACGCGCACAGCTGGCCGGCGGGAGAGGTGAAGGGCTGCGTCCGGTACGGCTCCCACACCAGGTCGTCCCACCCGGAACGGTCGGGCGGCGTCGCCGACCGGTCGGCGGCTGCGGGGGCGGCGATGGCCGCGGCGAGCGCTCCCGCGGCAAGGACGGACGCGGTACGCAGACCCACGGCATGGATGGACATGCGAGGACTCCTAACCCGAAAAGAAGATATAAGCGGTTAGGTCAGCCAAGCCCATGCGTTGGCTTCGGTCAATGGGTATTGCAGGCGCACCCGGTCACGACTGGGTCACGACTCGGTCGCGGGAGGCGCAGGTCAGGACTGGCGGGCCGCGTGCGCGCGCACCTTGGCCCGGTTGCCGCAGCTGGTCATGCTGCACCAGCGGCGGCGCCCGCGCGGGTCGAGGAACAGCCATCCGCAGTCGTCACCGGGACAGGCGCGCACGGTGTCGGAGACCGGGTCCGCGAGCAGGCGCTCCGCCGCCTGCGCGGTGACCAGCAGGCCGCGGGAGACCCCGATCGCGTGGTCGACGTGGCGGGCGGCCAGCCCGCTGCCGTCGCGGGTCAGCCGGCTGGCGCTGGCCGCCCGGTCGGCGTACGTCGCCACCGCCTCGAAGGCGTCGGTCGCCGCGCGGTCGAGTGCCGCGTCGTGCACCGCGGTACGAAGCCGCCACACGTCGCGCAGGCTCCGCCCGGCCAGGCGCGGGCGCTCCCTGCCGAGGGCGCGCAGCCGCTCGGAGTCCTCGTTGTCGAGGAGGCCGACGTGGGCGGTCCAGACCGCGAACCGGTCGAAGTCGGCGAGGTAGTCGCGGCGCACGTCGACCGGTGCGTCCGCCTCGGGCGGAACCTCCCAGCCCGCCCAGGTGTTGCACAGCTCCAGCGCCGGGTCGCCGGCGAATAGCGCGGGCATCGGGTAGCCGTCGACGATCTCGTAGTGCACCGCACCAGTGTGCCCCCGTTGGCGGTCGCGACGGGCGTGCTCAGGCGATCAGCCGGAACGTTCGCAGAGCACGTCGGAGCTCCAGGCCTCAACCCGGCTCTCGAGCGGGCCCTCGCCGCCGAGAACGTGCCGGACGAACGCGGCCCGCTCCTGGGCGAGTACGGCCGCCTCCCAGACGCACTGCGCGAGCCCGGACGATGCCGGGCGCAGCACGCCCGGGTCGAGTGGAATACCGCGAGCCGCGACATGTAGCCCTCGACCCAGCTGTGCGCGAGCACGTAGTCGCCGTCACCATCGGCGTGGATAAGACCCCAGAGCCGTTGTCTTCGTGGCCGAGGTTGTGCGAATGGTGCTCAGATCTCTTGTGTGTAAGGGGTTCTGGGCGTCGGGGCGTGTCGGTGGTGGGTGCTTGGATGGGGGTATGTCGAGGGCACCGGTCGGGATGGTGGAGCAGGCGCAGCGCCTGGTCGCGGGTGCGCGGATGCTGCCGGTCGACGACGCGGTGAAGGTGCTGGAGCAGGCGGTCATCGTGTTGCAGGCCGCGCAGGCGCGGGTGCTGGTCGAGGGGGAGCGTTCCGGGGAGCTGGTCGCGGTCTCGGGGTGTCGCACGGTGCGGTCGTTCGCGATGAGCATCCTGCGCCGCTCGGCGAGTGATGCGTCGGGGTTGGCCGGTGTGGCCGTGCAGCTGGTGGCGTTGCCCAAGCTCGCGAAGGCCTACGACGCCGGGGGGTGCACACGCCGAACCTGCGCACCATCATCGGGCACCTGCCCGCCAGCGGGCTGGGCGTGCTGCGCGACCACGAGGACGCGCTGGTCGACCTGCGCCACCCGGGCCGGGCCCGCCGAGGTGGCGGTGTTCTGCCAGGCGCTGGCCGAGGTGCACCACCCCGGCGGGGGCGAGGCGAAGGTACGCGCGGCGGGGTCGCGGTCGGTGCGCATCTCCGCGGTCGGTGACCTGGCGCATCTGGACGCGATGCTCGACCCCGCGGTCGCCGCCCGGCTCAAGGCCACCCTGACCGCGACCGCCAAGGCGAGCCGCAGCCCCGACGACACCCGCACCCACGGCGAGCGGACAGCCGACGCCCTCGAACAGCTCCTCCAGCACGGCATGGAGTACACCGAGCAGCCGGCCAAACCCGACACCCGGCGGGCGCGGGCCACGGTGACGGTGGCGTTGGAGACCCTGCTCGGCCTACCCGGGCACGGCCAGGCGCTGCTGGCCCGCTTCGGGCTGACCCCGACAACCACCGCGCAACACCTGAGCTGCGACGCGCTGGTCAGCCTGGTGCTCACCCACGGCGACCGCGTGCTCAACGTCGGCCGCACCCGCCGCACCATCCCCGACCCCCAACAGATCCTCACCACCCAGCTCGACCTGCTCACCCCCACCCCGACCTACCAGCGTGACCTCCCGGCCAACCCCTACCACCAGCACACCTGGGGCTGGACCGGCCAACACCCCCAACCCCCACCAGGCCACAGCCCACCTGTCCCCTGAACGCGGGCGAGCTGACCGTCCTACAGCGCGATCTCGTCCCAGGGCTCGCGGCCGGGCACGTCGCGTCCGAAGCTGTCGGGGTCGGTGCCGAGCGCCTCGGCGGACTCCACCGCGATGCGTTGCACGGCCACCGTCAGCGCGAAGATCGACAATGGCTCACCGAGGTCACGTTCGACGACGCGAGTCACGGGTACGCCGGACCGTTCGGCGGCGTCGGCGATCTCCTGCACGCGCTCGGACCAGGCGCCGCCGCCATCCAGGCACACCAGGTGGTCGGACGCACGCAGAGCCACCGACGGCCCGTGCAGGAACTGCTCGACGCCCAGGCCCTCGCTGGCGACGTACGCCGCCTCCCGGACCTTCAGCGCACCCTCGGCGGCGGTCCACTGGTTGACCCCGCCCCCGGTGTACTCGATGAGGCGCTCGGGTACGACGAACGGGTCGCGCTGCGGGCCCAGCGCCGCTTCCACCGCGTCCGGCACGTCGTCGAGCCGGTCCAGTGGCGCGCCCAGGGCGCGGGCGACCTGCGCCAGCCGCATCAGTGCCGCCAGGTGACTGATCGTGTAGGCGGACGACTGCTCCTTCGACACCGTGACCAGGTCGGCGTCGGGGACGTCCACGCCGCTGACCTGCACGACGTCTGCGCCTGCGTCCCGCGCGCACTGCGCTGCGGTCGCGGTGTAGCGCTTGGCCCCGGTGTGCGTGAGGGCCAGAAGCACCTGGCCGGCCTGCGGAACCGGGCCGTCGACAGCCACGTCGATGGACTGCGACGCGCTCGCGTCGAGGCCCGCTAGGCGCAGCAGATGGGCACCCTGTTCGGCCGCGTGCCAGCTTGTTCCCGTCCCTATGACGAGAACCCGACGCGCCCTCAGGCGCTCGGCGACGGCCTCGACCGCACCGTCGTCGCCGAGGAGGTCACGCAGGGTCTGCGGCTGGGCTGCCATCGCCACCCGCATCCGGCTGGTGGGCGTGCTGGAGTCGGTCAACGCGATTCACCCTCTTCACAGTCGAGTTGCCGACGAGACTAGAACAGGCCGCGGATCTCCTCCACCGCGATCGCGACGAACAGCAGCACGGACACGCCCAGGACGATGTTTCCCATGGCCTTGTTGCGGAAGGCGTTCGTGATCTTCTTCGAGTTCAGCAGGTACAGCAGCGTCGCAGCCATGAACGGCAGGAACAGCGCTCCGAGAGCCGCGTAGATGATCACCAGCAGCACCGGCTCGTCGAGCGAGAACAGCACCATGGGCGGGAAGCAGCACCACACCAGGAACCCGCGGAAGTACTTGCTCTTCTCCGAGAGGTAGCCGTCGGCCTGGTCGTCGGGCACGCGACGCGCGGTGCGCACGTAGTCGGCGAAGAGGTACGCAGCGGCGTTCCAACCGCCCAGGATCGAGCTTGTCGCGGCGGACCAGAACCCCACCAGGAAGAGCACCTTGACGAGCTCGCCGTACCGCTGTGCCATCGGGTCGGCGACCGTGACCAGCCCCTCCTCGTCGGCGATGCTCGTGCCGGTGCCGTAGAGGAACGCGGCGCCGACGATCAGCATCGAGATCATGAACAGGCCGGTGATGATGAAGCCGACACCGGAGTCCACCCGCATCGTCGGGATCCACGACGAGTGTCGCCACCCGCGCTCACGCACCCAGTAGGTGTACGCCGCGAGTGAGTAGGTCCCGCTGAGCCCGCCGATGACACCGAGGGCGTACAACGTCGAACCCTCGGGAAGCGTCGGCACCAGCCCGCTGAGGATGTCCGCGCCGACACTGGGTGCGAGGAACAGGCCGAGACCGACGACGGTGATGAACATCAGCCCGACGAAGAACGCCATCATCTTCTCGAAGACGCCGTAGCGGCCGATGAGCAGGATGGCGAAGCCGACGACCCCGTGGATGACCGCCCACCCGGTCACCGACAGGACACCGGGGAACAGCGCATCGACGGCGAGCGCGCTCGCGGAGGTGATCGCCGCGCCGTAGAAGAACATGACGATGAACAGGTAGCCGATGAAGTAGCCGCTCGCCCAGCGGCTGAGAGCGTGCCAGCCCTGCACGATCGTCGTGCCTGTCGCCATGTACCACCGGCCCATGCCCTCGACCAGGCAGAGCTTGATGATCACGCCCAGCACGATGGCCCAGATGAACGTGGTGTTGTACTCCGCGCCGGCGACCAGCGACGTGACCATGTCGCCTGCTCCGACGCCGGTCGCGGCGATGGCTATGCCGGGGCCGATCAGCCTGAGCTTGCCGCGCAGACCTTTGGGCGCCTCCTGCGTCCCGGTGGCGCGCTCTGACTCTTGTCCTTCTGTGTGTGCCATCGTGCTCCACGTCTCCAAGCGGATCGAGAAAGTGGACGTCGCCGGTTGAGGCGCCACATTGTGCTGCTTCTGCCTGCGCCTGGCTAGGGGCCGGGTGGGCCGTGTCAGGCTTGGCCGATGCAGACTACGCAGGTCCTTCTCGCACGCCGCCCGGTGGGGGAACCGCACGACGACGACTTCGAGGTCGTGACCCGCGAGCTCCCCCAGCCGCAGGAGGGCGAGCTCCTGCTCCGGGTCGTCTACCTGTCTCTCGACCCGTACATGCGGGGACGGATGAGCGCCGTCAAGTCGTACGCCGAGCCGGTCGAGGTCGGCGGAGTTCTCGAGGGCGGCACCGTGTGCGAGGTGCTGGAGTCTCGTCACCCCGACTTCGGCGCGGGTGACGTCGTTCTCTCGCACTCCGGCTGGCAGACGCACGCGGTCAGCCACGGTCGTGGGGTGCGCAGGCTGGACGCGTCGCGCGCACCGATCTCGACCGCCGTCGGAGTGCTCGGTATGCCCGGATTCACCGCGTACGCGGGCCTGCGCGAGATCGGCCGGCCACAGCCGGGTGAGACCCTGGTGGTGGCTGCGGCCGCAGGCCCGGTGGGCTCCGCGGTCGGTCAGATCGCGCGGCTGAAGGGCGCTCGTGCCGTGGGCATCGCCGGCGGGCCGGACAAGTGTGCCGCGCTCATCGAAGACTTCGGGTTCGACGCGGCCGTCGACCATCGGGCGGCGGACTTCGAGCAGCGCCTGGCCGACGCGGTGCCTCGCGGCATCGACGTCTACTTCGAGAACGTCGGCGGCAGGGTGGCCGAGGCCGTGGTCCCGTTGCTGAACGAGTTCGCCCGCGTCCCGGTGTGCGGTCTGGTCGCGCACTACAACGAGACCGATGCACCCGTCGGGCCGAACGCGCTGCCAGGGTTCATGCGCCAGGTGCTCACCAAGAGCCTGACCGTGCGCGGCTTCATCCAGCGCGAGTTCGCCCGAAGGCTGTTCCCCGACTTCCTCGCGGAGATGTCGGCCTGGGTGGCCGACGGCTCGGTGCGCTATCGCGAGGACTTCGTGACCGGTCTGGAGAACGCACCGGAGGCGTTCCGGGGGCTGCTCCGGGGGCGGAACTTCGGCAAGCTGCTGGTCGAGGTGGGCGCGCCGCCGGGGTAGGTCCGGTGACTAACGCGCGGCGGTGACGGGCGCGTACGTCGATCTGCGCAGGCCCGGGTGTGCAGGCGCCGCCCTCGGACGTACGCGCAGCACGTGCAGAAGTGCACGCAGGAGACGTCGCTCGACGGATTCGCCGAGAGCGCTCGCGAACGACTCTGGAACTGCCCTTCTCGTCACAGCAGAAACGGAGTCAAGACCATGTCCCAGACCGTTCTCTCACCGAACCGCCAGCAGACCCCCGTTGCCCTGCAGACCGCCTACGCGAACGCGATCTCCGCACTGAGCGCCTGGCTCAACACGCACAGCATCACCATCCTGCGAGTCAGCCTCGGCCTGGTCTTCCTGGGCTTCGGCGTCCTGAAGTTCGTGCCCGGACTCAGCCCCGCCGAGGACCTCGCGGTCGCCACGGTGGACCGGCTGACCCTTGGCATCGTGTCCGGCCAGGCCGCGCTCCTGCTGACCGCGACCATGGAGACCGTCATCGGCCTCACGCTGGTGACCGGACGGTTCGTGCGGGTCGGGCTCGTCGTCCTGGCCGGCGCTCTCGTCGGGATCATGTCGCCGCTGGTGCTCTTCCCGAGTGACCTGTTCGGCGGAGGGCCGACCATCGTCACGCAGTACGTCGTCAAGGACATCGTGCTGATCGCCGGTGGGCTGGTCGTCGCAGCGCACACGCTCGGCGGCCGCATCCGGTCCGACTCGAGCGCGTGACCCAGCCATCCCGCCGAGACTGCGCGAGTGCCCCGCCACGAGTGCCCCCGTGTGACAACGCACGGGGGCACTCGCGCATCTCGGCGCCATGGCGGTGGGCAGCCGGTCACGGACGGGCTGCCGGTACGGCCACATCCATGACCTCGTCGACGGCGCCGAGGGGTACGGCGCGACCAAGGCGACCCAGATCAACATGCTCGAGGGGCTGCGCACCGAGGTCGCGCGTCGTGGCGTGCGCGTGACGACCGTGTGTCCCGGGTTCGTCCGCGCGGAGATGACCGAGCGCAAACAGGTTCCCGAGGCCGTTCTTCATCGAGGCCGACGCCGCCGCCCGGACGATCTGCGACGGGTTGGAGCACGACCGCACCGAGATCGTGTTCCCGCTGCAGATGGCGGTTCTGATGAAGCTCGCGAGGTACGTGCCGGCGCGGGCGTGGACCCTGCTCCGGTCCCGCCGCCGCTGACCGTCACCGCGCCTGACTTCCGCGTCGGCGGAGTCTTGACGCCTCACCGGCGTGGCTCTATGGTCCTCCGAAAGATGAAACGATTCACAACGTCCCACTGAGGACCCGCCATCAGCGCGCGCTGGTGCCCCATTCCGTGGAGGAAGCATGTGGTCCGCAACCGCAGCCGCTCGTTCCCGTATCAGCGCCGCCGGCATGCTGGTGGCATCGCTCGCGCTCGCGGGCTGTGGTGGCTCGTCGTCCGGTGAGGCCGGCGAGGTCACGCTCGAGTTCCTGGTCGACAACCAGCCGACCACCGTGGCCATCGCCGAGGGCCTCGCGGCCGACTACCACAAGCAGCATCCGAAGGTGACGATCGAGGTCGAGACCCGGCCGCAGGGCGGCGACGGCGACAACGTCGTCAAGACCCGCCTGGCGACCGGGGAGATGGCCGACGTCTTCCTCTACAACACCGGCTCTCTGTTCCAGGCCCTGAACCCCGAGGAGACCCTGGTCCCCGTCGAGGAGCCCGTCGTCGGCCGCCTCGACGACTCGTTCACCCAGACCGTGACCGCCGGCGACCAGGTCTACGGTGCGCCGATCGGCTTCGCCATGGGCGGCGGCGTGCTGTACAACAAGGCCGTCTACGACGAGCTCAAGCTGGACATCCCGACGACGTGGGACGAGTTCATGGCCAACAACGCCAAGGTCAAGGCCGCGGGCACGGCGGCACCGGTCGCGCAGACCTACCAGGAGACCTGGACGGCCCAGCTGTTCCTGCTCGGCGACTACCACAACGTGCAGAAGGCCGAGCCGAACTTCGCCCAGGACTACACCGCGGGCGACACCGGGTTCGGCACCTCCGAGGCCGCCGACGACGGGTTCGAGCACCTGCAGGAGGTGCACTCAGAGGGCTATCTCAACAAGGACTTCGCCTCCTCGGACTACAACGACGGCATCCGGATGATCGCGAAGGGCGAGGCCGCCCACTACCCGATGCTCACCGACGCGATCATGGAGGTGGCGGCCAGCTACCCGAAGGACCTCGACGACCTGGGGTTCTTCGCGCTCCCCGGTGAGGACGCCGACTCGGCGGGCCTGACCGTGTGGACCTCCTCCGGGCTCTACATCCCGACCACCACCGAGGACGAGGAGCTCGAGGCCGCCGAGGACTTCCGCTCGTTCGTGGCCAGCAAGGCCGGCTGCGCGTCGCAGGCCAGGGCGACGACGCCGGGCGGTCCCTTCATGGTCGAGGGCTGCGAGCTGCCCAACGACGTGCCCGGGGCAGTGAAGGACCTGGAGTCCTACTTCGACCAGGAAGGTGCCACCACGCCGGCGCTGGAGTTCCTGTCACCGATCAAGGGCCCTGCCCTGGAGCACATCTGCGTCGAGGTCGGCTCGGGCATCCGCTCCGCCCAGGACGGCGCCGCGTTGTACGACGAGGACGTGGAGAAACAGGCGCAGCAGCTCGGCCTGGAAGGCTGGTAGAGGCCGGCTGTGGCTACGACGCTTCGCACGCGACGTGAGAGCAAGCGGGCGGCACCGGGCGGCCGGGCCAAGGCCAAGAGCAGCTACCCGTACTGGTTCTACCTGCCGGCAGCGGTGGTCTACACCGTGCTGTTCGTCGTGCCGACGCTCACGTCGTTCTACTTCAGCCTCACCCGCTGGACGCTGTTCGACATGGAGTTCATCGGGCTGGAGAACTTCGTCGAGTTCTTCGAGGAGCCGGCGCTGGTCACGGGTCTGAAGAACACGCTGATCTACGGCGTGGTCACGTCCGGGCTGAAGGTCGTGCTCGGCCTGCTGCTCGCCGTGCTGCTGACCTCGCAGGTGATCGCCCGCGGCTACCTGCGCTCGGTGGTCTTCTTCCCCGTGCTGGTCAGCACCATCGGCGTGGGCTTCACGTTCACCGCGCTGATGGACCCGGAGGTCGGTCTCATCAACGAGAGCCTGGCACTGATCGGGATCGACGGTCCGTCGTGGCTGACCGACCCGTCGATCGCCCTGCTCTCGGTGGCGTTGGTGGACGTGTGGAAGGGCGTCGGCCTGGCCACGGTCATCTACATCGCCGGGATCGTGTCGATCCCCCGCGAGTACTTCGAGGCGGCGCAGGTCGACGGCGCCGGCGCCTTCAAGCGGTTCCGGCACGTGATCCTGCCCTTGGCCCGGCCGGCCACCACGACCGTGATCATCCTGTCGCTGATCGGGGGGCTGCGCTCGTTCGACCTGATCTGGGCGATGACACGTGGTGGCCCCGGGTTCACCTCCGACGTGATCGCGTCGGTGATCTACAAGCAGTACCAGGCGGGCTTCTACGGTCTCTCGACCGCGGGCAACGTGGTGCTGTTCGTGCTCGTGACCGCGATCATCATTCCGCTGTGGCGGTTCCTGAACCGCAAGGAGGTCGACCTGTGAGGGGCGCGTCGCGTACCTGGCTGGGGCTGCTGGCGATCCTGGTCTCGGTCGTCGTGTTCCTGGTGCCCTTCGCCTTCATCGTGCTCACCGCGGTCAAGGGCCGGCAGGAGGCCTCGCTGCTGCAGTTCTCCTGGCCGGACAAGTTCGCGCTCGTCGACAACATCCAGCAGGTGGTGGCCGCCCGCGACTACATGCTGCTCACGGCGTTCGTGAACAGCACGGTCCTCACGGTGGTCAGTGTCAGCCTCATGGTGATCCTGGCCGCGATGGTCGGGTTCGTGCTGCAGCGCAGGCGGAGCCGCTGGAAGAAGCTCGTCAACCTGCTGGTGCTGTCCGGGCTGATCATCCCGCCTGCCGTCGTGCCCACGATCTGGGTGCTGCAGGGGCTGAGCCTGTTCGACACCCTGCCCGGGCTGATCCTGGTGGAGGTCGCGTTCGGGCTGTCGTTCTCGATCCTGCTGTTCCAGGCGTTCTTCGCGACCGTGCCGCGCGAGCTCGACGAGGCGGCGGTCATCGACGGCGCGAGCCCACTGCGGCTGTTCTTCCAGGTCGTGTTCCCGCTGCTGCGCCCGGTCACCGTCACCGTGATCGTCGTGCAGAGCGTGCACGTGTTCAACGACTTCGTGCACCCGCTGTACTTCACTCCGGGCGAGGAGAACGCGACCGTGCAGCTGACG
>DATMEB010000005.1:0-6721 GCA_035557095.1 Nocardioidaceae bacterium | reverse complement strand
TGGGCCACGGCGTCGACCAACTCCTCAGACGATGTGAGCAGAAGCGTGGACGGGAGCGCGCGGGGCTACCTACTGTGGACGAGACCCGCTAGCCGATCTCGGGGGATCGCGCCATGAATGCGCCTTCGGCATACGTAGCGTTCGCGCCGTCGGACCGCCGTGTCGGCAACCCACAGTCTCGTCTTGCTGGCAGGCGCGACAGCGGTTCGCTCCAGTAGGGCTGTTGAGTAATGAAGGAGGGGAAACTCGAATGAAGACGTTGGCGAGCGTATTCGCGATTGTGGCGTTGGTCTTCGGGGGGCTCGTACTAGTGTCACCGGCTGCGAGCGCTGACACGCCCGGTTGCGTTACTCGTGCGGAGAATCGGCGAGTCGACAGGGGCATGACGAAGAGGCGCGTCCACAGGATCGTCGACACTGACGGCCGATTCTGGCACGGTCACGCGGGCGGCTACACGCGTCGTTACACACCATGCTGGCGTACGAGGGAGTTCCTGTACTGGACCTACTCCGCGCCGCGTCGCCGTCCCGACCGACTGGTGGAACGAGTCCTGAACTGAGCAGGTGCCTGCGGGGCTGGCCGTTGCCGCCTCGTGCCCGGCTCGGCCCCAACACGCATCGCGCAGGCAGCGGCGTGTGCGGACATGCCGCTCGCGCGCGCCTGCCACGCTGGTTCGATGGAGCTGAGCGAGCAGTACGAGTGGCGTGGGCGCAGGGTTCGCTGGGGCCGGATGGGCAGCGGCCCGGTTGTGGTCTTCTGCCATGGAACCCCGTGGTCGTCGCGGCTGTGGATGCCGTTCGCCACAGCGCTGAGCGAACGTTTCACGGTCTACCTGTGGGACATGCCTGGCTATGGCCAGTCATCGAAGTCAGCGGACCATCGGGTGTCCCTCGACCTGCAGGGTGAGCTGCTCGGCGATCTGATCTCGTACTGGGGCCTCAGTCGGCCACATGTCGTCGCGCACGACTACGGCGGGGCGGTGTCCTTGCGTGCGCATCTGTTGCACGGCACGGATTACTCCTCCCTGGCCCTGGTCGACGTGGTGGCGCTTGCGCCCTGGGGCTCGGAATTCTTCCGCCTCGTCGGGGCCAACCTTGAGACCTTCAGCGCCCTGCCTGATGCCATCCACGAAGGCGCCGTTCGGGCATACATCTCCGGAGCAAGCCATGTGGGTCTGAGTGAGCGCCAGCTCGATGCCTTGGTGTCTGACTGGCTCGGTGAGGAGGGGAAGGCGGCGTTCTACCGGCAGATGGGACAGGCCGACCAGGCGTACACCGACGAGATGGAGGGGCTGTACCCGCTGCTGACGATGCCGGTGCTCGTGGTGTGGGGTGACGACGACGCCTGGATCCCGGTGGATCGGGCGCACCGCCTTGCCGAGGTCATCCCCGACGCGAAGCTGAGTGTCATCAGCCAGGCCGGGCACCTGATCCAGCTGGATCAGCCGGCGCAGCTCGCCGTCACCCTCACGGACTGGCTGATGACGCAGGCCGGCCGCCAGCAGTAGGCGGGCGACCCTTCTCGAGCATCGCCTGAGCGCGCCCCGGGCTATGCGGTCTCCTGCATGGCGGCGATCTGGATCAGGTTGCCGCAGGTGTCGTCGAACACCGCGGTCGTCACCGGACCCATCTGCGTGGGCTCCTGCGTGAACGTGACGCCGAGCTCGCGCAGCCGCTCGTACTCTGCCCGCACGTCGTCCACGGCGAACTGGGTCGCCGGGATGCCGTCGGCAGCCAGCGCCTGCTTGTACGGCGCCACGGCGGGATGGCCCGATGGTTCGAGCAGCAGCTCGACGCCGTCCGGCTGCTCGGGGGACACGACGGTGAGCCACAGGTACTCGCCCCCCGGGGCCTCCGTCTTCTTCACGAAACCGAGAACCTCGGTGTAGAACTTCAGCGCCGCGCCCTGGTCGTCGACGAAGACGCTGGTCAGGTTGATCCTCATCGGCCGCCTCAACCTCGACCGGCAGGCAGGTTCTCCGCCGCCCAGCGCCGTCCTGGCTCCAGGTCGACGCCGAAGCGCTCGGCGTAGCGTTCGTGGATCTCCTTCCACGGCTTGTGCGCCTCCTCGTCGGAGAGGTACTCGCCGGCGAGATGGGGCTCGAGTCGCGACAGGTAGATCTCCCAGCCGGTTGCGGTCTGCGCGGCCGGCAAGTCGTCGATGACGTGAGTGAAGATCAACCGGCAGCCGCCCTCGGCTGCGACCAGCTCGAAGCTCTGCGGCTGGCCGGCGAACGTCCACGCCAGGCGATGCGGTGCATCGACCTCGGTCACCTCGAGGGTTGCACCGCCGAGGTCGATGGTCTCGCCCTTGGCCGGGGTCCAGTCGGCGGCACCAGGAAAGAACCGCTCGAGCTCTGCCGGCACGCTGACCGCTTGCCACACGCGCTCGATCGGGTACGCGAGCGAGCGCTCGAAACGCAGCCCCGCGCGCCCGTCGATCGTCTCCAGGGTTCCGTAAGCCGTGGTCGCGGTCATGGGATGTCCTTTCGTGGCTGTGGCCAGCGGTTCGCGATCGTCTGCAGCGGTGTGGTGTCGATCGAGTGGAACTTGTAGCGGCCTTCCTTGACCGCGATCACGAGCCCGGCCGCCTGGAGCACGTCGAGGTGCTGCGAGATGGCCTGACGCGAAGAGGTGAGCCCGTGCTTCATCGACAAGCGGCCGCACAGCTCGAACAGCGTCTGCCGATCCCGCTTGATGAGCTCGTCGAGAATGGTGCGTCGGGTCGGATCGCCGATCGCCTTGTACACGTCGCCCACAGAGTCGAAAATAGGCAAGTATCTACTTGCCTGTCAAGGCGCGAGACCATCCGCCGCGTTGTCAGCAGCTCATACGGCATTGCCCGGGCTCTCCGAAACGAGCACAGGCGAAGCTCTCGCTGAGCATGTCCGGGTCGCCCGGAGAGGGCGACCCGGACATCGCGTCAGCGGAGGTCGAACCGGTCGAGCTCCATGACCTTCGACCAAGCGGCGACGAAGTCGGTCACGAACCTCTTCTGGGCGTCGTCGCTGGCGTAGACCTCCGAGAGACCCCGCAGCTGGGAGTTCGAGCCGAAGACGAGGTCGACCGCGGTGGCGGTCCACTTCAGCTCCCCGCTCGCGAGGTCACGGATCTCGTAGACGCCCTCGGTCGACTCCGACGCCTTCCACTCGGTGCCGGGAGCGAGCAGGTTGACGAAGAAGTCGTTCGTCAGTGCCTGCGGGCGGTCGGTGAGGACGCCGTGGCTGGACCCGCCGAAGTTCGTGCCCAGCGCCCGCATCCCGCCGACGAGGACCGTCATCTCCGTCGCGGTGAGGTTGAGCACGTACGCCCGATCGAGCAGGAGCGTCTCGGGAGCGAGCTTCTCACCGGGGCGCAGGTAGTTGCGAAAGCCGTCGGCGCGAGGTTCGAGCACGGCGAACGACTCCACGTCGGTCTGATCCTGCGAGGCGTCGGTGCGGCCCGGCCGGAAGGGGACCGTGACCTCAGTGCCGGCGTTGCGGGCCGCCTGCTCGACCGCCGCGCAACCGCCGAGGACGATCAGGTCGGCCAGGGACACCCGGACGCCACCGGACTGCCCGCCGTTGAACTCCTGCTGCACCTGCTCGAGTACCTGCAGCACCTTCGCCAGCTCGGCCGGCTGGTTGACATCCCAGCTGCGCTGGGGCTCCAGGCGGATGCGTGCTCCGTTGGCACCGCCCCGGTTGTCGGTGCCGCGGAAGCTCGCAGCCGAGGCCCAGGCCGTGGCGGCCAGCTGAGAGCCGGTCAACCCCGAGTCCAGGAGCTTGGCCTTGAGAGCAGCGACGTCCTCGTCCCCGATCAGCTCCGCGTCCACCGCCGGGACCGGGTCCTGCCAGAGCTGCGGCTCGGGAACCCACGGGCCCAGGTAGCGCGAGATCGGACCCATGTCACGGTGCAGCAGCTTGTACCAGGCCTTCGCGAACGCCAGCGCGAACTCGTCCGGGTTCTCGTAGAAGCGCCGCGAGACCTTCTCGTACTCCGGGTCGAACCGGAGTGACAGGTCGGTCGTGAGCATCGTCGGCCGGTGCTTCTTGTCCGGGGCGTGGGCGTCCGGCACTGTCGCCTCGGCGTCCTTGGCCACCCACTGGTGGGCGCCGGCGGGGCTCTTCGTCAGCTCCCACTCGTGACCGAAGAGGTTGTCGAAGAAGGCGTTGTCCCACGTCGTCGGGGTGCTGGTCCACGTCACCTCGATGCCGCTGGTGGTGGTGTCCGGGCCGTTGCCCGAGCCCTGGAGGTTCTTCCAGCCGAGGCCCTGCGCCTCGAGCGGGCAGCCCTCGGGCTCCGCGCCGATCTTGTCCGCGGCGGCGGCACCATGGGTCTTGCCGAAGGAGTGTCCGCCGGCGATCAGCGCCACCGTCTCCTCGTCGTTCATCGCCATCCGGCTGAACGTCTCCCGGATGTCACGGGCGGCCGCCACCGGGTCGGGGGTGCCGTTGGGGCCTTCGGGGTTGACGTAGATCAGGCCCATCTGGACCGCGCCGAGCGGCCCGGAGAGCTCGCGGTCACCGCTGTAGCGCTCATCGCCCAGCCACGTGTCCTCGGGGCCCCAGAAGATCTCCTCGGGCTCCCACACGTCCTCACGACCGAAACCGAAGCCGAAGGTCTCGAATCCCATCGACTCCAGCGCGACGTTGCCCGCGAGAACCAGCAGGTCGGCCCACGAGATCTTCTGGCCGTACTTCTGCTTGATCGGCCAGAGCAGACGGCGCGCCTTGTCGAGGTTGGCGTTGTCAGGCCAGCTGTTGAGCGGAGCGAATCGCTGGGCGCCATCCCCGGCGCCACCGCGGCCGTCCGCGATCCGGTAGGTGCCGGCGGAGTGCCAGCTCATCCGGATGAACAGTCCTCCGTAGTGCCCGAAGTCGGCGGGCCACCAGTCCTGCGATGTGGTCATCAGCTCGACGAGGTCGCGCTTGAGCGCCTCGACGTCGAGCTTCTCGAACTCTCTCGCGTAGTCGACGTCGCCGATCGGGGTGTTGCCACCCGCATGCTTCTTGAGGACCTGCAGGTCCAGCTGGTCGGGCCACCAGTCCTTGTTGGTCCTGGGCCGGCCGTTCGTCGCGGGGGTGGGTGAGTCGATCACCGGGTTCTCGCTCTCGCTGCCGTGTGCGGGAGCGTCGGTCCTCTCGGTCATGTGCTTCCTTCCGGAGTAGCAGGACTGGTCAGCAACTGGTCGACAGGCACGTGGGGCACTGCCCCAGCGGGCGACCTCGGCCTCGTCGACCGAGAAACCGTGGTCGTCGGATGGTGGGAAGGTCACGACGGGCCGCCGGGGTATGCGACCCCGTGTCGGCGTGCGATTGCACATGCACGGCTTCGAGCACGGCCGGCCGGGGGCGGGTCACCCGCACCGCGGCGCCACGCAGAGTCTGCCGGAAGCCCCGATCGTCGACCACGCAGCGCAGTCTTGCGGCCTAACTGGAATCAGTCAAGAAATGGCGACGACGAGCGGGGTGCGCGCGCCGGAACCCGACGCGCACGATGCGGCCGCTGTAAAAGAAGCTTGACATCGGCGAGTCCGAAATGTCAGCCTTCCGCGGTCCGCCGCGGAGCGCGGACTGAGGACGACAACAGATGTGGGCTCCGGGCTGAGCAGATGTCACGAATGGACGCCGCGGCGGAGCCCGACAGACAAGGAGAGACATGCGTGGAAGCAGAACGGCCGAGGCGGCACGCTGGGTACTGGCATTCGACTCCTCGTGTGCCAGCTGCCGTGAGATCTCGGTAAGCGTCTCGCAGGCCAGCGGGGGCAGGCTGGAAGTGCTCCCGCTGAACCGCCGGGACGTACGGCGCTGGCGCGAAGCGGCCTTCGGTCCCGAGCCTCCCCACACCCCAACGCTCCTCCGGGTTCGGCAGGACGGCATCCGTGGCTGGAAAGGCCCCTCCATCGCACCCGTGTTGCTTCGCAGGCTGGGAACGCGTTCGACCGTGCGGGTCATGGTTGCGCTCGGCCGGCTGCGCGAGCAGCCGATGACGGGGGACGCCCGCCCATCGGGGCGACGTGTGGACAGGGCGCAGTTCCTCCGACTCTGTGCGGGCGCCGCGATCGGTACCGGGATCCTGTTCACCGGTGCAGCGCCGGCGCTCGCCGGGGCCCCCGATGCCAGGCGTGCACGTGCCTGGGTGGAGGCGAACAGGACCGCGTTACCGCAGCGGTACGAGGCCGTCACCTCCTTGCCCATGAGCTACCGCCGGGAGATCTTCAAAGCGTCGTCGCCACGTGTGCGCAGCCAGTTCTTCGTGCAGCAGCTCGCTCGTTACCGCACTGACCACGCGGCTGGTCTGACCGCAGAGCAGCGCGCGGTGCTGGATCGCGGGATCGCACTCTTCTCCAACAGGCGCATGTTCGCCGCCCACGGACTCACCGACCGCGACCACTTGGCTCTGGGTGCGCTGCGGGACGACAGCATCCGTGCGTTCGGGGCCGGCGAGGCCCGCGCGTTGTTCGCCTCGCTGACGCCACCTGCCGCTCTGGGGTACGCGATCTCCGCTGACGCGTCCACCCGGTTCGCGAAGGACGACTGGGACGACTGCACGTGCTCGAACGCCAGCGACTACTGCAGCGGTGACCTCCAGTGCGACCAAGGCGACTTCTGCGACCACACCGACGGTGGCTGCGGGAGTGGCTGGCTGTACGACTGCGACGGGCTGTGCCTGTGACACCGCCGGCCATGCGCCGACCGTAGACGGACGCGGCCGCGGTTTCCGTACTCCGCGGTCGCGGC
>DATMEB010000004.1:0-29199 GCA_035557095.1 Nocardioidaceae bacterium | reverse complement strand
TCACCGCCCCGCAGCCGATGACGCCGGAGGCGCTGGCCCAGGCCGGCACCCCGTCGGCCGAGGTCAAGGTGTCGGGTTCGGCCCGATCGGGAGGCCCACGCCGGGCCGGAGGTGGCCGGCCACGCCGTCGGCCGCAGGCCGGCTCCCGCCAGGGCGGCCCGCGTCAGGGGCCGGGACAGGGCCGACGACAGGGCGGCGCGGGGCGTGCTCGGCGGGCCGGTAAGCCTCAGTAGCGGTCGCCGTAGCGGCGTTCCTCGACGGTGTGCTTGGTGCGGCTGCGCTGGGCGTTCATCACCAGCGCGAGGATCAGGGCCAGTAGTCCGGCCCCGAGCAGGATGAGGCCCAGCGCGTCGTCGTCGAGGAACTCGAGGTCGAGGTCGAGTGCCCACAGCAGGACGGCGCCGGCGACGATCAGGATGATGCCCAAACCGATGCCCATGGTGACTCCTTCAGATCCGGGCGAGGTGACTCGTGTCGCCTATTCGTGAACGTACCAGGGGCCGGGCACGTTACCGCCGCGCGCCCGGCCCTCGGAGTAGAACTGCGTCGCCGGCTTAGAACGCGCTCTCGTCGAGGTCCATCACCGACAGGTCGGTGGCCTCGGCGATGGCCCGCTCGGCAGCCAGCTTCGGCAGGACGTTGCGGGCGAAGAACTGTGCGCCCGCGACCTTGCCCTCGTAGAACGACTTGTCCTTGGCCGTGACCTCGCCGCCCAGCGCGTCGAGCGCGACCTGGGCCTGCCGCAGCAGCAGCCAGGAGCAGACCACGTCGCCGAGCGCGGAGAGCAGCCGGGAGCTGTTGAGCCCGACCTTGTAGACGTTGTGCTCGTTGCCGCCCTCGGCCTGCGGGTTGGCCGACATCAGCTGCTCGACCATCAGCCCGACCATCGCCTGGGCGTCCTCGAGGCCCTGGGCGAGCAGCTCGCGCTCCTGCTTGAGCCGGCCGTTGCCCGCCTCGCTGGCCAGGAACGCCTCGATCTCCTTGGCCAGGTGGCCCAGCGCCTGCCCCTGGTCCTTCACGATCTTGCGGAAGAACAGGTCCATGCCCTGGATCGCGGTCGTGCCTTCGTACAGCGTGTCGATCTTGGCGTCCCGGACGTACTGCTCGATGGGGTAGTCCTGCAGGAAGCCCGACCCGCCGAACGTCTGCAGCGACTCGGTGCCGAGGATCACCCACGACCGCTCCGAGCCGTAGCCCTTCACGATCGGCAGCAGCAGGTCGTTGACGCGCTCGGCGAGGTCGTCGACCTCGCCCGCGTGCTCGGCCAGCGCGATCCGGTCCTGGTAGGTCGCGGTGTAGATCACGAGCGCACGCAGCGCCTCCGCGAACGACTTCTGCGTCAGCAGTGATCTGCGTACGTCGGGGTGATGGGTGATCGCGACCCGCGGTGCGGTCTTGTCCGCGGCCTGCGACAGGTCAGGACCCTGCACTCGCGTCTTGGCGTACTCCAGGGCGTTCAAATAGCCCGTGGACAAAGTGGCGATCGCCTTGGTGCCGACCATCATCCGCGCGTGCTCGATCACCTGGAACATCTGCGCGATGCCGTCGTGGACCTCGCCCAGCAGCCAGCCCTTGGCGGGGTGCTTCTCGCCGAAGGTGAGCTCGCAGGTCGTGGAGGCCTTGATGCCCATCTTGCGCTCGACGTTGGTGACGTAGACGCCGTTGCGCTCGCCCGTCAGCTCGCCGGTCTCGAGGTCGAAGTGGTGTTTGGGCACCAGGAACAGCGAGAGGCCCTTGGTTCCGGGGCCGCCCGCGCCGTCGACGCCGACAGGACGGGCGAGCACGAGGTGCATGATGTTCTCGGCCATGTCGTGCTCGGCGGAGGTGATGAAGCGCTTGACGCCCTCGATGTGCCAGGTGCCGTCATCCTGCAGCCGTGCCTTCGCGCGGCCTGCGCCCACGTCCGAGCCAGCATCCGGTTCGGTCAGCACCATCGTGGCGCCCCACCGGCGGTCGACCATGTGCTGAGCGATCAGCTTGTCGCGCTCGGTCCCGTTGCGGAAGACGATGCCGCCGAATCCGGGGCCGCCGGCGTACAGGTGCACGGGCGCGTTGGCGCCGAGCACCATCTCGGCCAGCGACCAGCGCAGTGACGGCGGGGTGGGCTGGCCCCCGAGCTCGGCCGGGATCTCGAGCCGCCACCACTCGGCGTCCATGTAGGCCTGGTAGCTCTTCTTGAACGCCTCGGGCATCGACACGGTGCTGGTCTCCGGGTCGAAGACCGGCGGGTTGCGGTCGCCCTCCTCGAACGACGCGGCGAGCTCCTCACGAGCCAGTCGGTCGACCTCGCCGATGATGCTGCGTGCAGTGTCCACGTCAACCTCGTCATACAGCCCCTGGCCCAGGACTGCCTCGCGGCCGAAGACCTCGAACAGGTTGAACTCGATGTCGCGGACATTGCTCTTGTAGTGGCTCATTCGCAGATCCACCTTCTCGTCGGGGGCCCTGGCCGTTCACCGCGTCGCCGGCGCCCTACTCGTGAGTAACGAGACCATGGTACCCACGAGTAACCAGATCAATCCATGCAATGTCAGATGTGACGACGGCCTCGTTCTCGGGGGCCGGCCCCCGCCTGGTTCCCGCCTGGCGCCCTCCTGCGAGCCCTCCCCGCGGCTCGGCCCGGGGCCCTCCCCGAGGGCTCCCCGAGGCCTCGCGCTCGGTTTGACGGCCTCGACGGAGGGCTCTTAGTCTCTCGAACTGATTGACTTAACTAAGAAGGGTTCCTTCATGCGCAATCTCGTTCTGCTCGCGCTCGTCGGACTGGTCGCCCAGCTCGTCGACGGCTCGCTGGGGATGGCGTACGGCGTCACGTCCTCGACGATGCTGCTCGCGGTCGGGGTCGCCCCGGCGGCGGCTTCGGCGGCCGTGCACTTCTCCGAGATCGGCACCACGCTGGTCTCGGGGGCGGCGCACTGGAAGTTCGGCAACGTCGACTGGCGCACGGTCGGGATCCTGGCTGTCCCCGGCGGGGTAGGGGCGTTCTTCGGCGCCACCTTCCTCTCCGGACTGGACGGTGACGTGGCGGCCCCGTGGGTCGCGCTCCTGCTCACCGGACTCGGGGTCTACGTGCTGTACCGGTTCCTGCGTCTCGGCGGTCGCCGGCCGCAGTTCAAGAGCCGCCCCTCGCCGCTGTTCCTGGCGCCGATGGGCGTGGTCGCGGGCGTGATGGACGCGATCGGCGGCGGTGGCTGGGGCCCGGTGGGCACCACCTCGCTGCTGTCGTCGGGCCGGCTGGAGCCGCGCAAGGTCGTCGGCTCGATGGACACCTCGGAGTTCGTGGTCGCCGTCGGTGCCTCCGCCGGGTTCCTGGTGGGTCTCGGTTCGGCCGGCATCAACTTCGCCTGGGCGCTGGCGCTCCTCGCCGGTGGTGTGGTCGCCGCACCGATCGCCGCGTGGGTCGTACGCCACCTCGCGCCGCGGGTGCTCGGCGTCGCGGCCGGCGGTTTCATCGTGCTGACGAATGCGCAGACGATGATGGCCAGCTGGTTCGGCATGGACGAGACGTCCTCGACGGGCTGGGTCATCATCGGTGCGCTCGCCCTGGTCTGGTTCTCGCTGATCGCGAACGCAGTGAGCGCGGAGCGGGCGGCCAAGCGCCGTGCCGCGGAGGAAGAAGAGACCGAGCCTGTCACGGTCTGACGCCGAAATAGTCGCGCTGTCTGACAGACTTAGGCCCCATGCGGGTCACTGCGAAGTCGGACTATGCGCTCAGGGCGCTGATCGAGATCGCCAGTCGCACCGACGAGGGTCCGGTCTCGGCCGAGGAGCTCGGGCGGAGACAGGACATCCCGCACGGGTTCCTGCAGTCGATCCTGGCAGACCTGCGCCGCGCCGGCGTGGTCATGAGCCAGCGGGGACAGTCGGGCGGCTGGCGGTTGGCCGTCGAACCCTCGGACGTGTCGGTGGCCGACGTGATCCGGGCCGTGGACGGCCCGCTGGTCAGCGTCTACGGGCTGCGGCCCGAGGCCGTGACGTACAACGACAACGCGTCGGTGCTGCAGCCGGTCTGGATCGCGGCCCGCAGCAGTCTGCGGGACGTGCTCGAGCACGTGACGATCGCCGACCTGGCCACGGGCAAGCTGCCCAAGGAGGTCGCGAGCCGCACCTCCGACAAGGACGCCTGGCGACCGCACTAGGGCGTGTTGGCAACCGGCATGGCCGGCTGCGCGCCGCCCCACGGGCGCCTTGCTGCGTTGCAGCCGCTCGACGTACCACCCCGGATGCCTGCGCGCCTGTGCGCCAGTTACTCGTCAGCATGACGTGAACCCCGGCGTCGCCTGAGCCGGCCGGGGCCGAGGACCAACCACGAGACAGCCGACACGCGGCACCGCCTGTTGCTAAAGTCGAGTAACTCAGTAGGGTTACTGTGACCGTTTGAGGAAGGGGAATGACGATGGCGGATCGGGACGGCGGATACGCCGCCGCACGTCGGGTGGTTGTCGTGGGCGGTGGCGCGAGCGGTGCGCTGGTGACGGCCAACCTGCTGCGCAGCGCGGCGACGGGGCGCGCGGTCAACGTACGGGTGATCGAGCGGGACGGCGTGGTCGGCCCCGGCCTGGCCTACGGCACGGACGACCCTCGCCACCTGCTGAACAACTACGCGGGCCGGCTGAGCGTCTTCGAGCAGGAGCCGGACCATCTGCTGCAGTGGTGCTCGGCGCGTGGTGTCCGTGTCTCTCCGCAGTCGTTCCTTCCCCGGCGCACCTACGGGCAGTACCTCGCCGACGTGCTCGCGTCGACCGAGGTGCCACAGGGGAGCAGGCTGCACCGCTTCCGCGGCGAGGTGGTCGATGTCGAGCCGCAGTGCGACGGGTTCGTCGTGCACATGGCCTGCGGCTGGCAGCACGAGGCCGACGTCGTCGTGCTGGCGGTCGGCAACCCGCCCCCGCGGCGCGTCACGGAGTACGAGGTGCTGGGGCGGCGCTACGTCTCCGACCCGTGGTCGCCCGGCCTGCTCAGCTGCCTCAGCGACACCGACCAGGTGCTGCTGATCGGCACCGGGCTCACCATGATCGACGTGGCGGCCCAGATCAACGCGACGCACCCGCGCACGCGGATGGTGGCGATGTCGCGGCACGGCCTGCTGCCGACGCCGCACGTACGCCGGCCGTTGCGGCCGCTCGACTCGTTCCAGCCGGACACCTCGTCGGTGTCCGGGCTGCTGCGCGACGTGCGCCGCAGGGTGGTGGAGGTCGAGGATCTCGGCGGCAACTGGCGCGACGTCATCGACTCCATCCGTCCCTTCGCCGACGAGCTCTGGAACCGACTCGACCCGCAGGCCAGGGAACGCTTCGTGCGGCACGTCGCGCGGCGCTGGGAGGTGCTGCGGCACCGGATGGCACCGGAGATGGCCGACCTCACCCTCGACCTGATCGAGAGCGGAACGCTGCAGATCGCCCGCGCGGACGAGGTCGACGTCAGCGGCTTCAGCCGGGTCGTGAACTGCAGCGGCCCGGCGCCGGTGTGCACCCCCGGCTGGAACGCGGTGGTCGACCGGCTGTCCGCGCGCGGGCTGCTGCGCCCGAACGCGCTCGGACTCGGGCTCGACGTCGACACCCAGGGCCGGGTGGTGGACGTGAGCGGGCGGGCGACGCCCGGACTCTTCGCCATGGGTGCGGCCCGGCGCGGGACGGCCTGGGAGGTCGCCGCGATCCCCGACATCCGCCGGCAGGCGGCCTCGCTCGCCGACCTGCTCGCCGCAGACAACGCACCAGGGCGGGCCCTGCCCGCATGACAAGTAGACAAAGGAGGACCTCGGCCATGCCCCCACCGCCCTCACCCCGCAAAGTGGCGCTGGCCAGCGCGGTCGGCGCGACGATCGAGTGGTACGACTTCTTTCTCTACGGCACCGCTGCCGGGCTGGTGTTCAACCAGCTGTTCTTCACCCGGTTCGACTCCACGGTCGGCACGCTGATCGCGTTCGGAACCTTCGCGGTCGGCTTCCTCGCCCGGCCGCTCGGCGGGCTTGTCTTCGGACACTTCGGTGACCGGCTCGGGCGCAAGAGGATGCTGGTGCTCACGCTGCTGATCATGGGTGGCAGCACGACCGTCATCGGTCTGCTGCCGACCTACGACGCGATCGGCGTGTGGGCGCCGCTGCTGCTGGTGGCGATGCGTGTGTTGCAGGGGATCGGCGTCGGCGGTGAGTACGGCGGTGCCGTGCTGATGGCGGTCGAGTACGCACCGGACGACCGCCGCGCGTTCTACGGCTCGTTCGCGCACATCGGCGTACCCGCCGGTCTGCTGCTGGCCTCCGGCGCGTTCGGGCTGGTGTCCCTGCTGCCGGAGCAGGCTTTCCTGGCCTGGGGGTGGCGCGCGACGTTCCTGGCCAGCCTGGTGCTGCTCGCGGTCGGCGCGTACATCCGGCTCAACGTGCTCGAGACCCCCGCCTTCGCCTCGACGCGACGTGATGCCGGGGTGCTGCGCGTGCCCGTGGTCGAGGTGTGGCGCCGGCACAAGCGCACGATGCTGCTGGCGATGGGTACGCGCTGGGTCGAGGGGTTCACGTTCAACGTGTACTCGGTGTTCCTGCTGTCGTACGCCGCCAACGACCTCGGCCTCGGCGCCGGCTCGGTGCTCGGAGGGGTGATGCTGGGCGCTGCGGTGGGCATCGCGATGGTGCCGCTGTCGGGCCGGCTCGCCGACCGGTTCGGCCGACGGCCGGTGTACCGCGCAGGCGTGTGGGCCTCGGTCGTGCTGGCGTTCCCGTCGTTCTGGCTGGTGCAGACCGGCGACCCGGCCCTGGTGTGGGTCTCGCTCGTGACCGGGCTCGGCCTGCTCTACGGCGTCATCTGCGCGCCGCTGGCGGCGTTCTGGGCGGAGCTGTTCGACACCCGCATCCGCTACACCGCGATCGGCACGATCTACCAGGTCTCCGGGATCGTCGCCAGCGGGCTGACGCCGCTGATCGCCGCGTGGCTGGTGGCCCGCAACAGCGGCCAGCCGTGGCTGCTCGCGACGTACGCCGTCGCGGTGTCGCTGGTCTCGTTGCTGTGCATGCGGGGTCTGCCGGAGACGCACGGACGTGAACTCGTCACAGACCTGCAGGCGGGGACGCCAAGGCAGGCTCGCACGGCTGCTGCGCGTGAGCACGAACACGCGGCGGCGTAGTCGAGCGCAGATCCCCACGACCACCCAACCCGAGGAAGGTTCCCCATGTCGCACATCCTCACCGTGTCCGGGTCGCCACGTCAGCAGTCCCGCTCGGCCAAGCTGCTCGACCACGTGGCCGCCGACCTGGCCGTCGCCGGACACCGCATCGAACACCTACGCATCCTCGACCTACCCGCAGAACCCTTGCAGCACGGCGATGTGAGCCATCCGCGCATCGCGGACGCCGAGGCTCGGCTCGACCGCGCCGACGGTGTCGTGATCGCCACGCCGGTCTACAAGGCGGCCTACACCGGGCTGCTGAAGTCGTGGCTCGACCTGCTGCCGCAGTACGCGCTGCAGGGCAAGACCGTCCTGCCGCTGGCGACCGGCGGCAGCATGGCGCACGCGCTCGCGCTGGACTACGCGCTGCGTCCGGTGCTGCAGTCGATGGGTGCACGTCACGTCGTCCAGGGGTTCCTCGTGGTCGACCGGTTCATCGAGAGTGACGGGCCGGACGGTGTCACCACGATCACCGGTGACGCGTTGCCCGGACTGACAGAGGTCGTCGATGGGTTCTGCCGCGCGCTGGCCCAGGACGCCGTACGGCTGAGCGCCTGAGGAGGCTGTCGTGCTTGACTTCCACTGGTTCCTGCCGACGTACGGCGACTCGCGCGACATCGTCGGCGGCGGGCACGGTCAGCCCGGCGCTGCCGGCGGCGACCGCCCCGCCACGCTGGACTACCTCACGCAGGTGTCCACCGCTGCCGAGCAGATGGGGTTCCAGGGCGCCCTGGTGCCGACCGGCGCATGGTGCGAGGACGCATGGGTCACGACCGCGATGCTCGTGCAGTCGACCCGCAGGCTGAAGTTCCTGTCCGCGTTCCGCCCGGGACTGATGAGCCCGACGCTGTCGGCGCAGATGGCATCGACCTTCCAGTGGCAGTCGCAGGGACGGCTGCTGCTCAACGTCGTCACCGGTGGGGAGGCGCACGAGCAGCGCGCGTTCGGCGACTTCCTCGACAAGGACGCGAGGTACGAGCGCTGCGACGAGTTCCTCTCGATCGTCCGGCGGCTGTGGGAGGGGTCCGGTCCGGTGACCTTCGACGGCCAGCACCTGTCGGTCGAGGAGGCGACGCTGCAGCGCCGGCCGGACCCGACGCCGCCGCTGTACTTCGGCGGGTCGTCCCCGGCCGCGGGACCGGTCGCGGCCCGGCACGCCGACGTCTACCTCACCTGGGGCGAGCCGGTGCCGGCGGTTGCCGAGAAGCTGGCGTGGATCCGGCGTATCGCCAAGGACGTCGGCCGGCCGATGCGGTTCGGCATCCGGCTGCACGTGATCGCACGCGACACGTCCGAAGCGGCGTGGGCCGAGGCGCAGCGACTGCTGGACCGGCTCGACCCGCAGACGGTGGCCCGTGTGCAGGCCAACCTGCGGCGTAGCGAGTCGGAGGGGCAGCGCCGGATGCTCGACCTGCACCACGGCTCGGCCGACGGGCTCACGGTGGCGCCGAACCTGTGGGCCGGCGTCGGCCTGGGCCGTGGGGGCGCGGGCACCGCACTCGTCGGCTCGCACATCGAGATCGCGGACAGGATCGAGGAGTACGCCGACCTGGGCATCAGCGAGTTCGTGCTCTCGGGCTACCCGCACCTGGAGGAGTCGTACTGGTTCGGCGAGGGCGTGCTGCCAATCCTGCGAGAACGCGGGTTGTGGAACCATCCCGACGCGGCGTCCGATGGGGCGACCGACCGCGGGTCGGCCGACGGGATGGTGCCCTTCGCCGTGGCATGAGCCGAAATTTCACGCCTGAGCCTGGTCCGGAATACCGTCCGGCACGCCAGGTGATGGCCCCTGCGGAGGATGGACAGCGGTACACCCGCGCGGTACCACCGAGGTAGTCGCTTCTAGGGAGACGCCGGTGGCCAACCGATCTCACAGACACCTGCCCGGACCTGTCGACGGTCCGGGCGACTTCGAGGTGCACCGTTACCGGTGTGCCGAGTGCACCGTGCTCGAGGTGGCCGGTGAGATCGACGGCGCCTCGGCGCCGCAGTTCAGGGACGAGCTCGTAGCGGCGATCGCACAGCCGGGTGCGCGGGTCGTGGTCGACCTGGAGCACGTGGTCTTCATGGACTGCTCGGGCGTGGGTGAGCTCGTGCAGGCGGTGGCACGTACCGGCTGGACCACCGGGTCGGTGTGCCTGACGAGGCCGACGAGGTTCGTCCGGCGCGTGCTCGACCTGACCCACGTGGCGACGGTGTGCCCGATCTACGAGTCGGTCGAGGCCGCGGTCGGCGACATCGCCTGACGCGCGTCGTGTCGTGTCAGCCCTCCAGCCCGGCCGTCCTGGCCGAGGCGTAGTCGTCGTTGACCAGTACGACCTCGCGGCCCAGCCGGTCGAGCACCGACGCCGCGATCGAGGCGCGGTACCCCGAGCCGCAGTAGACCCAGACCTCGCCTTCGGGAATCTCGTCGATGCGGTCGGAGAGCTCGTGCAGCGGGATGTGCTGCGACCCCTCGACGCCGCCGCGCGAGCGCTCGTCGCCCCGCCTGGCGTCGATCACGTGCACGGTGCGTTCGGTCCGGGCCTTGGCCAGGCCGGTGAAGTCGCTGACGGGGTACGACCGCAGCCGTTCTCCGTCGGCCAGCGCCTCGATGTCCCCGGCGGCGATCCCGGCGAGGGAGTCGATGCCGATGCGGACGAGCTCACGCCGGGCCTGGGCGACCTGGTCGACCGACTCCCCGACCAGGGTCAGTGCCGCGCCCCAGCGGTACAGCCAGCCGAGGTAGGTGACGAAGTTCGTCGACAGCTCGAAGCCCAACGAGCCGGCCAGGTGACCGGCGGCGAACGCCGTGCGATCGCGCAGGTCGACGACCCACTCGCCGTTCTCGATGCGCCGGCGCAGCTCGGCCGGGCTGACCTCTTCGGGCAACGAGAGGTCGACCGGCTCGGGGCCGGTGCGGTTGATCGGCGCCATCCGCGTGTAGTACGCGGGGTAGACGTCGAGGCCGGCGAGCAGGGTGTCGACGTACTCCTGCTCCGGCAGGGTCAGCGCGGGGTTGACCTCGGCCTCGCGCCCGATCGTGGAGGAATCGCCGCTGGCCGGTGTCGCCGAGCAGAAGCTGCCGAAGCCGTGCGTGGGGTAGACCTGCGTCTGCGGCGGCAGCTCGCGGACGAGCCGGTGTGCCGATGAGAACTGCAGGTGGGTCAGCTCCTTCGTGTGCTCGTCGCCGACGAGGTCGGTGCGCCCGGTCGTACCGAACAGCATCGACCCGCCGGTGAACACCGCCTGCGGCTCCCCGGTCTCGTCCTCGAGGACGTAGCTGAGGTGGTGGTGGGTGTGGCCGGGGGTGTGCATCGCGCGCACACGCATCCGCCCGGTGGCCACGACGTCGCCGTCGCGTACGGCGAGCCGGTCGAACGAGACGTCGTCGTCGGCGGAGACGACGTACTCCGCACCGAGCCTGCCGGCCAGCTCCAGGCCTCCGGTGACGTAGTCGTTGTGGATGTGCGTCTCGAGGACGTAGGTCAACCGCACTCCGAGCTCGTCGAGCAGCGCCAGCACCCGGTCGATGTCGCGCTGCGGGTCGACCACGACGGCGACCTCGCCGTCGGTCGCCAGGTAGCTGTGGTCACCGAGGCCGGAGGTCTTGATCGTCTCGACGCGGATCATGGTCTCAGTGTGGATGATCCGCGGCCCGGACGCGGTGCCAACGGGCGTTTGCGCGTCGGCCGGTCTCACCCTCGAGCGGGGCCCTTGGTGGGGTTCGGTAATCTTCTAAGCGGTTGGAGGATCAGCCGGCAGCACGATGTGACGCTGCAACCCGGACCGTGTTGCCCAGGAACCGTTACATGACTCAGTCCCCTGCCGCGCCTTCCGACGACGGCGCCCCACACCCTGACGCGCAGGAGCCGGCCGACCAGGTGCTGGACTCACTGCACGGCTGGCCGAGTACCGACAAGGACGTCACCGAGGTCCTCCGCCTCGAGAACGAGCAGCTGCGCGAGGCGATGGACAGCAGAGCCGTGATCGAGCAGGCCAAGGGCGCGCTGGTCCTGCGATACGGCATCCCGCCCGAGCGGGCCTTCGCGGTGCTGCGCCGCTGGTCGCAGGACCGCAACATCAAGCTCCGCACGATCGCCGACGCGCTCATCGCGGTGTCTCGTGGTGAGGGTACGACGGCCTTCGACGCCGACCTCGTGGGCTGGCTGCGGGAGTCGCTCGACCGGGCCGAGGCGCCATCTCCCGACTCCACCATCCCCTAACAGGCTTAGTCCGTTTAGGCTGTTAGCCTGGGTCGGGATGACCAGGGCACGGCAGGAGAGCCGACGCGGGCACCCGGCGACGGACCCGGCAGCCGCGCGGGCCTCGGGCGGTCACGTCCGGCCCGAGCTGATCGGTGGGCACGTCGCCCTCGACCTCGTCAACACCGTGGCCTGGCGGCTCGACCCGGCGCGGGTGACCGACGGGCTGACCGACGCGGACGCACTGCTGCGGTGGGTGGTGTCGACCGGCATGCTGCCGGACGAGCAGGACGCTGCGGCGCCGACCTCGAGAGCGGCCTCGGGTGCGGTGCTCGAGCGCATCCGCAGGTTGCGGGAGTCGGCGTATCGCCTGCTGCGGCCGATCGCGCTCGGGTCGCCGGTCGAGGAGGCCGACGTCGAGAGGGTGCACCGAGCGGTCACGCGCGCCCTCGCGCGGGCCCGGGTCGGCGCCGTCGTGCCGTGGCGGTGGGAGGTCGACCTGCGCGGTCCGGATGACCTGCCCACCGTGCTGACGCTCGAGGTCTGGCGGCTGCTGCAGTTCGAGGACCTGACGAGGCTGCGGGAGTGCAGCGACCGCGACTGCGGCTGGCTGTTCCTCGACCGGACCAAGAACGCGTCGCGAACCTGGTGCAGCTCGGCCGACTGCGGCAACCGGAAGCGGGCGCGGCGGCACTACCAGCGCCTCCGGTCGTCGGCGGCCTCCGGCGACGGCCCGGAAGCCTCCGGCGATGCGCGGGCGGACCGGTGAGGCCGGCCACCCGGGAGGGCCTCGTCGAGGGCATGCGGCTGGGGTTCGGCCCGGGCGCGGCGGTGTTCGTCCTCGCGCTCTCCTTCGGGGCGGCGGCGGGTGCGGCCGGGTGGGGTCTGGTGCTGCCCGTGTTCTTCTCGATGGCGGCGTTCTCGGGTTCGGCGCAGTTCGCCCTGCTGACGACGCTGTCACCCGGCGGCGCCGTGTCGGCCGTGGCCACCGCCGTGCTCATCAACGCCCGTTACCTCGTGATGAGCGTCGCCTTGAACGACAGTCTCAGCGGCGGGCGCGTGCGTCGCGCGCTGCAGGCACAGGCCCTGACCGACGCCGCGTTCGTCGTCGCGCACCAGGGCGGCGGTCGTTTCGACCTGCCCCGCCTCGTCGGAGCCAGCGCGCCGCAGTGGCTCTTCTGGGTCGCGGGCACGGCGGTGGGGGTCATCACCCAGCCGTCACCGGACCTGATGAACACGCTCGGCGCCGACGTCGTGTTCCCGGCGTTCTTCCTGATGCTGGCCATGGAGGAGCTGCGCCGGTCCTGGCGAGCGGTCGTCGGTGCCGCGCTCGGTGCCGCGATCGCGGGCGGGCTGCTCCTGGTCACCGCGCCCGGCAACGCACTGCTGGGCGCGACCGCGGCCGCGCTGCTGGGCGCGCTTCCGGAGGGCTTCCCGCACCGTCGCCGAGGAGGAGGCCGATGAAGCTGTGGCTGCCCGTGCTCGCGGTCACGGTCGCGAACTTCGTGCTGAAGGCGATCGGCCCGCTGGCCCTCGGCGACCGTTCACCCTCGCCGACGGCCCGCAGGGTCATCGCGCTCATGGCGCCGGTGCTGCTCGCCGGCCTGATCGTGGTCGAGCTGGGCGGCGAGGACTGGGCGAACCTGAACTCTCCGCAGGTGCTCGGTGTCGGCGCCGCGGGTGTGGCCCGTTGGCTGCGCGCGCCCATGCTCGTCGCGGTGGTCTGCGGGATGGCCGTCGCCGCGCTGCTGCGCCTCTGACCCACTGCCCGTGACCCCAGTGCCCGTGACCCAGTGCCCGTGACCCGGTGCTACGGCATGATGCTGGCGCAGATCGCGCTGACGTGCACCTCGGCGAGGATCGACTCGGCGGTGTTGTCGAACAACACCGACCAGCCGTCGAGCGCGGTCGTCGCGTCGGAGGAGCGGATCTCGGCGTTGCCGACCTGGGTGTACCCCCCGCTGATCACCGTCTTGCCCGGAGAACAGGTCGCGGTGACGCTCATCCTGCCGTCCGCGGGGATGTAGACGGTGGTGCTGGCGACGCGCTCGTAGCCGAAGATGCCGGGCTCGCCCTGAGGCCCCCTGGGCCCCTGGACGCCTCGCGATCCGGGCGGGCCGGGCGGTCCCTGCACACCCTGCCCTCCCTGCGGACCGGGTGGTCCCTGCACGCCCTGCTGACCCTGCGGTCCCGGAGGACCCTGCGGTCCGAGGGCGCCGTCGTCCCCCTCCTGGCCCCGAGGACCTCGGACACCGGGCATCCCGCGTGCACCGCGGTCGCCCTTCGCGCCCTGCTCGCCGAGCCGGTTCTGCACGCTGTCGCTGAGGTCGCGCAGGCGCAGCCCGCCGTCGGCCACGTCGCGGCTCAGGACGCCCTTGTCTCGCAGCTCGGAGGTGTTGACCGCACCCCGGCCGAGGTCCTTCGCGGCGATGGTCTGGTCCTTGATGTCCGCGGACCGGATGAGACTCGCCGCAACCGCGCCGGTGGACCCGATCGCGACCACCAGTGCCGCTGCGAGCGCGACGGCCGCCACGCGACTCTCCAGCAACCTGCGCACGACGGCCCCCAAGGAACAAACCGAACATCCCACCAGAATCGAGGCTAGGAGCGTGGGGACGGCCTGTCCGGACAATCGCCCAACTGGCCGCGAGGGCCCGGGCACGCTGGGTAACGGTCCAGGGCGTGTCCCGCCCTAGCGTCCGCGGTCGCTCGGCGCACCGGCTGCCCACGGCAGCTCGGAGGCCCGGTCGGTCTGGCCGTCGACACCGATCGCGGCGTTGCGGGCACGGACGACCTCCCGGGTCGCACCGAGCACCTCGGACACCGACCACGCCGCTGCTCGGAGGTGCCAGCCGAGGACGTGCAGTCGCTCGTCCGGCATCCGCATCTCCGGGCCCGACACGCTCATGCAGCCGGTGATCGCGCCCTCGTGGTCGAACAGCGGCGCGGCGACCGAGCGGATCCCGGGCGTGCGCTCGGCGAACGACACGGCGTAGCCCCGACGGCGCACGTCGTCGAGCTCGCCGCGCAGCACCCCGGGGTCGGTGACCGTCGTGGGCGTGAGCGGCTGGATCTCGTGGCTGAGGATGGCCTCACAGCGGCTCGGCGCAAGCCACGCGCAGAGCACCTTGCCGGGTGCGCCGTACGGCAGCGGGATCGGCATGCCCAGCTTGGTGTACGTGCGGCGCAGCGGGTGGTGGCTCTCGGCCTGGTCCACCACGACCCGCTCGGCGCCGGACAGCAGACTGTGCAGGCCGACCGTCTCCTCGACCTCGTCGCGCAGCGACACCATCGCCGGCATCGCCGCCTCCCGCAGGGACGTGCTGCCGCCGCCGCGGGCGAGCTGGACCAGCAGCGGTCCCGGTGCGTAGCGACGGTCGCGCGACTGGCGCACGAGCTGGTTGTGCTGCATGGCCGCGAGCAGACGATGGACGGTGCTGGTGGTGAGCCCGGTCGCACGGGCGATCTCGGACAGGGTCAGCTCGGCACGGTGTTCGGCCAGGCAGCGCAGGATCGCCGCCGCCCGGTCGATCGACTGCACTCCGCCGTTCCTGCCGCCGCTCGGCCCCGGCGGTCGGGTGCCGTCGCCCGAGGGGCGACTCATGGCCGGCTCACCTGTCTCCTGCCATCCACTGCCATCCACTGCCATCTGCACCCTTGACGCTCGGAGGATGTCCCGCGTAGTTTTCCGCGATACACGAAGTTCTACCACGATACGGGAAAGCAGACGGTGGCGGTGCTCCCCCTCAACGGCTTCCGGGTCCTCGACCTCACCCGATTCCTCTCCGGGCCCTACTGCACGATGGTCCTCGCCGAGCTCGGCGCGGACGTCGTCAAGGTGGAGCGGTTTCCCGAGGGTGACGACTCGCGTCGGCTGAGCCCCAAGGTCAACGCGGAGAGCTACCCGTTCGGCATGCCGAACCGCAGCAAGCGCAGCCTCGCGCTCGACCTCAAGAGCCCGACGGGTCGCGACCTGTTCCTGCGCCTGGCCGCCGAGTCCGACCTCGTCATCGAGAACTTCCGCCCCGGCGTCGCCCGGCGGCTGGGCATCGACTACGACGGCTGCCGCAAGGTGCGGTCGGACATCCTCTACTGCTCGATCAGCGGGTTCGGACAGACCGGTCCGTACCGCGACCGGCCGGGCTTCGACATCATGGCCCAGGGCGTGACCGGGTTCATGCGCATGACCGGGCAGCCGGACGGCCAGCCCGCCAAGGTCGGCATCGCGATCAACGACATCGCCGCGGGTGCGACCGCGATCTACTCGATCATGGCCGCGCAGATGATGCGCCAGCGCACGGGCGAGGGCCAGTACATCGACGTCTCGCTGGTCGACGCGGGTCTGGCCTGGACGCTCTGGGAGGCCGGGGCGTACTTCGGCAACGGCGAGGTGCCCGCCCCCGCCGGCACGCGCCACCGGCGCTCGACGCCGTACCAGGCCTACCGCACGGCCGACGGCTACGTGACCATGGGCGCGAACAACGACCGCCTCTGGCGACGGTTCGCCCAGGACGTGGTCGAGCGGCCCGAGTGGCTCACCGACCCCCGGTTCGAGACCCTCACCGACCGGATGGACCACATCGACGAGCTCGAGGTGGAGATCGAGCTCATCACCAAGACGCGCACCACCAGCGAGTGGGTGGAGATCTGCGACAAGGCCGGTGTGCCCGGTGGACCGGTCCTCACCTACGACGAGGCGCTCGCCGACCCGCACGTGCAGGCCCGCGACATGGTCGTCGAGCTCGAGCACCCGATCATCGGCCCGATGCGCACCGTCGGCACCGGCGCGAGGTTCAGCGGGCTCGACTACGAGGTCCGCGGCCCGGCGCCGTGGCTGGGACAGCACAGCGCCGAGGTGCTGGCCGAGCGCGGGCTCGGCGACGACGAGATCGCCCGACTCTTCGACGACGGCGTCGTGTACGACGAACATCCCGACCTGCAGCGGAGGTAGACCGAGTGGCCACCGAACCCTCACAGGACCTGCTCGTCGAGCGCTCCGGCGTCGACGGCGCGATCGCGACCCTGGTGCTCAACCGCCCGGACAGCCACAACGCGATCTGCCTGGCTATGTACGAGGCACTGCCCGGTGTGCTCGCCGAGATCGACCAGGACCCGTCGGTCAAGGTCCTCGTCGTACGCGGCGCCGGTCGCAAGGCATTCGCCTCCGGCGCCGACATCAGCGAGTTCCGCCAGGTGCGCGCCAACGCCGAGAGCGCCCGTGCGTACAACGAGCGGGTCGCCGCAGCCGAGCAGGCGCTGGAGGGGATGTCCAAGCCGACGATCGCGATGGTGCACGGCTATTGCATCGGCGGAGGATGCGGGCTCGCCCTGGCCTGCGACCTGCGGTTCGCCGATGAGGAGTCGAGCTTCGCGATCACCCCGGCCAAGCTCGGGCTGGTCTATAGCCTCGAGTCGACCAAGCGCCTCGTCGACCTGGTGGGTCCGGCGCAGGCCAAGTGGGTGCTGATGTCCGGGCAGCGCGTGCACGCCGAGCGGGCCTACCAGATCGGGATCGCCGACGAGCTCGTGGCCGGCGACGACCTGGAGAAGCTGACCTACGAGTTCGCCGAGCTGCTGTGCACGCGCGCGCAGTACAGCGTCCGCGCGACCAAGCAGATCGTGAGCCGGATCGTGGCCGGGCAGGCCGCGGACGACGACGCCACCCGTGAGCTGCGCAACTCCTCGTTCGACACCGAGGACTACGCCGAGGGTGTCCGCGCCTTCCTGGAGAAGCGGCGCCCGCAGTTCACCTGGTCCTGACGAACCTCATGAACCCGACCTCGACGAGGAGAGAGACCGTGGGCAGCGAGCCGACGAACGGCATCGACCCCGAGGTCGTGCGCGCTCGCGTCGAGGACGCACTCGCGACCAGCGAGCCGGTCTTCGGCCGGTTCTTCCTGGCCCGCCTGCTCGACCTCACCGTCACCTACGACGACGAACAGCAGCGCACCTGCGTGGAGCTGCCGTTCGCCGACTTCCTGCGCAACCCGCAGGGGTCGCTGCACGGCGGGGTGATCGCCACCGTCATGGACATCTCGATGGGCCATCTGTGCCATCGCTACCTCTCCACCGCGGTGACGATCGAGATGCAGATGCGGTTCTTCCGTCCCGTCAACGGGCCGTCCCGCTGCGAGGGCCGGCTGCTGCGACCCGGCCGGCGCATCGTGCACCTCGAGTCGCACCTGTACGACGAGCAGGGACGGCTCTGCGCCTCGGCCACCGCATCCTGGCACCGGCTCGACACGGATTCGCCGAGCCAGACACCACAGACAGTCGCAGAACCCGGCAACACCTGACAGAACAGCCCGGGCCAGCACCGGGCAAGGAGGTAACCATGCGTACCAAGCTCGCAGCCGCCGGCGCGTGCGTGGCAGCGGCCTTCGCACTCGCCGCGTGCGGAGGGTCGGGAGGATCCGGGAGCGCATCCGCGGAGAACTACCCGGAGGAGCCGCTGGAGTGGACGGTCGCCTTCGGGCCCGGCGGCGGCAACGACATCATGTCGCGCCAGATCGTCGACATCCTGGAGAAGGAGCAGCTCTACGCCGAGGACATCACCGTCGAGAACGTCGACGGCGGCTCGGGCGCGGTGGGCTGGGGCCGGGTGTTCGCCGAGTCCGGCAACCCGTACGCGATCTCGTCGACCTCCGGCTCGTTCCTCACCACGCCGCTGGAGTCCGACACCGGCTGGGCGCCCCAGGACTTCACCCACATCGGGCTGCTGGCCACCGACGCGTCGCTGTTCCTCACCCACAAGGAGAGCGGACTCGACACCTGGGAGAAGTGGGTCCAGTACGCCAAGGAGAAGCAGAAGGTCGCCGTCGGTGGCATAGGTGTCGTCAACATCGACCTGATCCTGCACTCCGAGCTCGCCGAGCAGGCCGGCTACGAGATCGAGTATGTGCCGTTCAACGAGGAGGGCCAGCTGATCACCGCGCTGTCGTCCGGCTCGCTGGACGCGATCACGTCGAACCCGGCCGAGGTGCTCGGTCAGGTCGAGTCGGGTGACATGTTCCCCCTGCTGTTCACCGGCGACGAGCCGATGCCGGGCATGGAGCAGGTACCGACGGCGAAGTCGAAGGGCTACACCGACATGGTGACGACTCCGCGTGGGCTCATCCTGCCGCCCGACGTCCCGGAGGAGACCCGGCAGTGGTGGATCGACACGATGAAGAAGGTCGTGCAGACGCCCGCCTGGAAGAAGTACCTCGCGGACAACAACCTCACGCCCGACGAGCGCTGGGGTGACGAGTTCACCCAGTACATCGACCAGACGGAGTCCCAGCTGGAGAACCAGCTCAAGCGGCTGGGCGCGCTCTAGATGACCACACCCGAGCACCACACTGTGCAGGCGGCGGCCGGCGGTACGCCGGACGCTGGTTCCCCTAATACAGGGGGCCCCCCTGCCACGGCCGGCGCGGCGACCAGCCCACGACGCGAGGGCGTGCTGAGCACGCGCATGGCGTTCCTGGCGGTGCTGTTGCTGCTGGCCGTCGCCTACACAGTGATGGCGTTCGGGATGGAGTGGCGTGACGACTCCGGCCAGATCGGCCCCGGCTTCTTCCCCCGAATGGTGGGGCTGGCGACCGTGGCCGGCTGCCTGGTCGCGATTGCTCGGACGGCGTTCGGCGCTGTTCCCGGGCCGGCGGTGGACGCCGACGGCGAACCCGAGACGGATGAGCAGGCAGCGGGCGGCACGCAGGCGTGGGCGACCGCCATCGCGGTCGGGCTGATGGTGCTGTTCTACCTCACCTTCGACCCGCTCGGTGCGCTGCTGTCCTCGGTGCTGTACCTCGCGCTGATGCTCAGCCTGGTCAACCGCGGCCGCCATGTGCAGAACGCGATCGTGAGCGTGACCGTCCCCGTCGCGCTGTACCTGCTGTTCGAGGTGCTGCTCCGCGCCGGCCTGCCGCCGGGGCTGGTGCTGCCGTTGTGACCACAGCCCGGCCCCTCTGAGCGACCCCTCGACCCAAGGAGCTCTGCCACCGTGGACGTCTTCGGCCAGCTGCTCGGCGGCATCGCCGAGACGCTGACACCGGCCAACCTGCTGCTGCTGGCGGCCGGCGTCCTGCTCGGCATGGTCGTCGGCGTCATGCCCGGGCTCGGGCCCTCGGCAGGCCTGGCGATCCTGCTTCCGCTGACGTTCGGACTCGACCCCACCGGTGCGATCGTGATGCTGGCCGCGGTCTACTACGGCGCCATGTACGGCGGGACCATCACGTCGGTCCTGATCAACACACCGGGCGAGTCCGCGACGGTGGCCACGACGTTCGACGGTTATCCCATGGCCCAGCAGGGCCGCGCGGGCCCGGCGCTCGTACTCGCCGCGGTCGCCTCGTTCGTCGCCGGAACCGTCGGTGCGATCCTCATCTCGCTGTCGGCGCCCGCCGTCTCCGCGGTGGCCTCGAACTTCGGGCCGCCCGAGCTGTTCCTGGTCGTGATGGCCGGGCTGCTCACGCTCGTGGTCATCATCGGGCAGAACCGGCTGCTCGGTGCCGTGAGCGCACTCGCCGGCTTCGCCCTGGCGACCGTCGGCGTCGACATCACCACGGGAACGCAGCGCTACACGTTCGGAGCACCCGACCTCATCGAGGGCATCGACTTCGTGCCGGTGGCGATCGGGCTGTTCGGCGTCGGGGAGATCCTCTGGTCGCTGTACAACGGCGCCCACAAGGAAGACCTCGGCTACGTCCCGATCAGCCACCGCAGCCGCGGGTTCTGGCCGACGCGCACCGACTGGTCGGAGTCTCGGGGGAGCATGGCGCGTGGCTCGGTGCTCGGGTTCTTCGTCGGGGCCATCCCCGGTGCCGGTGCGACGGTGGCCTCGCTGATGTCGTACACGGTGGAGAAGGGCATCTCGAAGAAGCCGCAGAAGTTCGGGCACGGCGCCGTACCCGGACTGGTCGGGCCGGAGGCCGCGAACAACGCCGCGAGCGCGGGCTCGATGGTGCCGCTCCTCACCCTCGGGATCCCCGGGTCGGGCGCCACCGCGGTACTGCTCGGCGGGTTCCTCATCTGGGGGCTGACTCCCGGGCCCTTGCTGATGGAGCAGAACCCCGACTTCGCCTGGGGCCTGATCGGCAGCATGTACCTCGGCAACGCGATGCTGCTCGTGCTCAACATCTTCTGCGTCCCCGCGTTCGCGAGCATCGCCCGTGTCCCGTTCCGCATCCTCGGGCCCATCGTGATCGTGCTCTGTGTGGTCGGTGCGTTCACGGTCAACGGCAGCGTCCTCGAGGTCGGCATCATGCTGGCCTGCGGGGTGCTCGGCTTCTTCATGCGTCGGTTCGGGTTCTCGCCCGCGGCCCTGGTCATCGCGCTGGTGCTCGGCCCGCTGGCCGAGGAGAGCCTTCGCCAGACCATGCTGATCTCCGGCGGCAGCTTCGACATCTTCATCCAGCGCGGGGCGTCGCTGGCCCTGCTGGCTTTCGTCGTGCTGCTGCTCCTCCTCGCGTTCGTCGCCCCGGTTGTGCTCCGCGCGTTCCGTCGGCGGCTGCAGGCGCGCATCGAGGCGAGGGAGGCCGAAGCTGCCGGCAGCGGCGATGCCGGTGGCGACGGGGACGTCCAGGGGCCGGAAGGACAGAGCAAGGGCGAGCAGCGACAGATCGACGTCTGAGCAGGGCGGCGTCTGAGCAGGGCTGCGCCTGAGCAGGAGGGTGTCAGCCGACCTCGGGGTCGGGTTCGGCGTACAGCCGGCGTGCCGCCCGGCGGGACACCCCGAGAGCTGTCCCGATCTGCGCCCAAGAGGTGCCGCTGTCATGGGCCGCGCGAACGGCGTCGCGCAGGTCGTGGTCGAGCCGGGCGCGGTCGGCGACGAGCTCGACGATGTGCCGGAGCTCGGGCGCGTTGATCGCGGGAACCTCGGCCGGGTCGAGGCGGTCGAGCAGAGACTCCACGAGGTGGTGGGTGTCGTGGGAGTCGTCACCGTGGGTGGTCACATCGTCAAAAATACTCCCGCCGACCTAGGGCGGCACCGACCTCGCGCAGCGCCCTCGCGACGGGTCACCCGAAACGGGTGATGACCCGCCCCGCCCGCACGGCCGACGATGCTCGAATGGACGTAACGATCGAATCCGGGCCCATGTTCGCCCTCGCGGAGATCACCCTTGCCGGCGGTTCGGCGGTACGGGTCGAGGCAGGAGCGATGGCGATGACGCGCGGCGACATCGAGATGTCGACCTCGACGCGCGGCGGCCTGATGAAGGGCCTGCGTCGCACGGTCGGCGGGGAGAGCTTCTTCGTCAACGACTTCAAGTCGTCCTCGGGCGGCGTCGTCGGGGTGGCGTCGGCGCTGCCCGGTGACATGACCATGACCTCGCTGCGCGGGAGCGGGTCGCTGATGGTCCAGTCGGGTTCGTGGATCGCCTCGGACACCACCGTCGAGGTCGACGCGAAGTGGGGCGGCAGCAAGGCGTTCTTCAGCGGTCAGGGCCTCATCCTGCTGCGCTGCAGCGGAGAGGGCGACCTGCTGATGTCGACCTACGGCGCCATCCGGGAGTTCGAGCTCGCGGCAGGGGAGCGGATCACCATCGACAGCGGGCACATCGTGGCATTCGACGACGTGGTGGAGTACTCCGTACGCAAGGCCGGCAGCTGGAAGTCCACGATCCTCGGGGGCGAGGGCCTGGTCGCCGACTTCGTCGGACCGGGACGGGTGTGGCTGCAGACCCGGAGCACCAGCGACCTCGTGCGCTGGCTGGTCGACCATATGCCGAAGACACAGGAGTAGCGCCCGAGCCCGTGGGCAGTCGTAGCCTGGGAGGGATCGTTCGCCCGCGCGAGTTCGGGGGTCAGGTATGAAGCGTGTGTTCGCAGTCGGCACCGCCGGGGTGGTCGCAGTGGCGGGGCTGTCGGCGGGTACGGCCCTGGCCTCGCAGACCAGCGCGCTGTCCAACGCGAAGGCGGCGTACCCGGTGACCGCCGCAAGCGCCGGCACGGCTGGGTCGTCTGTCGTTCTCGCGCATCGGCAGTACACGCAGCGCCTCCTGGCCACGGCTGCGCGCTCCGACCGCTTCTCGGGCTCGGTGCTCCACCCGGGGTCGCGCACCCTGGTGGTGCAGGGCGTGGGGACGGCACCGGGCCAGGTGGCCCGCTCGATCGCAGCCGCACCCTCGGGACTCGCGGTCAGGTGGGAGTCGGTGCGGTTCTCCCGCGACGAGCTGCTGCGCAAAGCCGAGGCCATCGGCAAGGACACGCGCGTGACGAGCGTCCTGCTCGAGCCCGACTTCGACGGGCTCGTCGTGGGCCTGGCGAGCAAGGCGCCCCGAGCGGCGGTGTCGGCTCAGCGGTCGCTGCGTACGGCGCAGGCGAGCCTGCGACTCCGCGGTGACAACGCCATCGCGGTCAGGTTCACGTCCCCGATGCCGCTGTCGCCGGCACGCCGGGCCACCGACCGGGCCCCGTTCTGGGGTGGCTCGCGGATCGCCACCAGTCGAGCGGCCTGCACCAGCGGCTTCCCCGCACAGCGCAGGGCCAACGGCGACGACGTGCTGGTGTTCGCCAACCACTGCTCGTCCGGGCGGCCCGGGGTGGTCTGGAGGACCGCCCAGGGTCGGCGTCCGGTCGGGGTGAGCGGGGCGCTCCGCTCGTTCCGGTGGGACACCCAGGTGCTCAACGGACGGCGCTACGGCAACGCCGTCTTCGTCGGCGGCATCGCCAGCAACCGCGGCCGCAGGATCGTCGGACCGGTCGCGACCTTCTCGCGCGGTGACCGGTGGTGCGTGTCGGGGTCGTTCAGCGGGGAGATGTGCGGAAGCCGGATCACCAACACCAACCTGCTGTTCCGGACGAGCCCCGGTGGGCCGCTCATGGGCCCCGCGGTCGTGCTCAGCAGGCCTGGCGTGGCGGTCGCCGGACAGGGCGACAGCGGAAGCCCCGCGTTCACCCGCGCGGTCGGCGGTGGAGTGCGGGTCGCCGGCATCCTGTCCGCGATCAACACGGCGTTCCGCGAACGCTGCCGAGGCATCGGGGGCAGGGTGTGCTCGTCGCGGGTGGTCGTCATCCCCTGGGCCCGCTTCCGCGGCCCGCTGGGGCTCGAGCTGAAGTGACCTAGGACCCGGCCGGGCCTAGCGGTCGCGCAGCAGCTGGGGTCGCTTCTGTGGGTAGCCGACGGGCAGGACGTACGTCCCGCGGACGTGGCTGTACAGCACCCGCCAGTGCCAGTAGCCGCGATAGGCCGAGATCGAACGCTGCATGGCGCGGGCGTGCTCGGTGACCGCGCGCACGTAGCTGTCGGACGGGTTGTAGTGCCAGAGTGCCTCGGACATGTCGCCGGGTGCCCCGTTGGCCTTCAGGAGCCTCGCGGCCGCGAGGATCGCGTCGCGGTAGTCGTTGATGTCGCCGCCGCCGCCGTACAGCTCCCACGTCGACGGCAGGAACTGCATCGGGCCGTGGGCGCCTGCCGAGCTCACGCCGCGGATGCGTCCCATCCGCGTCTCGACCAGGTTGATCGCGGCCAGGTAGGTCCAGTGCACGCCGGTACGCCGTTGCGCACGCCGGTAGTAGCCGAGCAGCTCACCCGGTGGTGGCGGCTGGACGATCCGCCAACCGCTCGGGAGTGACTCCTCCGGGGTGGTCATCGCGTGCAGCACCCGGTCAGCCTGGACCTCGTTGCGCGTGGCCGCCGCCGGGCCCGGTCGCAGCCGGGTCGTCACCTGCCGGCGGAACGCGGTGGGCTTGGCTGCCAGCGTGCGCACGGCGAGCTGCTGGAACTCACCGGCCCGTTGCAGGTCCGTCGCGGAGGCGTGCGGGTCACGCAGGGTCGCGCCGACGGCGTCGATCTGGCGGGCGAGCGCGACCCTGCTCCGGGAGGCGGGGACCGCCGGCAGCGACTCGACGGCCTCCGCGGTGGGCTTCTCCGTGGCCTTCTCGGGCGCGGGCAGGGTGCCGCGAGCATCGCTCCGGCCGGTCGCGTCGCCCAGCGACAACGCCGACCCGTTCGCCGGGCGGTCGGGCGTGCTCCCGCTGTCCGACGGCGCCTGCGCGCTGCACGACACGACCAGGCCGGCGGCGATCGCCAGCGTCAGGGCCCGTCGAGCCGGGCGGTGCCCGGCGGGGTGTGCGTGTCGGCTGTCGTCCATCACGGGGTTCTACCCGCCGCCGGCGGTCCTCATTGCGGGTCGGGCCGGGATTTACTGTGAGACGCGCCGCGCCGGTGGACGATCAGCCGAGATGCCGGGTGCGGCATCGGCGGCCGTCGGCCTCCTGACGGGTCGGTCCATGCCGGCCCGGGCGGTCAGTGGAGCAGGTGCTCGCGCTCGCTGAGCAGGTGCTCCGCCTCGCTGAGGTAGTCGTCCACGTCGCCCATGTGGTAGCCGGGCTTGAACAGCACCGGGGTGAACATCTGCCGGGCCACATCGGTGGAACCCAGCCGTGGTGTCGGTGATCGCAGGGCGTCCTCGACGGCATCGATGAACACGTCGACCTCTTCGGTCGCGTATCCGGCGCCGAACCGCGTGTGGCGGAACGTCCTGTCGGTCGCGTCGCTGGTACTCATCAGCGCTCCCTCTTCGCTGGCGGCACGTACAGGTCCCGTCACCCCTCCAGTGACGGGACCTTTCTATTCCTACCGCAACACGCCGGTGCGGTGTTACACCCCCCGCCGCTTCGGCTGCGCATTCATGCGGGCCCGGGACCCCGGGCAATCCGTCCCGGGCGCTGGCCGCGGGGTGCGCGAACGGCAACTGCGATTTCGAAACCACCGATCGTGTCTTCGCGAGGGGTACGGTGGGCGTGCGGGGCTGAACGGGCTCCCAAGCGAGGAGCCATCATGGCCGACAAGTCCCCCAGACAACACATGTCGAAGAAGGCCGAAAAGTCTCTGAAGGAGAAGCGCGCGGACAAGCGCGCCAAGGCGCACGCCAGAGACAAGACCGAGATCGTGCCACCAAGAGGCGAGCGCTGAGCAGCACGTAGGCCCCCACACTCGGCACGTGCGAGGGCTCCTCCGGAGCTGCTTGGGTCGTTGTGCGGCTTCGTTCGGGCGTGGGGTAGTACCGTGGTCGGTACTCGTTCAAGAAGCCTCCGCCGGACTCTTTTTGGGCCGGTTGAGAGGCGGACGTCATGTCGACGTCGTTCGGTCCTGCACGCTCCACAACCTTCTCCGAGGCTCGTCCAGCCAGCAACGGCGACACTGCGCTCGAGCCCACCGGCTCAGCTCTGCCGGACCGGGCGCTACACGTGAGCGACGACCAGGTGGCGGACTATCTCAGGGGTCTTCGCGGTACCCCCTTGTTGCCACGCGAGGAGGAAGCCTCCCTCGCACTGACGATCGAGGCCGGGCTGTACGCCGCACATCTGGTAGCCCAAGGGACGCGTCCGGACGACGAGGAAGACCTGTGTGCACTGGTGGCTCTGGGCGAAGAGGCCAGGCAGACGATGATCCGGTCCAACCTCCGGCTTGTGGTTGCCCAGGCGAAGCGTCATACCGGGCGGGGGCTCTCGATGCTGGATCTCATCCAGGAAGGGAATCTGGGGCTGATGCGCGCCGTGGCGGGGTTCGACTACCAGCGTGGTTTCAAGTTCTCGACCTACGCCGTGTGGTGGATCAAGCAGGCCATCATGCGCGCGGTCGCTGATCAGGGGCGCACCATCCGGATCCCGGCGCACATCTCCGACGAGGTGTACCGCGCCACCCGTCAGCAGCAGGCGCTCTTCCAACGTCTGGGGCGACTCCCTACGGCGGTGGAGCTGGCCGCCGAGCTGGACACCAGCGTGCTACGGGCCAACAACCTGCTCGGGTGGGCCGGTGAGCCGCTCTCACTTGACGCCACGGTCGGCGACGGTGGCGGGCACCTTGCTCAGCTGGTCGGTGATGACAAGGCCGTCGTTGCTCTGCAGCAGGTCGTCGAAGGGTTCCTCTACGCTGATGTCGCGAGCGCGCTCCGCCGACTCAGCCAGCGCGAACGCGCCATCCTCACCCTGCGGTTCGGGCTACGCGACACCCTGCCGCACACCCTGGCGGACATCGCCGGCGTACTCGGCGTCACCCGCGAGCGTGTACGCCAGCTCGAGACGCGGGCCCTGGCGAAGCTGCGCAAAGGAGCCGAGTCCGGCCTGCTGCACAGCTATCTGCGCTGACCGCATCGAGCCGCGCGCGAACTTTGCCCGCCCAGAGTCGCCCAGGCGTAGCGTCGACACGGCGTGGGGCCTTCAGCCAGGAAGGGCATGTCATGTCTTCGCTCCCCACGCCGCCGTCAGCATCCGCTGTACGCCGGAAGAAGGCGGCCGCAGCGGCGCTCGCCGGGGTCTGTGCAGTCACACTCGCCGGCGTCGGCACGCTCACCACCCGGTCCGCGACCGCCGCCGAGCCCCCGACCACTCGGTCAAGGGGCGCCGTCGGCGCCACGATCGACTGGAGGCCGTGCGGCCCACCTCGAGGGCTGCAATGCGCGCGCATCCGCGTGCCGCTCGACTGGGATCGCCCCGACGGGCGCACGATCAGCCTCGCGCTGATCCGCCACCTCGCCAGCAAGCCGGCTCAGCGGATCGGCACGCTGTTCATCAACCCCGGCGGGCCCGGTGACACCGGCGTCGGCCTGGTGAGCGGCGATCCCGAGGGAATCGACGCGATCGGCGGCGGCCGGTTCGACGTCGTCAGCTGGGACCCTCGAGGCACCAACGCCAGCACCCGGGTGCGCTGCTTCCGCAACGAGCGGGCGCAGGCGAGGTTCTGGTCAGGCGCCTCCCTCCCCACCACCAGAGCAGAAGCGCAACGCACCCAGCGCACCGCCGCGGCGGTGGCGCGGCGCTGCGGTGAGGTCAGCGGCTGGCTGCTGCCGCACATCTCGACCGCCGACACCGCCCGCGACCTCGACCACCTGCGTGTGCTGATGGGCGAGACGAAGCTGACCTACGTGGGCCTGTCCTACGGCAGCTATCTCGGCCAGACCTACGCCAACATGTTCCCCGACCGGGTCCGGGCGATGCTGCTCAACGGCCTCGTCGACGCGGTGAGGTACTCGAAGAGCGCCGAGTCAAGGATGGCGATGTTTGGCGCCGCCGCCGACGAGGTCTTCGACCGGTTTCTCGCGCTGTGCGAAGGCGCCGGACCGCAGCGCTGCGCGCTCGCAGGCGGTGAGCGGTCCCCCGCACAGCAGTGGGAACGGCTGCTCGCGGGGTTGAAGCGCGCGCCGATCCCGGCTCCAGGAGCGGACCCTCCGGGCGAGCTGACGCACGGCGAGCTACTGGTCTCACAGTTCCAGCCGATGAGGGCCCCAAGCACCTGGCCGGAGAACGCGGCGAATCTCGCTGCCGCACTTGGGGGCAATGGATCGGTACTGGAGAGCTCATCCAGCGAGTTCACCTCGCCCGCCGGCTGGAGCGGCGCGACGACCTCGGCCGCGATCCAGTGCGCTGACGCGCCGGCCCGGCTGCAGCCCCAGGCGTGGCCGCAAGAGTTCACGCGACTGAGGCGGACCAGCCCGCTTCAGGGAACGATTCACTTCGCATGGGAGTGGGCCCCCTGCGCTTCCTGGCCGGTGCGCGGCGAGGACACCTATCGGGGGCCGTGGAACGCCTCGACCCCGAACCCGATCCTACTGATCAACCAGCGCTTCGACCCCAACACCGGGCACGCCAACGCCGTCAGAGCGCAGCGGTTGCTCGGCAACGCGGTGCTGCTCACCCACCAGGGCTACGGGCACCTGTTCTTCCAGAACCCGAGCGTGTGCGTGGAAGACGCGATGGTCGACTACCTCACCGAGCTGGCCACCCCACCCGACGGCACGGTCTGCCAGTCCGAACAGCAGCCCTTCGATCCGAACCTCCGCTAGCCACGGCCCGCGAAATCGGGCTCAGGGTGTGACGACGGCGAAGGAGGGGTCTGGCTCGTCGAGCAGCGCGAGCAGCCGGTGGAGCGTGTTGGGGTCGCCGTCCTGCGTCGTACCGTCGAGGCCTTGTCCGGCCAGAAGTCCGAGCAGCGCGGGCTTGGTCATGAGCCTCGGGTCCGGCTCACCGGTGGGCGCTGCGCCGTCGACGCGGTGGTGGATGAGGGCGCCGTTGGACAGGGTCATGCGGTGGCTTTCGACCAGGTCGGTGAAGTGCCAGTCGATGGTGACGCGCTCGGACCATGCCTTGGGGCCGACACGCGGATCGCCAGCGAGTCGAAGACCTGCTCGACGGTGAGTGCGCCGGCCATGCCCGCTGAGCTGGCCGCGTTGGCAGGCCGTCGAGACCTCCGTGGTGGCCATGCGGACGTACCCCTCGCAGGCGGCCGCGAGTCCGCTGGATCCGAGCGAGAGCGATGATTTCTGCCGCCGTCGCTGGTCAACACTCCAGAGCCGATCCATCCGAGCCCGGGAGGAACCGTGACCGAGCAGACCGCCACCGCCCTGCCCCCAGTCGTCGACCGGCAGACCTGGCAGGCCGCCCTCGACGACCTGCGTGTGCGGGAGAAGGCCGCCACCCGTGAGCTCGACGCCATCGCCGCACAACGCCGCAGCCTGCCGATGGTCGAGCTCCCGTACTACACGCTGATCGGTCCGGACGGCCCCATCCGACTGGTCGACGTATTCGACGGGCGCTCCCAGCTCATCGTCTACAACCACATGTGGTCCGACGGCGCGGAGTGGCAGTGCGGAGGCTGTACAGGGCTTACGTCGCAGTGGGTCCGGCTGGGCTTCCTCGACAACTACGATGCCCGCTTCGTCATCGTCACCAACGGGCGCATCGAGGAAGCGCTTGCCTACAAGGCGAAAGTCGGCAACAAGATGGACTGGTACTCGTCGTCGGAAAGCTCGTTCGGCGCCGACGTAGGCGCGCCGCCCGGTGCGGGATTCGCGGTGAACGTGTTCCTCCGCGACGGGGACAAGGTCTACCGCACCTGGCACACCGACGGCCGTGGTACCGAACAGCTCAGCTACACCTT
>DATMEB010000003.1:0-11040 GCA_035557095.1 Nocardioidaceae bacterium | reverse complement strand
GGCCGCACGCGACTTCTCGATCGCGGCGACCGCCTCGGCGCCGAGCTCGACGCCGGCACCACCGCGCGTCACCGCGATCAGCTCCTCGGGAGTGACCGGGCCGACCCCCACCACCACGCGCGCTGTTCCCATGCGGCCATTCCACCCTGCCCGGGCGACACACGCCACCGAGGGTCCGTTGCAGGTGTCTCATATATGAGACGAGGCGTACCGTCGGCCACGTGACCACGTCGCCCCCACTCCTGGCGTCGAGATTGCGCGAATGCCCGGTGGCGCTCCGTGTGGCTGTGTGCAGGCGGGGCATTCGCGCAATCTCGACGCGAAAACTCGGTTGTCACGGCGATGACTAGCGCTCCCGCGTCGACGCGCACGCTGCGGATCCTGCGGTTCCTTGCGGGCCAGCCGCAGCCGGTCGCCGCGGAGCACATCGCGCAGGCCGTCGGCCTTCCGCGGGCGTCCACGTACCGGCTGCTCACGGCGATGGCCGACGAGGGCTTCGTGGTGCACCTGGCCGACGAGCGCACCTTCGGTGTCGGCGTCGCGGCGTTCGAGGCCGGCAGCGGCTACGTCCGGCAGGCGCCGCTGCAGCGGCTCGCCCGGCTGCCGCTCGCCCGGCTGGTCGACCGTGCCGGGGAGTCCGCGCACCTCGCGGTGCTGCACGGGCGCGACGTGCTCTACGTGGTGGAGGAACGCGCACCGGGCCGTCCTCCGCTGGTCACCGATGTCGGCGTACGCCTGCCCGCTCACCTGACCGCCAGCGGTCGCGCGATGCTCGCGCGCCTGCCGGGCGCGCAGGTCCGTGCGCTGTTCCCCAACCGCGCGGCGTTCGTGCAGCGCGGCGAGTCCGCCGCGACCCCGCCGGTGAGCAGCCCGTCGACGCTGCGCCCGCTGCTGGCCGAGACCCGTCAGCGCGGGTACGCGTTCGAGGACGGCGAGGTAACGCCGGGTTTCGCGTCGGTGGCCGCCGCGGTGTTCGACCACAACGGCCACCCGGCGGCGGCGGTGGCACTGACCGTCGACGCGGCGTCGGTGGGCGGCAGGGCACGCGGCCGCCTGGCGGCTGCGGTCCGCGAGGTCGCCGACGAGGTCACCCGCCGCGTCCGCGGCCGTCCCGACCCCGGAAGACCCGGGTGACGTTGCCCAGGTCACGCCGTTGCGAAGGTGACTGAGCGGTTGCTTAGTCACTACGATCCCTGGCACGAACGAAGAACCGGAGAGGTCGACATGCAGATCTTCGCCACCGTGGTGTCCATCGCGATCACCTTGGTCGCGGTCGCGCTGTTCGCGAAGGCTGCGACGCAGATCGTCGGCGTCGTCAAGCTCGGCCAGCCCGTCCTCGGACGCACCGACGCGCGGGGGTCGCGCTGGGCGAACATGCTCAAGGAGACCTTCGGCCACACCCGGATGCTGCAGTGGAACTGGGTGGGCGCGGCCCACTGGTTCGTGTTCGTCGGGTTCGGGTTCCTGTTCTTCACGCTGGTGACGGCCTACGGCCAGCTGTTCGACCCCGACTTCGCGCTGCCGCTGATCGGCCACTTCTACCTCTACGAGTGGGTCACCGAGCTCGTCACCTGGGTGATGCTGTTCGCGATCGCCGGGCTGACGGTCTACCGCGTCGTCGCCCGGCCCGGTGCCCGTGGCCGGCGCAGCCGGTTCTTCGGCTCCACCATGTGGCAGGGCTACTTCGTGGAGTTCGTCGTCGCCGCGGTCGGCGTCTGCATCGTCACCCTGCGCGGCCAGGAGTACGCCCTCGGGCAGCTCCACGGCGAGGGCTGGGCGACGGCCGCGCACTTCCCGCTGACCGCGTGGATCGGCGAGACGTACGCCAGCGCGACCGAGCCCGAGCTGGTCAACCTGATCTGGCTCGTGGCCATGCTCAAGATCGTGGTGTCGATGGCCTGGGCGATCGTGCTCGGGCTGAACGCCACGATGGGTGTCGCCTGGCACCGCTTCACCGCCTGGCCGAACATCTGGTTCAAGCGCAAGGCTGACGGCCGCACGGCTCTCGGCGGCCTCGAGCCCATCACGGTCGCGGGCACGCCGGTCGACTTCGCGAACATCGAGGACCTCGACGAGGACGCCGCCCTCGGCGTGGGCAAGGTCGAGGACTTCTCCTGGAAGGGCCTGCTCGACTTCACCACCTGCACCGAGTGCGGCCGCTGCCAGGACCAGTGCCCGGCCTGGCACACCGACAAGCCGCTGTCGCCGAAGCTGCTCGTGCTCGGCCTGCGCGACCACGCCTACGCCAAGGCGCCGTACCTGCAGGCGGCCGAGGCTGCCGACGGGTCACAGTCAGCGGGGGCCGACGGCGTACCCGAGCAGGCCAAGGCCGAGGCTGAGCGGCCGCTGATCGGCGACGAGTCGGCGTACGGCGTCATCGACCCCGACGTTCTCTGGTCCTGCGTGTCGTGCGGCGCCTGCGTGCAGCAGTGCCCCGTCGACATCGAGCACGTCGACCACATCATGGACATGCGGCGCTACCAGGTGCTCGTCGAGGCGAACTTCCCGAGCGAGCTGAACCAGCTGTTCAAGGGCCTGGAGAACAAGGGCAACCCGTGGAACATGTCGCCCACCGCGCGGATGGACTGGGCCAAGGACCTGCCGTTCGAGGTGAAGCAGGTCGGTGGCAGTGGCGAGCAGGGCGTCGAGTCGCTCGATGACGTGGAGTGGCTGTTCTGGGTCGGCTGCGCCGGCGCCTACGAGGACCGCGCGAAGAAGACCACGCGGGCGGTGGCCGAGCTCCTGCACATGGCCGGCGTCGACTTCGCCGTACTCGGCAACGGCGAGACCTGCACCGGCGACCCCGCTCGGCGGTCCGGCAACGAGTTCGTGTTCCAGCAGCTGGCGATGGAGAACGCCGAGACGCTGAAGGAGGCCGGGGCCAAGAAGGTCGTGGCCACGTGCGCACACTGCTTCAACACCCTGAAGAACGAGTACGGCAACCTCGGGGAGCACAGCGTCGAGCTCGAGGTCGTGCACCACACCCAGCTGCTCAACCGGCTGGTGCGCGAGGGCCGGCTGACCCCGATGTCGTCGACCGCGTCGGGCAACGGCGCGGCCGCGGGTCGCAAGATCACCTACCACGACCCCTGCTACATCGGCCGGCACAACCAGGTCTACGAGCCGCCGCGCGAGCTGCTGAACGTCCTGCCCGACACCGAGTTCACCGAGATGCCGCGCAACTCCGAACGCTCCTTCTGCTGCGGCGCCGGCGGTGCCCGGATGTGGATGGAGGAGAAGATCGGTGAGCGCATCAACAACAACCGGATGACCGAGGCCGTGGCCACCGGCGCCGACCAGATCGCCGTCGGCTGCCCGTTCTGCAAGGTGATGCTCACCGACGGCCTCACCGCGCAGCAGTCCAAGGGCGAGGCCCGCGAGGAGGTCGAGATCCTCGACGTGGCGCAGATGCTGCTGGCCTCGGTCAAGCGCGAGGACGGCGGCGGCGCCCCGCCGGCCAAGGACGAGACCACCGAGCCTGTCGCCTGACCCCGCGGACCGGGAGACTGGCCCCATGCGCCTGGCCACCTGGAACGTGAACTCGATCGGGGCACGCCTGCCCCGCCTGGTCGAATGGCTCGACCAGGCGAAGCCCGACGTGCTGTGCCTGCAGGAGACCAAGTGCGCCGACGCGGCGTTCCCGGTCGAGAGCGCGCAGGAACGCGGCTACGAGGTGGCCGCGCACGGCGACGGCCGGTGGAACGGCGTCGCCATCCTCTCCCGGGTCGGGCTGGCGGACGTGGCCCGCGGGTTCGAGGGACAGCCGGGCTACGCCGGGGAGCCGGCCGCCGACGACCTCGCCCTGGTCGACGTCCCCGCGGCGCCGGTGGTGGAGGCACGCGCGGTCGGCGCCACCTGCGGGCCGCTTCGGGTGTGGTCGGTGTACGTGCCGAACGGGCGCACTCCCGACAGCCCGCACTACGCCTACAAGCTGCAATGGCTCGGCGCGCTGCGTGAGGCGCTCGCCGCGGAGGTGTCCGCGGACGCCCCGTTCGTGCTGACCGGCGACTTCAACATCGCACCGACCGACGCCGACGTGTGGGATCCGGCGGCCTTCGCCGATTCGACGCACGTCACCGGACCCGAGCGGCAGGCGCTGTCCGACCTGCGCGCAGTCGGACTCGACGACGTCGTGCCGCGGGCGATGAAGTACGACACCCCCTACACGTACTGGGACTACCGGGCCGGGATGTTCCACAAGAACATGGGCATGCGGATCGACCTGGCCTACGCCAGCGAGGCGGCCGCCTCCCGGGTCCGCGACGCCTACGTCGACCGGGACGCCCGCAAGGGCAAGGGCCCGTCCGACCACGCCCCCGTGGTCCTCGACCTCGACCTCTGAGCGATTTCCGGAGCCTTCGCGCACCGCATTGACACCATCCGGCGTCATGTTTTTGCAGGTTGATGTCAGTAGGGTGTTGCCTTGACGCCAAGGTGATGTCATAGTGGTGCGCATGGACATCACGCCGTACGTCGAAGGCCTCCGTCGCGACCTCGCCGACGCCGCCCGTTCCGGCGGCGCGGAGACCGCGGACGCTGCCGAGCGGCTCGCGCTGGCGCTCGACCCGGCCATGCGGATGGTGCTGCTCGAAGCGCTCTCGCACGCCACCGCCGAGATCACCGCGGCCCTCGAGGGCGGCTCGGTCGAGGTGCGACTCAAGGGACGCGAGCCGCAGTTCGTGGTGACCCCGCCCCCGGTGAGCGCCCCCGAGCCGGAGCCGGCTCCGACGGCTGCAGACGACGACGAGGACGACGAGGCCGAGGGCCCCGCCGCCCGGATCACCCTGCGCATCCCCGAGTCGCTCAAGCAGCGCGCCGAGGACGCCGCCGGCAGGCGCGGACAGTCACTGAACACCTGGCTGGTCAACGCCGTCCGCCGCGCGGCCCGCGAGCGCGCGATCGACATCGACCTCGACCTGTCCTCCATTCCGTTCGGGCCCGGAGCACCGGGCCGCAACCGCCGAGGCCCCGGCCAGAGCTTCACCGGCTGGGCCCGCTAGACCGCACACGCAGCACTCGCACTGCCCGCACCACTCCACAACCCGACCCGCACGGCGGCCGCGTCGACGACGCGGGAGTCGAGCACGCCTCGAGGAGGCACCATGACCCGCTTCACCACCAGCTCGCCGCCGCGGCTCAGCATCGACTTCCGCGCCGGCCGGATCGACATCGCGACCGCGGACGTCGAGGAGACCACGGTCGAGCTGCACGGCAGCAGCGACGAGGCCGCCCAGGCGGTGATCGCCGAGACCGTGGTCGACCAGCACGGCGACGAGATCGTCGTACGCGTGCCGAAGCGAGCGCACGGCCTGTTCGGCAGGACCCCCGAGCTGCGGCTCGACATCACCGCACCGGCCGGCACCCGGCTGAACGTGAAGAGCGACAGCGGTGACCTCTCCGTGCGCGGCCAGGTTGGGGAGTCGCGCATCGCCACCGGCTCAGGCGACGTCTCCGTCGAGACCATCACCGGCTCCGCGCACGTGCGCTCCGGCAGCGGGGACGTGCACATCGCCTCGGCCCACGGCGACCTCAGCGTCGGAACCGGGTCCGGCGACCTCCACCTCGGCGCGCTGGGAGCCTCGGCCACGCTGGCCAGCGGCTCGGGCGACATGACCGTCGAGTCGGTCGCCGGTGGACTCAAAGCCGAGACCGGGTCCGGCGACATCGAGGTCGGACGCGCGGCCGACGACGTACGCACCAAGACCGGGTCGGGCGACGTGGCCGTCAAGCACATCGCCCGCGGCCGGCTGAAGGCCCAGACCGCCTCCGGGGACCTGCACGTCGCCGTGGCCGACGGCGTCCCCGCATGGCTGGACATCAACACCGTGACCGGGACGGTCAGCAGCGACCTCGAGTCCGCCGAACCTGTCGGTGCTCAGGAGGACTATGTCCGTCTGGAGCTTAAGACCGTCACCGGCGACATCGAGATCGCGCGCGCGTGACGCGTGCCACCACCAAGGGAGCACACCATGGACCTCAACAACGAAGAGCTGGCCCTCCTGCGGGCACACGAGCCCGGCCTCAAACCCCCGACCCGGCACACCGTGCCGAGGCGGCCACGCACCACCCGGCGGCACGTCGCCGGCGCGCTGCGCCGGATGGCCAACCGGCTGGAGGGCTGACCGACCCGGCGGTCAGATCTGGGTGCGATGGAAGTTGCGGTTGGACCGCGACGGCGTCGGCCCTCGCTGGCCCTGGTAGCGCGAACCATGTCGCGGCGACCCGTACGGATGCTCGGCCGGCGACGACAACCGGAAGAAGCAGAGCTGCCCGATCTTCATCCCCGGCCACAGCTTGATCGGCAGCGTGGCGACGTTGGACAACTCCAGCGTCACGTGACCCTCGAAGCCCGGGTCGATGAAGCCCGCCGTCGAGTGCGTCAGCAGCCCGAGCCGGCCCAGTGACGACTTGCCCTCCAACCGGGCGGCGATCTCGTCGGACAGGGCGACCTGCTCGTACGTCGACCCCAGCACGAACTCCCCAGGATGCAGGATGAACGGCTCGTCACCGTCCGGCTCCACCCCGCGGGTCAGGTCCGGCTGGTCGGCCGCCGGGTCGATGTGCGGGTAGCGGTGGTTCTCGAACACGCGGAAGTACCGGTCGAGGCGTACGTCGACGCTGGACGGCTGCACCATCTCGGCGTCGTACGGGTCAAGCCGGACGCGGCCGCGGTCGACCTCGTCGCGGATGTCACGGTCAGAGAGCAGCACGGCCGCAACCTACCGAAGCCACCGGTGCGCGTTGACGACGGCTCGCGGGTCAGCGGCGCGCGAGCTCAGGCGCGATGCGTGCCGCCCTCGCGAGGTTCGGGTGCGGTCGTCGTGTCCGGCGTCGTGTCAGTCGTGGTGTCTGTCGTGGGCTCTGTCGTCGAGTCCGGCGTCGTATCAGTCGTCGTGTGGGTCGCCGTGCCGGTGTCGGTCGTCGTCTCCCGCGTATCCGTGGCCGCGCCACCACGCGGCTCGGTCGTCGTCTCGCGGGTGTCGGTCGCCGGCTCGCCGGCGGTGCCCACGTCGGGGTCGAGCTCGTCGGCGCGCCGCAGCTGCTCGTCGTACTCGCTGCGCTCGGCGCTGGCACGGTGCTTGTGCTCGCCGGCGGCCGCGGCCAGCCGCTCGGCCTCGCGGGCGCGGGCGTCCGCCTCGGCCCTGGCCTCGCGCGCCGCCGCCTCGGTCTGCGCGGCCTCGGTCTCGCGTTCCTGGACGGTCTGGGACTGAACTGCTGCGTTCTCCCGCAGCTCATGCGCCTCGGTACGACGCCGCTCGAGCTTGCGCTCCTTGTTCCGTTTCGTCAGCGCAACCGCGACGGCCGCGATGATCACCAGCAGGACAACCGCAACCACGATCCAGATGACCAGATCCATGACGAGCCTCCTTCGGTCTCTCTTGGTGCAGTGCCCCGGGCCGACGGCCCGAAACGACGCGCCACCTGTATGGCTAGTATTGTCGTCGCTCGTCCCGGTGTGGGCCGGGACGACGTGCGGGTGTAGTTCAATGGCAGAACATCAGCTTCCCAAGCTGACAGTGGGGGTTCGATTCCCCTCACCCGCTCCAACGGCAAAGGCCCAGGTCACAGGCACCGCACCTGAATCTGGGCCTTCTTCATGTTCCCGGCGTGTCCGCTACGTGCCCGCTGGGTTTGGGCCACTACGGGCCACTGCGGTCATCGGTGGCCGGCACGTGACCGACCAGCATCGCGTCGAGCGCGTCGGCGATGACGCGGTCGCGTTCCTCGGGTGCGTGCTGGTAGATGATCGCAGCGCGGGTGCTGCTGTGACCCATCCTTGACATCAGCTCGCGGGTGCTGGCGTACAGGGCTCACCGCCGGTTTCGGCGATCTGCTCGGCGGTCTCGATCAACCGCACCGCGTGCGCCGAGGCACCCACGTGGGCGGCGTGGTTGGCGGAGAACACCCGGACGGGCAGGCCGAAGTCGTCGGTGGTCTTGGTCAGGTACTTCGCTGTGTAGGCCGCGATCTGCTTCGGGTGCGCCACCACCGGGCTGTGACCGTTACGCGGCGCTGTGTCGGTGATCGTGCGACAGTCCACCTGGGTTCCCCACCGCAGCCGGTATACGGTGCCGTCGGCCAGCGGCCAGCGGCCAGGCGTTCAGCGAGGCCTTGGCCGCGGCTGCGTGCACCGCCTCCTCGAGATCGGCGGTGGTGATCGGCAGGTCGGGTGCGCCGTCGTCAGCACCGTCGGGGCCGTCAAGCCGAATCGGGGCGTGCACGTGGACGACGCCGCGGGCCTGGAACTCCACCACCTTGGAGTACGCGATCTTGCATCCTCTGCGAAACGCCGCCACAGACAGCCCACACCGCCGGGCCAGCTCCCGCTGCAGCGCGATGCAGAACCGGCGCCACAGCTCGGGTGCGTGCCACTGCCACACCACGTGAGCGGCGTGGTCATAGCACTGGCTGCACAGCGGCATGCCCAGCTGCGGGTCGCCCTCGTCGTGTCGCTTGTTGCACCGGGCCGGACGACCGTGCGGACAGATCGGCTTGTCCCGCCGGGCCCCGCAGGGGCCCTTGTCCCGTAGCCCGTGCACCGGCCCGAACGACGGTGCGGTCAACGTGGCGAAGGCGCGGATGGTCCGCGCCCGTGGCCGGGATGCCCTTACCGCCGGCCAGCCCGCACATGATCACGTGCCACGCGTCGCCCTTGTACGCCCGGCTACAGGACGGGCACACCGCAGCACGCCGGTTCCCGCAGCGGACGTAGGTGTAGCCATCCAGCTCATGGGCCGACGAGTATGACACCCGTGTAAGACACCAAGAGAGGCCGAAAAAGGCGCCCTGATGTCCCGTTGTGTCTCACTGTGTTTGACCAATGCTGATTGTGTTTGGCTGCGTTGCTGTCAGCAATCACCGCCGTTATTGATCGTTATCTTTGAGGCACGGGAAAGCGGTCACTTTGCCTCAGCTAGAACGCGCACTCACGCCGATGGCGGACGGTCGAACGACGTTCGCGCACCCTCGACCAGTGGGCTGCCCGGCACGGGAGTCGTTGCGTCTTCGGGAGCGGTTCCGCCATTGTTGTCGCGGGCGGCACTCACATGCCGCGCCGTGGCAGGGGGCAACCATGACGCAGTCCTACCTGGAGCACTCACCCCGAGCCGAGTTGGCCCGCGCGGTGCGCGCCGTTTGGATCCAACGGGCCGGTGAGACACCCTACGTTCAGCGGCATCTGCCCACCGGGGGTGTCGAGCTCCACTTTCCGATCGGCGGCACGCCACAGTTTCTCGGTCCGTTGACCGGCCCCAACGTCGAGGTCATCCCTGCGCACACGACAGTGGTGGGCCTGCGGTTCCACCCGGGTGGGGCGCCGCCGATCCCGGAGGTACTCGATGACTTGGTGGATCAGCGGGTAAGCCTGGAGGCAGTCTGGGGTAGTACCGCTCGGCGCCTTAGCGACGTGGCAACCGTCGCACCCAGCCCGGAGGCGGCGCTTGCCTGTCTCCAGTCCGAACTTGTGGAGGTCCTGCCGACCCCTGGCGGTGCGGACCCGCTGGTGCAGGAGGCGGTGCGGCGACTCATGCCGTGGCATCCCGTCGAGGTCGGAACGTTGGCCGAGCATCTGGCCATCTCCAGCACCCAGCTTCGGCGCCGCTGTCTGCACCGGGTGGGCATCAGCCCGAAAGCCCTGCAGCGGACCCTGCGGTTTCAGGGGTTCCTGGCCCTGGCGCAGGCCGGTACGACCACCACCCACCGACGGAGCGCAGACGGGTTGGCTGCGCTGGCGTTCGGTGTGGGATACGCAGACCATGCGCATCTGAGCCGTGAGTGCGTTCGGGTGACAGGGCTCACCCCGCGTGAGCTCCTCGGCCAGCGCTCCGACCGGTGCGCCTGCGGCCATGACCACGCCGCCTCGTAGGAGCCGTTTCTCGCCCGCCGTGAACTGCATCCCTGACGACTGTGAAGATGCTCGATTCGTTCAAGCCCGCGAGGCCGTGCGTTGCCTAGGCTCGCCCTCGTGGGAGTGCGCCCTGGAGGGAGTGGTCGCGTGAGTCCGGAGGAGATCCGCGCCGCGATGGAGGACCCGGTCGCCCAGCGGCTGCTGGACTCGTCGAACCCGGCCCGGCTGGCCTACGTCGCCCGAGACGGGACACCGCGCGTGGTGCCCGTGGGGTTCCACTGGGACGGCGTGACGTTCGTCGTGGGCACAGCGCCCAGGGCGGCCAAGGTATCGGCGCTGCAGGCCAACCCGGCGGTAGCACTGACCATCGACACCAGCCCGCCGACCTGGCCGCCGAACGCCCTGCTGGTAAGGGGGACGGCCACTGTGAGCTTGGTCGAGGGCGCCTTTGCCGAGTATGTGGCCGGGTCGAAGAAGCAGATCCCGGCCGAGGACTTCGTGAGCTGGGAGTCTGGCGTGCATGCGCTGTACGACCAGATGGCCCGCATCGACATCACCCCGACCTGGGTCAAGATTCACGACTTCGACACCCGCATCCCCAAGGCCGTCGAGGACCTCGCCAAGGCGAAGTTCGGCGGATAGCAGGACCGTCACCGGCAAACCGAGGCTGTGCGGTCGAGTCGAGTCGGAACATCCGACTTCGGCCGCCCTTATCGAGGCGGCGATGTGGCGGTCGGCGTCGAGGCTTGCATGTGGGTAGATCAGGGCAGCGCGCATGCTGTCGTGTCCCATCCGGCCCATCAGGTCCCGAAGCGTGGCTCCCGGCGTCTGTGCAGCCAGCAGATTGCCGGTGTGCCGCAGGTCGTGGAGGTGCAGGCCGTTCAGCCCCATCGAGGCCACGACCTTCCCCACCGCACGGACTTGTTGAAGTTGCTCCGGCGCAGCGGGCCACCCTTGACCCCGGTGAAGAGCCAGGCGTCGGGATCCTCGCCCACGAACTCGTCCAGGTGCCCACGCAGCTGCTCGGCGACCGCCGCCGGGACAGTCACGGTACGCAGGCCAGCCGCTGACTTCGGCGGTCCGAACACCAACTCTCCGCTCGAGCGCTCACTGAACGCCGCGCGCTCACCGTTTCGTGCAAGAGGTCAAAATCCACGCGCTGGAGAGCTGTAGCGCTTCGACTCCGGGCACCC
>DATMEB010000002.1:0-6722 GCA_035557095.1 Nocardioidaceae bacterium | reverse complement strand
CGGTGTAGGTCACCGAGCCCTCGGCGAAAGCGCCCGGAAGCACCTGCCGGGTGAACTCCGCGATCGCGTCCCTGCCGACGAGCGGGATCCCTCCGGCGGTGACCCCGACGGCCCGGGGGTCGAACAGCGCGAGGAAGCCCTCGACGTCCTCCTCGCGCTGTGCGCGTTCGAGCTCGGCGACTCGGGCGGTCAGGGCGTCGATGGTCGCCTGTGGGATGTCAGTGGGCACGGTTGTCGATGCTGTGTGCACGGTGGTTCTCCTGTTCGAAGTGATGCGTGCTCGCGGTGGCTGCCCGGTGGCTGCGCTGTCTCGCGGGCACACCTTCGATGAGACAACTTGAAGTTCGCTTGAATTCAAGCGCGCGTGTGCCGTCGCCCCTCAGCGGTCCTCGCCCGGGTCCACCAGCCGGGCGAGAGCGATCTCGAACGCCGCGTCGACGCGCTCGGTGTCCCCGGTCGCCAGCAGGTCCAGCAGCAGGCCGCGCACGACCGCGAGGAGCAGGGCGGCCTCGGCGTCGGTGCCGCCGAGCGCTCGGCGTACCGGCGGCAGCCACTCGCGCACGCTGCTCGCGCCGAAGCCCGCCCAGGCGTCGTCGCGGTCGTGCAGCGAGCGCGCATAGCTCTCGAAGAAGAACCGCACGAGGTTCTGGTGGGCGGGATCGCTGACCCAGTCCCACAGCGCACGCATCGCGTCGGCGCGGCTCGCGTGACCCTCCAGCCTGCCGGCGAGCAGGTCGAGCTGCAGCCGGCGCCCGTACTGGTGCACCTCGCGGACCAGGCCCTCCTTGGAGCCGAAGAAGTACAGCAGCATGCGCGGGCTCGAGCCGACCGCCGCGGCCAGCGGACGCAGCGAGACCTCGGACAGCCCATGGGAGGCGGAGTACTCCAGCAACCGGTCGAGGAGCTCGCTGCGGCGGCGGCTGTCGGTGGCTGCTTCGGTCATCACGCGTCCTGTCCTACGTCCGGGCCTGTTCGGGCCCTGGATCGGGTCGAGATCCGGATGCTAGCCTGGAACTGAAACGATTGTTTCACCTTGGAGGACGTATGGCCACCTCGACCTCACCGGCGCGCCCAGCCACGATCCGGAGCGGACCCCGGCCCGGCGACCTGGGCCGTGTCCTGGTGATGCACGGCGAGATCTACGCGCGCGAGTACGGCTTCGACGAGCGGTTCGAGGCACACGTGGCACGCGGCCTGGCCGGGTTCGCCACCGCGCTGGGGGAGGCCCGCGACGACCCGCACGCGCCCGAGCCGGGCCGGCTGTGGGTCGCCGAGAACGGCGGGGACGGCGGGGCCACTGTCGGGACGGTGGCACTCACCGACGAGGGCGACGGGCTCGGTCAGGTCCGCTGGTTCCTGGTCGCTCCCGAGGCCCGCGGCACCGGCCTGGGCCGGACACTGCTGCAGACCCTGGTCGACGACGCCCGTGCCCGGGATCTCCAGCATCTGAAGCTGTGGACCGTGCACCTGCTCGACGCCGCGGCGCACCTGTACACCGCCGCCGGGTTCCGCTGCACCGAACGTCACCCGACGCGGCTGTTCGGCCAGGACCTCGAGGAGCTGCGGTACGACCTGGACCTGACGTAGGAATGGCCTCCGAGGAGCGTGGGTAACGTGAGGCCATGACTCTCACGGGAAAACGAGTACTGCTGGTGGCCGCGGACCTCTTCGAGGACACCGAACTGCTCTATCCGCTGCACCGGTTGCGCGAGGAGGGCGCGGAGGTGACCGTCGCCGGGCTCGACGACCACGCACTGACCGGCAAGAAGGGGCACGGACCGGTGCCGGTCGACACCGTCGTCGACAAGGTGTCGGCCGGGGACTTCGACGCGCTGGTCATCCCCGGTGGTTTCGCCCCCGACCAGCTGCGACGCTCCGAGCAGGTGCTCTCGCTGGTCCGCTCGTTCGATGACACGGACAAGCCGATCGCGTTCATCTGTCACGCCGGCTGGGTGCCGATCTCGGCGGGGATCCTCAAGGGCCGCCGCGCCACCAGCGTCGGCGCCATCCGCGACGACATGGTCAACGCCGGGACGGACTGGGTCGACGAGGCCACGGTGGTCGACGGCAACCTCATCTCCGCGCGCACCCCGGCCGACCTCGGCCCGTGGATGAAGGCGCTGCTCGCGGCGTTGCAGCCGGGCTGAGTCCGGCGAGCGGCGCACCAGCTGTTCACCCGCAACCTCTGGCACATCACACGGGTCGAGGAGATCGACCTGCAACGCTGAGCTCGGCGTCAGGCGAGGAGGCGCGTCAGGCCCGTGCGCACTCCGAGCCGCCGCCGGCTGCGCACCCGCACGTCTCGAGCGCATGGTCGGAGAACTCCTGCTCGAACTCCGCCACGTCGGGCCCGGCGTCCGAGTCGATCTCCGCCACGTCTTCCGAAACGTGCGCGCCGGCCTCCGCCGGCGGCGTGGGCTGCCGGAACGCCAGCACGAGGACGCCGACGGCGATCAGCGCGCCCACGCCCAGAGCCATCTGCACCCCACCGGTCATGGCGCCGATCTGGGACACGCCGTCCTCGGTCAGCTGCGCGGCCCGTGTCGTCATCACCGTCACGACCAGTGCCGTGCCGGCCGCGGCGGCGACCTGCTGCAGGGTGCCGAGCATCGCGCTGCCGTGGGAGTACAGGTGCGGGGGCAGGAACGCCAGCCCCGCGGTGAACACCGGTGTGAAGACGAAGGCCAGACCGATGGTCAGCAGCACGTGCAGCGGCAGGAAGACCCACACCGGACCGGAGGAGGCGGCCACCGCCATCAGAGCGAGTGCCAGCACCATGGCCGCGGCACCCGGCACCACCAGTGGGTGGGCGCCCCTGCGGTCGTACAGCCGGCCGACGGTCGGCCCGAGCAGTCCCATCGCCAGCCCGCCGGGCATGAGCATCAGGCCCGTCGCCAGAGTGCTCAGACCGCGCACCTGCTGCAGGTAGAGCGGCAGCAGGATCATCGCTCCCATCAGACCCATGAAGGCCAGCGCCATCAACGCCAGCGCGTTGGCGTAGCCGCCCTGGCGCAGCGTGCGCAGATCGAGCAGCGGAGTCGCCACGCGTTGCAGCCGCAGCTGGCGCAAGGCGAACGCCGCCAGCGCCACGACACCGACGAGCAGGAGCACCCACGGGGGGAGCAGCGGCTGGGACGCCTCGCCGCCGACCTGGCTCAGCCCGTAGACCAGGCTGCCGAAGCCGATCGTGGTGAGGACCACGCTGAGCACGTCGAGACTGCCCGGCTGCGACTCGCCGCTGTTGCGTACGACCCGGAGACCCCACGCGGCCAGCAGCACTGCCACGGGCAGGACCAGCAGGAACAGCCACCTCCACGTGAGGAACTGCAGGATCACGCCGGACAGTGCGGGGCCCATGGCCGGTGCCACCGAGATGACCAGGGTGACGTTGCCCATCACCCGGCCACGCTGCGTCGGAGGCACCACCGTGAGCAGGGTCGTCATCAGCAGCGGCAGCATCACGGCCGTTCCGGCTGCCTGCACCACACGGGCGACCAGGAGGACCGAGAACGTGGGCGCGAACCCCGCGAGCAGAGTCCCAGCGCAGAACAGCCCCATCGCAGTGGCGAACGCCGCCCGGGTGGTGACCCGTCCCAGGAACCAGCCTGTGACGGGGATCACCACGGCCATCGTCAGCATGAACCCCGCCGACAGCCACTGGGCGTCGCGGGCGGTGACGTGCAGGGCGTCCATCAGCAACGGGATCGCGTTGATCATGATCGTCTCGTTGAGGATCACCACGAAGGTGGCCACCGTGAGCGCACGCAGCAGCGTCGAGTCGCGCGTGCTCATCTTCTCGACGGTCGTCTGGCTCATCGGTGTCTCCTTGTTCGTGGTCACGCGTGTTGAGACCGCGATCAACCACAGAACTCATCGCGGGACGGTGGCATTCCGGTGTTGCCGCCAGGAAGGGGGCGTCGGCCACGGCAGGAGAAACGTTACGAGTCCGACCGGCCTGCAAGCACGCCCTTTTTCAGCCGGCACCGACAGCCGGCCGGCGCGGATCGACTCCGGGTCGACTCCGGCTTCGCCTCCGGGTCGCCTCCGGGGCGACGCCTGCGCGTGTCGGTGCGCTTTCACCCCCCGGAGGCCCGGCCCGCATATCGTTCGACTCGTGCTGCACCTACTCCTCGTGCTGGTACCGCTGGGTCTGGCCGCATCCGTGAGCCCCGTGATGCTCACCGAGCAGACCGTGCTCCTGGCCGGTCCCGGCGGACGCCGCGTCGGTCTGATGTTCGCCGCGGGTACGGCGTTGGTCCTCGTGGTCCTCGTCGACGCCATCCTCGTGGTGGGCCGGTCGCTGTCGTTGCCCCAGGCTCCACACCTCGACGCATCACTCGACCTGTCCATCGGCGGGCTGCTGCTCTTGCTGGCCGGGGTGCTGCACCTCTGGCGGAGGCCGAACCGCGACACCGATCGTCGACTCCACCAGCGGATGAGCCTGCCGGCGGCGTTCGCGTTCGGGATCTTCTCCATGGCGACGAACGTGACGACGCTCGCTCTGGTCGTGCCGGCCGCCAAGGAGATCGCCTCGAGCCATCTGGCCATCTGGGAGAGCCTGCTCGCGGCGGCGCTCCTGGTCGTCGCCGCCTCCCTCCCCGCGTGGGGCCCGGTCGCCCTGGAGGCGACTGCGCCGCAGGCGGCCGGGCGGCTCCTGGAGCGGCTGGAGACGCTGATCCAACGGCACGGCCGGCTCCTCGTCGTCCTCCTGATCGCCGGCGCGGGCGTCTTCTTGGTCGTACGCGGCATCGTCCGCCTGCTCGGCCTCTGATGGGTCGCTTGTGGCTGCGCGCCTGTGACGAGGCGCTTGCGGAGGTGTCGAACGTCGTCGGTGTGTCAGCCTGCGCGGGGCGGGATGGCGTGGTCTCCCTCGTAGCCCTCCGCGAGACCGTCGGCGAGAGCGTGCACGAACGCCGGCACGTCGTCCGCCGCGAGCTGGAAGGTGCCGGTGCACTTGTGGCCTCGCCACAGCGACAGGACCACGAGCTCGTCCTCGTGGTGCCAGGACAGCCGCAACGCGCGGCCCGCGTCGCGCGCGTCCAGGAAGACCTCGCCGCGTACGGGTAGTGCGACGGTCCGTGCCATGAACCGATTCTGCTCCTCGGTCCAGCGGGGCGCCAGACTCGCCACGGCGGTCACCGAAGCCGGATGACGTTGCCCGTGACCAGCCACGACTGCTCACCGGCCAGGTAGGCGATGACGGCGGCGACCTCCTCGGGCCGGGCGATGTGTGTGAGCTGGTCACTGTCCGCGACCACCTGTTCGACCTCCGGCGTGACCCAGCCGGTGTCGGTAACCGGCGGGTGCAGGGCGTTGGCCGTGATGCCCAGATCCGCCAGCTCGGTGGCGGCCGAGAGGGTGTAGTTGACCAGCGCAGCCTTCGCCGCGCCGTAGCTGACCTCCTCGGGGAAGCCGTCGGACCCGCCTGAGGTCAGGGTGACGATGCGGCCCCAGGACGCGCCACGCGCAGCGTGTCTGCGTGCGAACTCGGCGATCAGCAGCCCGCCCGCGCGCGCGTCGACGGCGAACATCTGGTCGATGCTGTCTGAGGTGACGCGCCGCAGGCCACGGCCGAGCCGGTCGGTGGTCGCGGGCTTGAAGGTGTCGGCGACCCAGCCGCTGGCGTTGTGCACGAGGATGTCGACGGGACCGAAGCGGCGTTCGGCGGTGTCGAAGAGCCCGTCCACGTCGGTGAGTCGGAGATCGGCCTCGACTGCCGCGCACCGGCCTCCTGCGGCGCTGATCTGCTCGACGACCCCGTCGGCGCCGGACGCGCGGTTGCGCCGATGCGCCTCCGGCGTGCCGTCGTCCGGCGGGTCGTGCACGCTCAGGTAGGTCACCAGGACGGCGGCACCCTCGTCAGCGAGTGCCCGCGCGGTGGCGGCGCCGATCCCGTGGTTGCCGCCGGTGACCAGTGCCACCCGGCCGTCCAGGGGTCCAGCCATCCGTGCGCACACCGCCTCTCGCTCAGGTCGCCGCGAGCAGCCGCGGCTCCCGGCCTCCTTCGAGCACGACCACCCGGCCGCTCATCGACTCGTCGACGAGCAGGTCGACCACGGCTGACACCACCGTGCCGGGTGGAATCAGCGGAGGGGCCGCGGCGCGTCGTCCGGCCGGCATCTCGGCGAGCTCGGCATGAGCACGGTCCAGGCCGATCCAGTCTGGCACGACGCAGTTGACGCGCACGTCGTGTGTCGTCGGCAGGGCCGCCAGCGACGTGGTGAACCTGACCAGGCCGGCCTTTGCGGCGGCGTACTCGGGTGAGGCGTAGCCGGTGCGCTCCATCCCGGCGCTGGAGGAGATGTTGACGACGGCGCCGCCGCCTTGTCGCGACATCGGCGCCAGGCACAGCTGCGTCAGCTCCATCGGCGCGCCGAGATTGAGCTCGAGCACCGCGCGCCAGTCTCGCGCCGCCGCTTCCGGGTAGCGGTGCGCGGAGCCGCCCCACCCGCCCGCGTTGTTGACGAGAACGTGTGGACCACCCAGCGACTCCGCGCAGGAGACGATTGCGGAACGGCCGGCGGCGTCGAGCAGGTCGGCGTGGACGGGCACGGCCCTTCCGCCTCGGTCGACGAGGTCGTGACTGACCTCCTCGGCATGGGTCCCGTCGACGTCGGCGACGACCACAGTCGCACCGAGCGCGGCGAGACGCTCGGCGATCAGCCGGCCGGTGCCGGCGCCCGCCCCGGTCACGATCGCGACGCGTTTCTCGATGTGCATGC
>DATMEB010000001.1:0-34637 GCA_035557095.1 Nocardioidaceae bacterium | reverse complement strand
CCTGTCCTCCGTGGTCGGTGTCGCCCCGAGGGGCGGTGGTGGCGCCGGGTCCGGCGCCGTCGATGATCTCCCCGGTCTCGGGCGAGGAGTACCCGGCCTGGTCGCAGGCCGCGGCCAGCTCGGTCAGCGGTGCCTCGTCGCCCAGCACCGAGTAGATCGACTCGACCAGCACCAGGGCCCGGCCGTCGTGCGCAGCGAGCGCGGCCCGCACGGCAGCGACGTCGCTGTGCGGCACGATCGTGAGCCGAGCACGGGAGAGCCGGACCGCGTCGACGAGCGAGGCGTGGATGTGCGCGTCGGAGACGATGAGCGTGTCCCGGTCGGCCAGCGCGGTGACGGCAGCGAGGTTGGCGTGGTAGCCGGTGGACAGCACCAGCGCGGCCGGCCGTCCGGTGAACTCGGCGAGCTCCTCCTCGAGCCGCGCGTGCAGTGCCAGCGACCCGGTCACCAGCGGTGATGCCCCGGATCCGGCTCCCCACAACAAGGCGGCGTCGGCGGCGGCCGCGGCCACCACGGGGTCACGGGACAGGCCGAGGTAGTCGTTGCCTGCCAGGTCGAGGACCCGGTCGTTGGCCGGGCGCGGTGCCAGGGAACGTCGCAGCCCGGCCTTCTCCCGGTCGGCCGCCTGCTGCGACAGCCACGTCTCCCACTTGCTCATCCGACCGTCACCGCCCGCTGGATCGCCGCGCAGATCCTGGCGATGTCGTCGTCGTCGGTGATGTACGGCGGCATCGTGTAGACGAGGTCGCGGAACGGCCGTACCCACACCCCCTGCTCCAGCGCCCGCGCCGACAGTGCGGCGACGTCGGCCTCCTCCTCCAGATGCACGACGCCGACGGCGCCGAGCACGCGCACCTCGCGTACGCCGGGGAGCTCCGCTGCCGGGGCCAGACCCGACTGCAGTGCGGCCTCGATTCGGCGCACCTGCGTCTCCCAGTCGCCGGCCAGCAGCAGGTCGATGCTGGCACCGGCCACGGCGCAGGCCAGCGGGTTGCCCATGAACGTCGGACCGTGCATCAGCACGCCCGACGCGGAGCCGCTGATCCCCTGGGCCACCTGGTCGGTGCACACCACCGCGGCCAGCGTCATGTAGCCGCCGGTCAGCGCCTTGCCCACACACATCAGGTCGGGCACGACGGCGGCGTGGTCGGCCGCGAACATCGCGCCGGTGCGCCCGAAGCCGGTCGCGATCTCGTCGAAGACCAGCAGCGCACCGCAGCGGTCGGCCAGGTCGCGGAGTACGCCGAGGCAGTCGGGGTTGTAGACGTGCATGCCGCCGGCCCCCTGCAGCACCGGCTCGACGATGATCGCGGCGAGCTCGTCGGCGTGCCGGTCCACGAGCGTGGCGACCTCGTCGGCCCAGGCGGAGATGTCGGCGTCGAAGCCGCCCGGCGGCCGCGGCGCGAACAGCTGCGGGGCGAGCACCCCGGTGAACATCGAGTGCATGCCACCGACCGGGTCACAGACGCTCATCGCGCCGAACGTGTCGCCGTGGTAGGCACCGCGCAGCGCCAGCACCCGGGTGCGCTGCGGTGCCCCGCCGGCCGTCGCCGGGCTCCGGCCCTGGTGGTACTGCAGGGCCATCTTCAGCGCGACCTCGACCGACACCGACCCCGAGTCGGCGAGGAAGACCCGCTCCAGGCCCGTGGGGGTGATGTCGACCAGCCGCTGGCCGAGCCGGATCGCGGGCTCGTGCGTCAGGCCGCCGAACATCACGTGCGACATCTGGTCGACCTGCGCGTGCAGCGCGGCGTCGAGGTCTGGGTGGCGGTAGCCGTGGATCGCGCACCACCAGGACGACATGGCGTCGACGACCTCACGACCGTCGGGCAGCCGCAGGCGTACGCCCTGAGCGCCGGTGACCAGCTGGGTGCCCAGCGGGTCGGTCATCGACGTGTACGGGTGCCACAGGTGCTCGCGGTCGAAGTCGAGCAGCTGCGCCGTGGGTGCGTCGTGCTGGCGGACGGTCATTGCGTGGGCAGGTTACCGCTGCCGCCTCCTCGCCGCTGCGGGCACCGGGACCGCCGTGTGCCCTCCGGGGCGGCGGCGCTAGCCTGCCGGGGTGACTGACGTGGCGACAGATGTGCTGACGACGGCCCGCCGGCAGGTGCTCGAGGAGGGGCACAGCCTCGACCAGGCGGCGCTGGTGGAGGTCCTCAACCTGCCCGACGACCGGGTGCCCGAGCTGCTCGAGCTGGCGCACGAGGTCCGGATGCGCTGGTGCGGTCCCGAGGTCGAGGTCGAGGGCATCGTCTCGCTCAAGACCGGCGGCTGCCCCGAGGACTGCCACTTCTGCAGCCAGTCGGGCCAGTTCGAGTCGCCGGTGCGCTCGGTGTGGCTCAACGTCCCCGAGCTGGTCGAGGCGGCCCGGCAGACCGCGGCCACCGGCGCCTCGGAGTTCTGCATCGTCGCCGCGGTGCGCGGCCCCGACGACCGGCTCATGTCACAGGTGCGCGACGCGATCAAGGCCGTACAGGCCGAGGTCGACATCAACATCGCCTGCTCGCTGGGCATGCTCACCCAGGAGCAGGTCGACGAGCTCAAGGCGATGGGGGTGCACCGCTACAACCACAACCTCGAGGCCGCCCGGTCCTACTTCCCCAACGTGGTGACCACGCACAGCTGGGACGAGCGCTGGGACACCTGCCAGATGGTGCGCGAGTCGGGGATGGAGCTGTGCTGCGGCGCGCTCGTCGGCATGGGCGAGACGGTCCAGCAGCGCGCCGAGCTCGCGGCGCAGCTCGCCGAGCTCGAGCCGCACGAGGTGCCGCTGAACTTCCTCAACCCCCGGCCGGGCACCCCGTTCGGCGACCTGCCGGTGATGGACTCGCACGACGCGCTGCGCACGATCGCGGCGTTCCGCCTGGCGATGCCGCGCACGATCCTGCGGTACGCCGGCGGCCGCGAGATCACGCTCGGTGACCTCGGCACCCGTGACGGCCTGCTCGGCGGCGTCAACGCGGTGATTGTCGGCAACTACCTCACGACGCTGGGCCGCGAGGCCGACGAGGACCTCGAGCTGCTGACCGACCTGCAGATGCCCATCAAGGAACTGTCGAAGACGCTGTGACCTCCTCCGGGACCTCCTCCGGGACCCCTTCTGGGACGTCGTCCGGCGAGTACTGCGACCACTGCGGTCAGCCCGTCGCCACCGGCGTACACGACCGGTGCCTGCGGCTGCGCGCGATGGAGCCGCCGCGCTACTGCGCGCACTGCAGGCGGCGCATGGTGGTCCAGGTCATCCCGCGAGGCTGGGTGGCGCGCTGCGTCGAGCACGGTGAGACCAGCAGCACGGCCGGGTAGAGGACCGGCATGAGTCCCAGCTCCCCGCTCGCGACCCCGGCCGACCCGGCATTCGTGTTCGACCTCGACGGCACCCTCCTGGACAGCGTCTACCAGCACGTGACCTCCTGGCAGCGGGCGTTCGCCGAGGTCGGGGTCGACCTCGCCGTCTGGCGGATCCACCGCCGGATCGGCATGAGCGGCGGTCTGCTCGCCCACCGGGTGACCCGGGAGTCCGGGGTCGAGCTCAGCAGGGCGCAGCAGGAGAAGGCCGAGGAGCTGCACGGCCGGTACTACCTCGACGGCCTGGACCAGGTGCGGCCGCTGCCGGGGGCGAAGGAACTCCTGCTGGCGCTGTCGGACGCCGGTGTGCCGTGGGTGATCGCCTCCAGCGGCAAGCCGGAGGAGGTCGAGGCGCACATGGAGAAGCTCGACCTGCCGGAGAGTCCGCCGTTCGTCTGCAGCGCCGACGTCGACCACGCCAAGCCCAACCCGCAGATGTTCCTCGCGGCTGCCGAGCGGATCGACGCCTCGGTGCTCGACTGCATCGCGGTCGGCGACGCCGTGTGGGACATGCTGGCGGCGCGCCGGGCCCGGATGCTCGGCGTGGGGCTGGTCTGCGGGGGCTACAGCGTCGACGAGCTGCAGCGTGCGCACGCGTTCCGCGTCTACCTGGATCCCGCCGACCTGCACGCCTCCCTCGACGAGATCGGCGTGATGCTCTGACCGGTCGCCGGGGCGAATGGGACGGCTCAGCCGAACCAGAGGCGGTCGGCGTTCTCGTGCCGCACCCGGTCGGCGTCGCGGCCGGACAGCTCGTCCAGCAGCTGCTCGAAGCGGTCCAGCTTGGCGGGCAGCCCGTCGAAGTCGCCGAACACGTCGCTGCCGATCACGAACCGGTCGGGGAAGTCACCGACCAGCTCGACCCACGCGGCGTCGGGGTGACCCTCGCGGGTGACGAGCTCGTCGTAGACCGCCCACGACAGGTCGACGTGCAGCCTGCGGTAGGTGGTCAGCATGTCCCGCACCATCGACACGTGCGCACCTGGCTGGACCCGGCGCGAGGCGCCGGCGTGACACCACACCACGGTGGTGGCGGGGTGCCGGTCGAGCATCTCGCGGAGCTCACCGAGGTACTCGAAGTCGTCCCACCGACCCGCCGAGCTTGAGTCCTGGTGCACCGACACCGGCCAGTCGCGCTGCGCGCACAGGTCCAGCACCGGGTCGAGCGCGGGATGCCCGGCCCGCGCGGGCTCGCCGTAGGTCAGGTTGGTGAGGTCGTCGTGGCGCAGCAGCAGCTCCCCGACCCCGCGCCAGATGTCGTGCCGGCGGATCATCAGCTCGACGTGCTCGACGGCGAACAGGTCGGTCGGGTCGAGGCCGCACACCAGGGGAGCGACCCGCTCGCGGTCCTCCGGCGCCAGCGCCCCGACCAGGTCGGCGACGAGCTCGTCGGTCATGGGGTACGTCGTGCAGGGCGCGTTGTCGTCGAGGTAGTAGGCCGGCCGCATCGGCTCGGTGCTCGCCCACTTCTTCTTCACCGCCAGCCCGGACACGACCGCGCGGTCGGCGCCGGCCCGGTCCAGCGCCCGCATCAGGTCGCCCGGCTCACCGAGGTGCTGCTGGAAGTTCACCACGTGCACGTGGGCGTCGACGCGGGTCATCGCGACGCGAGCGACGCCAGCGTCTCGCTGCACCCGGAGTCGAGCTTGACCGTGGCGAGGTCGTCGCCACGGGTGGTGCCGCGGTTGACGACCACGACCGGGGTGCCGGCGCGGTGCGCGTGGCGCACGAAGCGCAACCCGGACAGCACCGCCAGCGAGGACCCGGCCACGAGCAGCGCACGAGCCCGGTCGACCAGCGCGTAACAGCGGTCCACCCGCTCGCGCGGGACGTTCTCACCGAAGAACACCACGTCGGGCTTCAGCGGGCCGCCGCAGTGCCGGCAACCGGCCACACGGAACCCGCCGACCTGCTCCAGATCCACGTCGCCGTCGGGCGCGGTGCCGACGTCGACTCCGATGCCGAAACCCGGGTTGAGCTCGGCCAGTCGCTGGTGCAGCGCCACCCTGCTCGAACGGTCGCGGCAGGTCAGGCAGACCACGTCGGCCACCCGGCCGTGCAGGTCGACCACGACCTGGCTGCCGGCCCGCCGGTGCAGGCCGTCGACGTTCTGCGTGATGACCGCCGACACCCGGCCCTGGCGCTCCATCGTGGCCAGCGCCTGGTGGCCGGCGTTCGGCTCCGACCCGGCCATCCGCTGCCAGCCGAGGTGGCTGCGGGCCCAGTACCGCTGCTGCGCCTTCGGCCCGGACACGAACTCGCTGAAGCTCATCGGAGTGCGCCGGGGTACGCCGGGTCCGCGGTAGTCGGGGATGCCGCTGTCGGTGCTCACGCCCGCACCGGTCAGGACCAGCACGCCCGGTTGACCCAGCAGGTCGCGGGCACGCTCCAGCGCCGCCTCCCCCGGTGGGGAGGGGTACGCCGGCTGGGTGTCGGTGAGGGTCTGCACCGGTGACGAGCGTACCCGGGCCGGCGTCCACACCCGCTGCCGTCGCGTGCTCAGCCGGTCATGACGGTTCGTCGGTGCCGGTCGGTTCGCCGGCGTCGCTCGGCTCTTCGGTGACGGTCGGCCGTCGCAGCGGGCTCTCCGGCACCTCCTGGGTGGGCGTCGGGGTCTCCAGCTCGGTGACCGGGTCCTGCTCGGGCTCGACGATCTCGCGGTTGATCTCCGCGGAGGTGAGCCCGAGGCCACCGAGCCGCAGGTGGTCCCACGCGCGCAGCTCGGCGGTCTTGCGGTCCAGGTACAGCACGGACAGGTTGATCGGTGCCGGCTCCTCCGGCTCCAGCGCGCGCAGGCCGGACCCGCCGGTCGAGCCCTCCACGAGCCGCCAGGTCCGCTCGCTGAGGCGGTCGTTGTAGTGCATGTGGTGGTGTCCGGACAGCACCGTCCTGGTCACGCCGTCGAACAGCGCGGCCGGGTCCGGGTCGTGGTAGACGATCGAGTCGACGTTGCCGTCGCGACGTGCCACGTCGGCCAGCGCCTGCGCCTGCGCGGTGACCGCGTCCTCGGCGAGGTCGGTCCGGCTGTTGTCCGGGGTGAACCGCGGGTCGCCGGCGCCGAGGAAGCGGATGCCGGCGACGTTCACCGGCTTGCCGTTGAGCACGACCACGCCGGGCAGCTTCTGCATCGCGCGCTGTGTGGTCATCGAGTCGTGGTTGCCGCGCACCCAGACGTACGGCGCGCCGACGCTGCGTACGCCCTCCAGGTAGCGGTTCTCCGCCGCGCTCCCGTGGTCGGTGATGTCTCCGGAGTCGACCACGACGTCGACGTTGTACTGGTGGGCCACGCTGGCGATGACGTCCCACGCCTGCGGCGCGATGTGCAGGTCGGACACGTGCAAAACCCGTACCAGGTCCTCCTGCTCCTGCATCACCGGCAGCGTCGAGGTGGCGCTGTAGAGCCGGCTGGCGTTGGTCACCAGCCGGGCCAGCTGCTGGCGGTACTTGTCGAAGTCCTGCACGATGTCGCGCGCGTTGCCCACGACGGCCGGGGCGCTGCTCAGCAGCCCGCTGAACCGGGGCTCCTGGATCGCCGTGGGGTTCCAGGTCGACCACGCCGCGTAGTAGCCGGCACCGGTCGCGCCGAGCGCAACGACCGCGGCGACCGCGGCGGCGCGCACCCGGCGCACGACGAGCAGCGCGACCCCGGCGGCACCGAGAACGGCGGCGATCGCCGTCCGCACGAATAGGTCGATCACACCCGAACGGATCTCGGCGACCGCGCGCTCCTCCAGCCCGGCGAGCCGGGCGGGGTTGTGGGCGATCTTGCGGGCCTTGACCGCGTCGATGCCCTGGACCTGGACCTTCAGCCGCATCGGCGCGTCGTGGGTGTCGAGCATGAGGTCGCCCAGCGGCGGCATAGCCACCGTCGTTCCGCCGGTCGTGGTGGGTCGCAGCGCCATCGTGGTGGCGAACGGACCGACCGCGGTCCGCTCGGTGCCGCCGAGCAGCACGCCCAGCCAGGCCCCGGCCAGGCCGAGCACGGCGGCCAGCGCGAGGGCACCGGCCCGGCGGCTCCACAGGCGCCTGGTCTCGTGCCCGTCCTGCTGCGGCCCGTCCTGCTGCGGCCCGTCCTGCTGCGGTTCGTCGGGAGTCGTCGCGTCCGGCATTACCGCCCGGTGTACCCGAGATGCCGGGGTACATGCTGTAGCCCATGTCACCGAATGCGAAGTCGATCGCCGCGGCCGCGGCGGCCGCACCCGGCCGGCTGCGCGACCCGGTGGTCCAGGCGGACCTGCTGCTGGTCGTCAAGGCCGCGGGCGCCGCCGTCGTCGCGTGGCTGCTGGCGGTCCAGGTCCTCGACCTGTCGCAGCCGTTCCTGGCGCCGTGGTCGGCGCTGCTCACCGTGCACGCGACCGTCTACCGCAGCGTGTCGCGCGGCGCGCAACAGGTGGGCTCGACGGTGCTCGGTGTCTTGTTGTCGTTCGTGCTGGCCGAGCTGCTCGGCATCAACGGGCTCAGCCTGTTCCTCGCGCTGGTGTGTGCCCTGCTGCTGGCCAGGGTGTGGCCGCTGCGCGACGAGGGCATGACGATCGCGACCACCGCGGTGTTCGTGCTGACCACCGGCTACGGGCAGCAGGAGCAGATGCTCGGTGACCGCATCCTCGCCACGGTGCTCGGGATCGGGGTGGGCGTGCTGGTGAACCTGCTGGTGCTCCCGCCGCTCACCCACCGCAGCGCTGCGCAGCACGTCGACGTCATCGACGACCGGCTGGGCAGTCTGCTCTGCGGCATGGCCGAGTCGGTACGCCGCCGCGACAGCGACGAGTCGGTGGCCGACTGGATCGACCAGACGCGCCGTCTCGACCGCGAGCTCGACCATGCCTGGGAGACCGTCGGGTACGCCCGGGAGAGCACGCGGCTCAACCCGCGGCGGCGCGCCGCCGTCATGCAGCGAGGCGAGCTGTCCTATGAGGAGGTGCTCTACCGCCTCGAGGACGGGATCGCGGAGACCCGCAGCATGGCGCGCACGATCCGGGAGTCGACCTTCGCCGAGCACGCCTGGGACCACGGCTTCCGCGAGCCGTGGGTGGACCTGCTCGACGCGGTCGGGAGGCGCGTCCGCTCGCCCGAGTCCGACATGAGCCAGCTGCGCGAGCGGATCGACGCCCTCTCCCGTGACCTGTCCATCGGGGACCTCGCCGAGACGCACTGGCCGCTGTACGGCGCCCTGCTCACCAACCTGCGCAACATCGTCGACGTCGTCGACGACGTGGCCACGACCCACAGCGTGCGGGAGACAAACAAGCAGTCTTGACTGTTTGTTTGAACACGCTCATGCTGGCCTCGTGTCCCAGCCCACGGTTGCCCGCGTCCCCCAGGAGCAGCGCAGTCGCGCGATGCGGCAGCGGCTGCTGGAGGCGACGATCGAGTGCCTGGTCGAACGCGGCTGGTCGGGCACCTCCACGACGGTCGTGTCCCGTCGGGCAGGGGTGTCCCGCGGCGCACAGCTGCACCACTTCCCGACCAAGACCGACCTGGTCGTGGCCGCGGTCGAGCACATGGGCGCGCGACGCAGCGAGCAGCTGTTCGAGCGGGCCGCGACGTTACCGCGCGGCCGTCGGCGTACCCGCGCGGTGCTCGACCTGCTCGCCGAGCACTTCACCAGCCCGCTGTTCGTGGCCGCGCTCGAGCTGTGGGTCGCCGCACGTACCGACGACCAGCTGCACCGCGCGGTCGCACCCTTGGAGCAGCGCATAGGTCGCGACACCCACCGGCAGACGGTGGAGCTGCTCGGGGTCGACGAGTCGCGGCCCGGTTCGCGTGAGCTCGTGCAGGCGACGCTCGACCTGGTGCGTGGCCTCGGGCTGGCCAACACGCTGACCGACGACGGCGCCCGCCGGCACCGGATCCTCGACCGGTGGGCGACAACGCTGGACCGGGCGCTGGCAGACCTGGAGGACGAGTGAGCGACGTACGCACGCAGGTGGTCGACGACCTGGCCGCCGAGAGCGCCGAGGTCGAGGCGATGGTGGCCGGCCTCGACGCGGAGCAGTGGCGTACCCCCACGCCGGCTCCCGGCTGGACGGTTGCGCACCAGGTCGCCCACCTGGCGTGGACCGACGAGGCCGCGCGGCTCGCGATCGGCGAGCCGGACGCGTTCGCCGACTTGCTGCGCAACGCCGCGCAGGACCCGTACGGCTACGTGGACGAGGGCGCCGAGGAGGGGGCACAAGACGAGCCCGCGGCGTTGCTCGCCCGCTGGCGCCGCGGCCGGGCCGAGCTCGACCGGCATCTGCGCGACCTTCCCGACGGCGCGCGGATCGCCTGGTTCGGACCGCCGATGTCGGCCGCCTCGATGGCCACCGCCCGGCTGATGGAGACCTGGGCGCACGGTCTCGACGTCGCCGACGCCCTCGGCCTGGACCCGGAGCCCACCCCGCGGCTTCGGCACGTCGCCCACCTGGGCGTACGCACCCGCGGCTTCGCCTACCAGGTGCGCGAGCTCGACCCGCCGGAGGCGCCGGTCCGGGTCGAGCTGACCGGACCGGACGGCGAGCTGTGGACCTGGGGGCCCGACGACGCCGACCAGCGGGTCCTCGGTCCCGCGCTCGACTTCTGCCTGCTGGTCACCCAGCGGCGGCATGCTGACGACCTGGCGTTGGTGGCGGTCGGTGCCGACGCCGAGGACTGGCTGACGATCGCGCAGGCGTTCGCGGGCCCGCCGGGAGCCGGGCGTGCACCGAGGGCGAAGACATGAACCCGGTTCTGCGCGTCGGCAACGCCAGCGGCTTCTACGGCGACCGCCTCTCGGCCGTCCGGGAGATGCTCGAGGGCGGTGAGCTCGACGTGCTCACCGGCGACTACCTCGCCGAGCTGACGATGCTGATCCTCGGGCGCGACCAGCTCAAGGACCCGTCCCTCGGCTACGCCCGGACGTTCCTGACGCAGATGCGCACCGACCTCGCGCTGGCCCGGCAGCGCGGGGTCGCGGTCGTGGTCAACGCCGGAGGGCTGAACCCGGCCGGGCTGGCCACCGCCCTGCGGGACCTGGACCCGCAGGCGCGGGTCGCCCGGGTCGAGGGCGACGACCTCCGGACACGCGCCGGCGAGCTGGGACTGTCCGACCCGGTGCTGGGCGACCCGCTCACCGCGAACGCGTACCTCGGCTGCTGGGGCATCGCCGCCGCGCTGCAGGCCGGTGCGGAGGTCGTGGTCGCCGGCCGGGTCACCGACGCCTCTCTGGTGGTCGGCGCCGCGGCGGCGCACTTCGGGTGGGGGCGCGAGGACTACGACGCGCTGGCCGGGGCCACGGTGGCCGGCCACGTGCTCGAGTGCGGTACGCACGCGACCGGGGGCAACTACTGCTTCCTCGACGAGGTCGGTGACGAGATGCCGGGATTCCCGCTGGCCGAGATCGGTGCCGACGGCGTCAGCGTCGTCACCAAGCACCCGGGCTCCGGTGGCCTGGTCTCGCCCGGCACCGTCACCGCCCAGCTGCTGTACGAGATCGCCGGGCCCCGCTATGCCGGGCCCGACGTGGTGGCCCGGTTCGACACGATCACGCTGTCGCCGGACGGCGCCGACCGTGTGCGGATCAGCGGCGTGCGTGGCGAGCCGCCCCCGCCCACGCTGAAGGTGGGTCTCAACTACCTCGGTGGGTTCCGCAACCAGGCCGAGCTCGTGCTCACCGGGCTCGACATCGAGGCCAAGGCGGCCCGGGTGCGCGCCCACCTGTCGTCGGCACTGCCCGACCTCGAGCCGGAGTGGACACTGGCGCGCACCGACCATGACGACGCGGACACCGAGGAGACGGCGAGCGCGTTGCTGCGCTGTCACGTGAAGGGCTCCGACGCCGAGTCGGTGGGTCGGCGGTTCTCCCGGGCGGTGGTGGAGCTCGCGCTCGGGTCGTACCCCGGCTTCCACCTGACCGGGCTGCCTGGCGACGCCTCGCCGTTTGGGGTGTTCTCGGCGGCGTACGTCGACCAGGACGCGGTCGAGCACGTCGCCGTGCTTCCCGACGGTGCTCGGGTCGTCGTCGACCCGCCGAAGCGCACCGAGTCGCTGTCCGCGGTCGAGGCCCCGGCGCTGCCCGAGGCGCTGCCCGCTGGCCCGACCCGGCGGGCTCCGCTCGGCCGCGTGGTCGGTGCACGCAGCGGCGACAAGGGCGGCGACGCCAACCTCGGGCTGTGGGTGCGCGCCGGCGCCGGGGACGACGCAGGCGAGCAGGCGTGGCGCTGGCTGGCGCACTTCGTGACCGCCGACCGGGTGCGCGCGCTGCTGCCCGAGGCCGCCGACCTCCCGGTCACCGTCCATCCGCTGCCGAACCTGCGTGCGGTCAACGTCGTCATCGAGGGTCTGCTCGGCGACGGCGTCGCCGCATCCACGCGCTTCGACCCGCAGGCCAAGGCGCTCGGCGAGTGGTTCCGGGCGCGGTGGGCGGACATCCCGGAGGTTGTCTTGCCATGACCGGCCATCAGGTTGCGCTGCGGGACACCGTGCGTCGGTTCACCGAGCGCGAGGTCGTGCCACATCTTGACGCGTGGGAGCGTGCGGGCGAGGTCCCGCGCGACCTGCACGCCGCCGCCGCGAAGCTCGGGGTGCTCGGTGTCGGCTTTCCCGAGGAGGTCGGCGGCGCGGGCGGTGACTACACCGACGTCGTCGCGATGACCGAGGCGTTCTGCGAGGCGGGTGCGTCCTCGGGGCTGCTGGCGGCGCTGTTCACGTCCGGGATCGCGGTGCCGCACATGGTCGACGTCGGCGACCCGTCGCTGGTCGACCGGTTCGTGCGACCGACGCTGGCCGGTGAGCTGGTCGGCTCGCTCGCGGTCACCGAGCCCGGCGGCGGTTCGGACGTGGCCGCGATCCGCACCCGGGCACGGCGCGACGGCGAGCACTACGTGGTCGACGGCGCGAAGACGTTCATCACGTCGGGGGCCCGAGCGGACTTCGTCACGACGGCCGTACGCACCGGCGGCCCCGGGCGCGCGGGCATCTCGCTGCTGGTCGTGGAGTCGGGCACACCCGGCTTCTCGGTCGGTCGGCGACTCGACACGATGGGCTGGCTCTGCTCGGACACCGCGGAGCTGTCGTTCGACGACTGTCGTGTCCCGGCTACCAACCTGGTCGGCGAGGAGAACGCCGGGTTCGCGTTGCTGATGCAGCAGTTCGTCGCCGAGCGGCTCGGGCTCGCGGTGCACGCGTACGGCATCGCGCAGCGCAGTCTCGACCTGACGCTCGACTACGTACGCCGGCGCGAGACGTTCGGCCGCGCGCTGGTCGGTCGCCAGGTCGTGCAGCACCAGCTGGTGGAGATGCACCGCCGCATCGACGTCGCGCGCATCTACACCCGCGAGGTGGCCCGCCGCTACGCGGCCGGGGAGCGGCCGGTCGTGGAGGCGTGCCTGGCCAAGAACACCGCGGTCGAGGCCTGCGACCACGTCGTCGACCGCGCGGTGCAGCTGCACGGCGGCGCGGGTTACATGCGCGAGAGCGAGGTCGAACGGCATTACCGCGACGCGCGCATCCTGGGCATCGGCGGCGGCGCCACCGAGGTCCTCACCGACCTGTCCGCGAAGCTGCTGGGGTTCACGTCATGACCGAGACCACGGCGGAGACGCCGAACCGGGAGGCCATGCTGGCGCAGCTCGACGCGCTGGCGGCCGAGCACGCCAAGGCGATCGCCGGCGGCGGCGAGAAGTACGTCGAGCGCCATCACCGACGGGGCAAGCTGCTCGCGCGCGAGCGCATCGAGCTCCTGGTCGACGAGGACGCGCCGTTTCTCGAGCTGTGCGCACTGGCCGGATGGGGCAGCGACTTCGCCGTCGGCGCGAGCGTGGTCACCGGCATCGGCGTCGTCGAGGGCGTCGAGTGCATGATTGTCGCGAACGACCCGACGGTGCGCGGTGGTGCGAGCAACCCGTGGACGCTGAAGAAGTGCGCACGGGCAGCCCAGGTCGCGGCCGAGAACCGGCTGCCCACGATCAACCTGGTCGAGTCCGGCGGTGCGGATCTGCCCACGCAGAAGGAGATCTTCATCCCGGGTGGAGCGATGTTCCGCAACCTCACCCGCGCCAGTGCCGCGCGAACACCGACGATCGCGCTGGTGTTCGGCAACTCCACCGCCGGTGGGGCGTATGTGCCGGGCATGAGCGACTACGTCGTGATGGTCAAGGACCAGGCGAAGGTCTTCCTCGGCGGACCGCCGCTGGTCAAGATGGCCACCGGCGAGGAGTCCGACGACGAGTCTCTCGGCGGCGCCGACATGCACGCGCGCACGTCCGGGCTGGCCGACTACCTCGCGCGGGACGAGCAGGACGCCCTGCGCATCGGACGCCGCATCGTGGCCCGGCTCAACTGGCGCAGGCAGGGGCCCGCGCCGGCGGCGACGTACTCCGAGCCGGTGCACGACGCCGACGACCTGCTCGACATCGTGCCGACCGATCTCAAGGTGCCGTTCAACCCACGCGACGTCATCGCGCGCATCGTCGACGGGTCGGAGCTCGACGAGTTCAAACCGCTGTACGGCAGCAGCCTGGTGACCGGCTGGGCGCAGCTGCACGGCTATCCGATCGGCATCCTCGCCAACGCGCGCGGCGTGCTGTTCAGCGAGGAGTCGCAGAAGGCCGCGCAGTTCATCCAGCTGGCCAACCAGACCGACACGCCGTTGCTGTTCCTGCACAACACCACCGGCTACATGGTCGGCGAGGAGTACGAGCAGGGCGGCATCATCAAGCACGGAGCGCTGATGATCAACGCGGTCTCCAACTCCACCGTGCCGCACCTGTCGGTGATCATGGGCGCGTCGTACGGCGCCGGCAACTACGGAATGTGCGGCCGGGCCTACGACCCGCGCTTCCTGTTCACCTGGCCCAACGCCAAGTCCGCCGTGATGGGCCCGCAGCAGCTCGCCGGCGTGCTCTCGATCGTCGCCCGCCAGTCGGCCGAGGCCAAGGGCACGGAGTACGACGAGGAGGGCGACGCGCAGATGCGCGCCTACGTCGAGCAGCAGGTGGAGGAGCAGTCGCTGGCGTTCGCGATGTCGGGGATGGTCTACGACGACGGCGTGATCGACCCACGTGAGACCCGCACCGTGCTCGGGTTCTGCCTGTCCGTGATCCACAACGCGCCGGTCGAGGGCACCGACCGGTTCGGCGTCTTCCGGATGTGAGGGCCCGATGGCACACACGATGATCAGCCGGCTGCTGGTGACCAACCGCGGCGAGGTAGCTCGGCGTGTCTTCCGAACCTGTCGCGACCTTGGGATCGAGACGGTCGCGGTGTTCTCCGACGCGGACGCCGACGCGGCGCACGTGCGCGAGGCCGACGCCGCGGTCCGCCTCCCCGGTGTGTCCCCGGTGGAGACCTACCTGCGCTGCGACGCCGTCGTGGAGGCGGCCCGCCGAGCCGGTGCCGACGCGGTACACCCCGGCTACGGCTTCCTGTCCGAGAACGCGGACTTCGCCCGGGCCGTGCTCGACGCGGGCCTGACATGGGTCGGTCCGCCGCCGTCGTCGATCGCGTCGATGGGGTCGAAGATCACGGCCAAGCAGCTGATGGTCGACGCCGGCGTGCCGGTGCTCGCCGAGCTCGACCCGGCCGTCCTCACCGCCGACCGGCTCCCGGTGCTGGTGAAGGCGTCGGCCGGTGGTGGTGGCCGGGGCATGCGTGTCGTGCGCGACCTCGACACGCTGGCGGAGCAGGTGGCCGAGGCGACCGCTGAGGCCGCCTCGGCGTTCGGCGACCCGGCCGTGTTCTGTGAGCCGTACGTCGAGCACGGCCGGCACGTCGAGATGCAGGTGCTGGCAGACACGCACGGCAACGTCTGGGTGCTCGGCGAACGCGACTGCTCCGTGCAGCGCCGGCACCAGAAGGTGCTCGAGGAGTCGCCTTCGCCTGCCGTCGACGCCGCCCTGCGCGCGGAGCTGGCCGCGGCGGCTGAGTCGGCAGCCAAGGCCGTAGGGTACGTCGGCGCGGGAACCATCGAGTTTCTTGTCGATGACACGACAACCGGTGATGGGCGCGCCAGGTTCCACTTCCTGGAGATGAACACCCGCCTGCAGGTCGAGCACCCGGTCACCGAGTGCGTGTTCGGCGTCGACCTGGTCGCGCAGCAGATCGCTGTCGCCGAGGGTGCGGCTCTGCCGGCGGAGCCGCCGCTGCCGCGCGGGCACGCGATCGAGGCGCGGCTGTATGCCGAGGACCCCGCGGACGGATGGCTGGCCCAGAGCGGGACGCTGCACCGTTTCGACGTTCCCGACGTCGACGCGACCTTCGCCGCACCTGCGTCGTACGGGCTGCGTCTCGACAGCGGCCTGGACACCGGCGTCCACAGCGGGGAGCCCGGGAGCGTGGTCAGCCCGCACTACGACCCGATGCTCGCCAAGGCGGTCGCGTGGGCGCCGACGCGCGCGGCGGCCGCGCGCCGGCTGGCCGGTGCGCTGGCGGGAGCACGGATCCACGGGCTGACGACCAACCGCGACCTGCTCGTCGGGATCCTGCGCGACCCCGAGTTCCTCGCCGGCCGCGCCACCACGGCGTACCTGACACCCGACACCGTGCGCAGGGTCGGAGCCACCCCGTCACACGAGTGGCTCCGCACCGCGGCGCTCGCGGCCGCCCTCGCCGACGCCGAACGCCGGCGCGTCGGCGGGTCACCGCCCGCCTGGCGCAACGTGCCTTCGCAACCACAGGCGAAGCGCTACCTGCACCGGGGAGACGAGATCGAGGCTCGCTACCGCGCCGAGCACGGGACGCTGGTGGCCGCTGACCTCCCGGGCGTCGAGGTGGTGGTGACGAGTCCGGATCTGGTGCGGCTGCGCGTGGACGGGGTCGACCGGCGCTACGAGGTGGCGACCTACGCCGACGGCCTCGTCGCGGTCGACGAGGCGCACACCCATGCCGACCTGCGGCGGGTGCCGCGGTTCCCCGCTCCCGAGGACCAGGTCGACCCGGGGTCGCTGCTGGCCCCGATGCCGGCGTCGGTGGTGTCGGTCGCGGTCGCGGAGGGAGATCGGGTCGAGGCCGGTCAGCCGATCCTCGTCCTCGAGGCGATGAAGATGCAGCACACCGTGCGGGCGCACGAGTCCGGCGTCGTCGCGACGCTGCCGGTCGGGCCCGGACAGCAGGTCGACGCCGGCGCGGTTCTGGTCGTGGTCATAGCGGAAGGGGACAACCGATGAGCAGTGAGATCGCGTTCGTGGAGAGCGCCGAGCGGCAGGCGCTGCGGCGCGCTGTGGCCGACATCGCCGGCAGCTTCGGACGCGACTACTTCCTGCGCTGCGCGAGGTCGGGGGAGCACACCACCGAGCTGTGGGCCGCGATCGGCAAGAACGGCTACCTTGGCGTCGCGGTGCCGGTGGCGTACGGCGGTGGCGGCGGCGGGGTCGGCGACCTCGCCGCGGTGTGCGAGGAGCTCGCGGCCGCGGGCTGCCCGCTGCTGATGATGGTGGTCTCGCCGGCGATCTGCGCCACCGTGATCGCCCGCTTCGGCACCACCGAGCAGTGCGAGCGGTGGCTGCCCGGCTTCGCCGACGGCACCACGACGATGGCGTTCTCGATCACCGAGCCCGACGCGGGGTCCAACGCGCACCGGATCACGACCACCGCCCGCCGCGACGCCGACGGCTGGGTCCTGAACGGGCAGAAGACGTTCATCTCCGGTGTCGACGAGGCCGACGCGGTACTCGTCGTCGGACGCATGGAGGACGCACGGACGGGCCGGCTCAAGCCGGCGTTGTTCATCGTGCCCACCGATGCGCCGGGCTTCGAGTGGCGGCCGATCGAGATGGAGCTGGTCTCGCCGGAACGGCAGTTCACGCTGTTCTTCGACGACGTCCGGCTGCCCGGCGACTCGCTCGTCGGTGACGAGGACGCCGGGCTGCTGCAGCTGTTCGCCGGGCTGAACCCGGAGCGGATCATGGCCGCGTCGTTCTCCACCGGCCTCGCGCGGCACGCGCTGCAGCGGGCGACGGAGTACGCCAAGCAGCGCAGTGTCTTCGACGCCCCGATCGGCTCCCACCAGGCGATTGCGCACCCGCTGGCGCAGTCGAAGATCGAGGTCGAGCTGGCCCGGCTGATGACGCAGAAGGCGGCCGCACTGTACGACGCGGGCGACGACGCGGCAGCCGGCGAGGCCGCCAACATGGCCAAGTACGCCGCCGCCGAGGCCGCGTGCGACGCGGTCGACCGGGCGGTGCAGACGCTCGGCGGCAACGGTGTGGCCGCCGAGTTCGGCCTGGGGTCGATGCTGGTCGCGACCCGCGTCGGCCGGATCGCACCGGTGTCGCGCGAGATGGTGCTGAACTTCGTCGCGCAGCACACGCTGGGTCTCCCCAAGTCCTACTGAGGCGTAGTAGGCCGACGACAGTCCGCGCGCTTCTGCAGGGACTCCTCTCCGCTGACGGATCCTTGCGGCGCGAAATGTGGCCGGGACTAGGATGCGTCGATCCGACGAGAGGAGTGTGCCGGTGTCCGAGCTGGTCCGGCTCGAGGTGTCCGACGGCGTCGCCACGATCACGCTCGACTCGCCGCACAACCGCAACGCCCTCTCGGCGGCGCTGGTCGGCGAGCTGACCCAGGCACTCGACGACAGTGCGGCGGACGACAAGGCGAAAGTCGTCGTCCTGCGCTCGTCCGGCCGGGTGTTCTGCTCCGGCGCCGACATGTCCGAGGCAGCCGACATCGGCATGCAGCAGGGGTCCCGGACGCTGATCTCGCTGCTGCGGCGGATCGTCGCCCATCCCAAGCCGGTTGTCTGCGTGCTCGCCGGGCCGGTGCGCGCGGGCGGCATCGGCATCGTCGGTGCCTGCGACGTGGTCGTCGCGGCGCAGGAGGCGACGTTCGCGTTCACCGAGGCCCGGCTCGGGCTCGCGCCCGCGGCGATCTCGCTCACCACCGTGCGCCGGATGACCGACCGGGCGACGTCGCTGTTGTTCCTCTCCGGTGAGACCTTCGACGGTGCCGAGGCCGCGCGGATCGGGCTGGTCACGCAGGCCGTACCGGCCGACGACCTCGAGTCCGCGGTCGGGTCGGTGCTGGAATCGCTGTCCCAGGCGACCAGCCAGGGGCTCAGCGAGACCAAGAACCTCCTCAACGCCCCCGTCCTCGCCGACATCGACGAGCACGGTGACGACCTGGCCGCGATGTCGGCCCGGCTCTTCGGCTCCGACGAGGCCCGCGAGGCGATGCGCGCGTTCCTCGAGAAGCGGTCGAGGTAGAACTGCCCCCGCCTGGGGGGTCTGGGCGTGTCTCCGGCTGACCGACGCAGTAGAGTTGTCTGTTCGGTTCTTCTGCGGGGAGAGGGAGCGCGGGGTGTCTGCAGAACAGCACGAGCTGGAGCACGAGCAGGAGTTCGTCGACCAGGTCTACGGTCGGCTGGAGGCCGCGGCCGACACCGCCCGTGCGGTGGCCGCCGACGGCTACGCACGCGGCCGGCTCGGCAACGAGGGCGGCCTGGTCGAGCGTGACGCGATGGTGCACCACGCCGCCCGTCGGCTGGCCATGCTGGACGCAGCCCACGAGGGCCTGGTGTTCGGCCGGCTCGACCTGCGTGACGGCGAGGCGCGCTACATCGGCCGCATCGGCGTACGCGACGAGGACCGTGAGGTGATGCTGGTTGACTGGCGCGCCCCCGCGGCCGGGGTCTTCTACCAGGCCACCGCGCAGGACCCCATGGACGTCGTACGCCGCCGGGTGCTGCGCAGCCAGGCCTCGCGGGTCGTCAGCATCGAGGACGACCTGCTCGACGCCGAGGCCGCACCTGAGGAGATGGTGGTCGTCGGCGAGGGCGCGCTGATGGCCGAGCTGCAGCGCGCCCGCGACGCGTCGATGCACTCGGTCGTCGCAACGATCCAGAAGGAGCAGGACGACGCGATCCGCTCGCCCTCGCGCGGCGTGACCGTGATCGGCGGCGGTCCCGGCACCGGCAAGACCGTGGTGGCCCTGCACCGCGCGGCGTTCCTGCTCTACACCGACCGGCGTCGGTTCGAGGGCGGCGGCGTGCTCGTCGTCGGGCCCTCCGACGTCTTCATGCGCTACATCGGGCGGGTGCTGCCCAGCCTCGGCGAGACGGCCGTGACCCTGCGGTCGATGGGCGAGATCGTGGACGGCGTGCACGCCGTCCGGCACGACGAGTCGCGGGCAGCGGCGGTCAAGGGCTCGAGTCGCATGCTGACCCCGCTGCGCCGCGCGTCCCGCGACGGCATGCCGGGCGCGCCGACGCAGTACCGCCACTTCTACCGCGACGACGTGCTGACGCTCGACGAGCGTGAGCTGCGCGACCTGCGGCGGCAGCTGCTCGGCGCGCAGCGCCGCAACCGCGCCGTCGAACGCGTGCCCGCCGCGCTGCTCGACGTCCTGTGGCGCAAGGTCTCCGGCGAGCGCGCACGCGCCCGCGGCAGGGAGGAGTTCGACGACGCGGTCGGCAACAGCGACGCGTTCCGCGCGTTCGCCGACGCCTGGTGGCCGGCCCTCGACGCGGTCGACGTGTGGCGCTGGCTGCACGACCGCGACCGGCTGAGCCAGTACGCCCAGGGCGTGCTCAGCGACCACGAGGTCGACCTGCTGCTCGCGTCCTGGCGCGCCGGTACGCCGTCGGTCGAGGACATCCCGCTCGTCGACGAGCTTCGCTACCTGCTCGGCGACCAGGTCGAGCGCGAGGAGAACTACGACCCCACCGTCGAGCTGCACGACGAGACCGTGCGCGAGGTCACCACCGCCGACGACCGCGCCCCGGGCCGGCCGCGTACCACGCAGCGCACCGAGGACGACGCGCATGCGCACGTGCTGGTCGACGAGGCACAGGACCTCTCGCCTATGCAGTGGCGGATGCTCGGCCGCCGTGGTCGCTACGCCAGCTGGACGATCGTCGGCGACCCGGCGCAGTCGGCCTGGCCCGACGCCGACGAGGCCGAACGGGCCCGCGCCGAGGCGCTGCGCGACAAGGACCAGCACCGGTTCCGGCTGTCGACCAACTACCGCAACTCCGCGGAGATCTACGACCTCGCCGCTCAGGTGGCCCGCGCCGCCGTACCCGACCCGGACCTGCCCGAGGCTGTGCGCCGCACCGGCGTCGACCCGCTGCACCGGTACGTGGAGGCGGCCGAGCTCGCCGACACCACCCGCACCGAGGTTGCCCGGCTGCTGGCCGAGGTCGAGGGCACGATCGGTGTCGTCGCACCGGTGGCCCGGCACGCCGAGGTCGACGGGTGGCTGGCCGACGAGACCGACCCGCGGGTGCGCGTGCTCGAGCCGCTCGACACCAAGGGCCTGGAGTTCGACGCGATCGTGGTGGTGCAGCCCGGTGAGATCGCGACGGAGTCGACCACCGGCATGCGCACCCTTTACGTCGTACTGACGCGTGCGACCCAGCGTCTGGTCACGGTCTCCACCGACACCGGCTGGCTGCCCCGCTAGGGCCGGGGCACTAGAGTCGCGGCCATGCCGGAGGTCGCGGTGGGCTCGCTCGGGGGCACGATCACGATGACGTCGCGCCCCGGCGAGGCCGGGGTGGTGCCCGGACTGCGCGCCGACGACCTGATGGCGGCCGTGCCCGGTCTCGACGCGGTCGCGCAGGTGCGCGCGACCACCCTGCGGACCGTGCCGGGCGCGTCGCTCACGTTCCCCGACCTGCTCGACGCGTTGCGGTGGGCACGAGAGGAGGTCGACTCCGGTGCCGTCGGTGCTGTGCTGGTGCAGGGCACCGACACGCTCGAGGAGACGGCGTACCTGCTCGACCTGTTCTGGGACCGGCCGCAGCCGCTGGTGCTCACCGGTGCGATGCGCTCGCCGCAGCAGGCCGGCGCGGACGGACCGGCCAACCTGCTGGCCTCCGTCGCCACCGCCGCCGCGCCGGTGGCCGCGGGCATCGGAGCGGTCGTGGTGCTCAACGACGAGGTGCATGCCGCCGCCCGCGTCCGCAAGACCGACGCCACCGCGGTGCACGCGTTCGCCTCGCCCGGTACCGGTCCGCTCGGGCGCCTCGTCGAGGGCGACCTGGTGCTGACCGGGCGTACGGACCGGGCGGAGCCCCTCCCGGCGCCCGCGGCCGAGGCCGAGGCCCGGGTCGCGCTGCTCGAGTCGTACCTCGGCGACGACGGCGGACTGCTACGGCTGGTGCTGGACGCGGCCTACGACGGGGTGGTGCTCGGAGCGTTCGGCGTCGGCCACGTCTCCGCCATCGCCGCCGAGGTGGTGTCGGAGGCCGTACGCCAGGTCCCGGTCGTGGTGGCCTCCCGGACCGGAACCGGCAGCACGCTGGCGTCGACGTACGGCTTCCCGGGCTCGGAGAGCGACCTGCTGCGCCGGGGCGCGGTCATGGCCGGGTGGCTCGACCCCCGCAAGGCCCGGTTGCTGCTGACCGTGCTCCTGATGCTGGGTTACGCCGACCACGACATCGCAGCCGAGTTCGCCCGCCGCGGACGCCCCTAGCCTGCCGGCACCACCTGCTCGTCGGGCCGCTCGTCCGGTGGCGCCGCGGTGGTGCCACCGGTCTGCTGGTCGAACTGGGTGCGGTACAGCTCCTGGTAGCGCCCACCGGCCGCAAGCAGCTCGGCGTGCCGCCCGCGCTCGACGATGCGCCCGTCCTCGACGACCAGGATCAGGTCGGCCGCGCGCACGGTCGAGAGCCGGTGTGCGATCACGACCGCCGTGCGACCGGCGAGCGCCTCGCTCAGCGCCGCCTGCACGGCAGCCTCCGAGGTGGAGTCGAGATGCGCGGTCGCCTCGTCGAGGATGACCACCCGCGGGCGGGCCAGCAGCAGGCGCGCGATCGTGAGCCGCTGCCGCTCACCGCCGGAGAGGCGGTAGCCGCGCTCACCGACGACGGTGTCCAGGCCGTCGGGCAGCGAGGCGATGAGCTCGTCGAGCCGGGAGCGACGAAGCGCGTGCCACAGGTCGACCTCGCTCGCGTCCGGGTCGGCGAGGAGGAGGTTGTCGCGCACGGACTCGTGGAACAGGTGGCCGTCCTGGGTGACCATCCCGAGGGTCTGGCGGATCGACGCGGCCGTCAGGTCGCGTACGTCCACACCGCCCAGCCGTACTGCTCCGCCCTCGACGTCGTACAACCGCGCCACCAGCTGCGCGATCGTGGACTTGCCCGCACCCGAGGAGCCCACGAGCGCGACCATCTGGCCGGGTTCGGCGCGGAAGGACACCTCGTGCAGGATCTCCACCCCGCCGCGGGTGTCGAGCACCGCGACCTCCTCCAGCGACGCCAGCGAGACCTTGTCGGCCGAGGGGTAACCGAAGGAGACCCGGTCGAGCTCCACCGAGGCCGGCCCGTCCGGGACGTCGCGCGCGTCGGCCTTCTCCGCGATCAGCGGCTCGAGGTCGAGGACCTCGAAGACCCGCTCGAAGCTCACCAGCGCGCTCATCACCTCGACGCGGGCGCTCGCCAACGCGGTGAGTGGTGCGTACAGCCGGGTGAGCAGCAGCGCGAGCGCGACGACCGCTCCGGCGTCCAGCTGGCCGCGTAGCGCGTAGAAGCCGCCCAGGGCGTAGACCACGGCCAGGGCGAGCGAGGAGACCAGCGTCAGCGCGGTCACGAACACCCACTGCACCATCGCCGTGCGTACGCCGATGTCGCGCACGCGCCCCGCGCGCACGGCGAACTCCGCCGACTCGCGCGCCGGTCGCCCGAACAGCTTCACCAGCGTGGCCCCGGGTGCGGAGAACCGCTCGGTCATCTGCGTGCCCATCACCGCGTTGTGGTTGGCCGCCTCCCGCTCCAGCCGGGCGAGCCGCGTGCCCATCCGGCGAGCCGGGAGCACGAAGATCGGCAGCAGCAGCAAGGCGAGCAGCGTGACCTGCCAGGAGATGCCGAGCATGACCACAAGGGTCAGCACCAGCGTCACGAGGTTGCTGACGACTCCGGACAGCGTGTCGCTGAACGCGCGCTGCGCGCCGATCACGTCATTGTTGAGCCGGCTGACCAGCGCGCCGGTGCGCGTGCGGGTGAAGAACGCGATCGGCATCCGCTGCACGTGGTCGAACACGGCCGTGCGCAGGTCGAGGATCAGCCCTTCACCGATGTTCGCCGACAGCCACCGGGTGAGCAGCCCCAGCGCGGCCTCCAGCACGGCGATCACGGCGATCACGGCCGACAGCTGCAGCACGACGTCGACCGACGAACCGTCGACGATCGCGTCGACCACCCGGCCGGCCAGCACCGGAGTCGCCACCGCCAGCGCCGCCGTGACCACGCTCAGCACCAGGAACCCGGTGAGCCGCCGCCGGTGCGGCTGCGCGAACCGGCCGATCCGGCGCAGGGTGGCCCTCGAGAACGGGCGACGGTCGTCCTGCGCGTTCATCGCGTGGTACAGCGACATCCACGCGGTGACCTCCATGTCCATCGCGCCACCTCCGGGGGCTTCGGTCGGCCGCCGGGGTCGGCGGACACGAGAGGACGTTATGACTTCAAGTTAACTTCAGATCAACCCTGTACCAGCGGTGCAGTAGCTCGCGGTGCTCCTCGGCGGTCAGCCCGGTCACGGTGGCGTCCGGGTCGTCCCGCAACCAGGCGAGGGTGTCGCGGGCGGTCTCCTCCAGCGGGCGTACGACGAGACCGGCGTCGACGGTCGCGGTCACGTCGCGGGTCATGTGCCCGGCGTACTCCGGGAGCGGCACCCACAGCGGCAGCGAACGGTCGCCCATCCACGGCTCGACGTCGTGCTCGAGCAGGAACTCCTGCGGCACCCAGATCAGGTCCGGGTCGGCCTCGACGCCGGCGGCCACGGCCGCCAGCATCTCCCCACGCGTCGTCGGCGGCCCGGTGGCGTCGAACGTGCCGCGCAGCCCGCGCTCCGCAGCCTCCACCAGCCAGCGGGCGAGGTCGCGCACGTCGATCATCTGCACCGCGTCGTCGGGATCGCCGGGTGCTACCACGGCGGCCGACTCGGCCATCCGGTGCGGCCAGTAGGTGAACCGTCCGGAGGGATCCCCGGGCCCGACGATCAGGCCGGGACGGGCCACCAGGGCGGCGTCACCGAAGCGCTGCGCGACGATCTGCTCGCACGCCACCTTGAGCTCGCCGTAGTGCGCGATGTCGGTCTCGTCGACGTCGTCGCCGGCCGCGGGCAGCACCGCCGCGTCCGTGCCCCCGCCCGGTGTCGCGATGTCGGCGTAGACACTGCAGGTCGAGACGAACAGCCACGCCGCGGTGTGATCTCCCAGTGCCTCGACGGCGTCGCGCACCCAGGACGGGTAGCGCGACACGTCTATGACGACGTCCCAGGACTGCCCAGTGGATTGCCCAGTAAATTGCCCGGTGAGCGCGGACCAGTCCGGGTCGGCCGAGCGGTCCAGACGCACGAACCGTGCCCCCTCGGGGACCGCTCCGCTCTCCCCCCGGGCGGTGCAGGTGACGTCGTGACCGCGTGAGACCGCCTCGGTGGCGAGGGCATGGGACAGGAACACGGTGCCGCCGAGCACAAGCATTCTCATGCTGCGAGCCTGGACCCGGTCCCGCGTTTGGACAAGGCGTTTTCGCTGCAGGCCGAACGGCTAGGGTCGGTCGCAGTATGGCCGCTCTCGACGATCTCCTCCGGTTCCCTGCGTACGCACTGGTGCGGCTGCGCGGGTCGGCCGACGTACTCCTGCTCGGTGGGACCCGGGATGACCTCGACCGGCTGGCCGACGTGCCCCTGGAGAGCGGGCCTCCGGATCCCGGCCGCAGGTTCGACCGGTTGCTCTGTGTGCCGTACCGGCAGGTGGCCGAACGCGGCTTCGAGGCACACGACGACGGCACACCGCTCTCGGCGATCACCATCGAGGACGAGCAGACCGTTCCCCTCGACCAGCTGATGGCGGACCTGCCGGACGAGCCGGTGACCTCCGACGGCAGCGGCGCGTTCGAGACCAGCGACGAGGAGTACGGCAGGGTCGTCGAGACGATCATCCGCGACGAGATCGGCAACGGCGAGGGTGCCAACCTGGTCATCGGCCGCAACTACCGCACCCGGCTGCAGGACTGGGACCACCGCAAGGCGCTGAGTGTGTTCCGCCGGCTCGTCGAGCGCGAGCGCGGGGCGTACTGGACCTTCTGCGTGTTCACCGGCGACCGGTGGCTGATCGGCGCCAGCCCCGAACGGCACGTCAGCGTGCACGGCGGCGACGTGCGGATGAACCCGATCTCCGGCACCTTCCGCCTACGCGGGCTCAATGACCCGGAGACACGCAAGCAGCGGCTGCTGGAGTTCCTGGCCGACGAGAAGGAGATCTACGAGCTCTTCATGGTCGTCGACGAGGAGCTGAAGATGATGTGCGACATCTGCTCCGAAGGCGGCCAGGTGCTCGGTCCGTACCTGAAGCCGATGACGCACCTGATCCACACCGAGTACCTCCTCGCGGGACGCTCGCACCGTGACGTGCGCGACATCCTGCGCGACTCGATGTTCGCCGCCACCGTGACCGGGAGCCCGGTGGAGAACGCCTGCCGGCTGATCAGGAAGTACGAGCCGCAGGGGCGCGGCTACTACGCCTCGGTGCTCGCCCTGCTCGGCCGCGACGCCTCCGGTGCGCCCACCGCGGACGCGCCGATCCTGATCCGCACCGGCGACGTCGACCTCGAGGGAAGGCTGAAGGTCAGCGCGGGAGCGACGCTGGTCCGCGACTCCGACCCGGCGTACGAGACCGAGGAGACGCACGCGAAGGCCGGGGGCATCCTCACCGCGTTCGGCCTGGTGGACGCGCCCGCGATCGCCCGGGAGGGGATGCGCGACCTCGTGGTGGACGAGGACGTGCTGATCGCGCTGGCCTCGCGCAACCAGCGGCTCAGCCGGTTCTGGATGACCGACCAGTCCGACACCGGCGCGGTGCCTGCGCTGGTCGGCCGGACCGCGGTGGTCCTCGACGCCGAGGACGACTTCATCAACATGCTGCGCCACGTGCTCACGGTGATGGGCATGAAGGTGACCGTCGTACGCCACGAGGACTGGCGTCCCGCGAGCCTGGAGGGCTTCGACCTGGTCGTGGTCGGGCCCGGCCCCGGCGACCCTCGCGACGCCGGAAGCCCGAAGATCGCGGTGCTGCAGGAGGCCGTGCGCGGCCTGCTCGCCGGCGACCAGCGGTTCCTGGCGGTGTGCCTTGGGCACCAGGTGCTCTGCGGCGAGCTCGGCCTGCCACTGCACTACAAGGACATCGTGTTCCAGGGGACGCAGACCCGCGTCGACGTGCTCGACCGCGAGGAGAACGTCGGGTTCTACAACACCTTCGTCGCCCGGGTGGACGACCCGGCGTCACTACCGGACGGCGTACGCGTGGAGCGCGACCCCGCGTCCGGCGACGTGCACACGGTCAGCGGACCGCACTACCGCGGGATCCAGTTCCACGCCGAGTCGATCCTGAGCGAGAACGGCTACGGCGTGATCCGCGACCTGGTGCACGAGCTGCTCGCGTGAGCACCCGAAGTGGGTCAGCCGGCGCCGGTGTCGCTCCCGAGCTCGAGCGTGACCTTCTGCTGTGAGCCGTCGCGTAGCACCGTCAGCTCGACCTGGTCGCCGGGCCGGTAGGTGCGCACCATCGCGACGAGGCTGTCCGACGACGAGATGATCGTGTCGTCGATCCGGGTGATGATGTCGCCCTGCTGCAGTCCGGCGTCGGCCGCGGCGGTGTCGTCCTCGACCGAGCGAACCACCGCGCCTCCGGGCAGCCCGTCCTCGTTCTCCGGTGTGCCGACCGTGACCCCGAGCCGGGCGTGGGTCGGATCCTGACCGTCGACCAGCTGCTGGGCGACCGGCTCGGCCTCGTCGATCGGGATCGCGAAACCGAGCCCGATCGAGCCGGCCTCGCCGGTGAGGTTCGCCGTACTCCTGATCGCGGTGTTGATGCCGATGACCTCACCGTCGCTGTTGACCAGCGCACCGCCGGAGTTGCCGGGGTTGATCGCGGCGTCGGTCTGGATCGCCGGGAACACGGTCGACTGGGCGCCCGCCGCTTCGCCGGCCGAAACCGGACGGTGGACGGCGCTCACGATCCCGCTGGTCACGGTGCTCTCCAGACCGAACGGCGAGCCGACCGCGACGACCTCCTCGCCGACGTCGACCTGGCCCGAGCTCCCCAGCTCGGCCGGCTTGAGTCCGGACACGCCCTCGGCCTTGATCACCGCGATGTCGGTCAGCGGGTCGGTGCCCACGATCTCCGCGCTCGCGGTGGTCCCGTCGTTGAACGACACCGCGAGCTCCCCTCCGCCCTCGGCGACCTCGACCACGTGGTTGTTGGTGAGGATCGTGCCGTCGGAGCTGAGGATGATCCCCGAGCCCGAACCCTGCCCGGACCCGGAGGAGACGTCGATCTTCACCACCGACGGCAGTACGTCGTTGGCCACGTCCTCGACCGAACCGTCGGGAGCCGGCGAGTCGGTGTCGGCCGACGCCGGCGAGCTCTGCAGTGAGTCGACCACGGGCCGGGTCTGCGGCTCGTTCACCGCGTTGTACCCCGCGGCGCCGGCGACCCCGGCCAGCCCGCCGGCAAGCACGGCGGCCACGATCAGCGCGGCGGCGCTCCTGCCACGTCGCGGCCGTCGCGGCTGGGCGGCGTAGAGCGGCGGCGGCGCGGCGTGCCCGAATCCACCCACGTCACCGGGGGTCATCAGCGGTCCGGAGGCGTTCGACGGCCGTGGAGGTGTGGGCCCCGGCGGGGGGTACGGGGCCCCGGCTCCTGGGTAGCCGTAGCCGTACGGCGGCGGCGGCGGGGGCTGCTGGCCGTAGGCGGGCTGGCCGTAGCCGGCGTGCTCACTCGGGTCGTGCCCGGTCGACAGCGGCCGGGTCGGGTCGTCGTCCGGGCGGTACGGGTCGTCGGGGTTGGTCGGGCTCATGCCTCTACCTTGCCCACCGAGCCTGAGAAGCAACTGAGAGGGGGCTGGCGGGGGGCCAAGAGTTCGCCCTAGGAGGAAGCATCCGCGGGCGGCAGGGCGAGGCGGAAGATCGCGCCGCCCTGCGGGGTGCGGCCGGCGCTGACCGAGCCGCTGTGGCGCTGCGCCGTCTGCTGGACGATCGCCAGCCCCAGACCCGAGCCGGGCAGCCGACGTGCGTCCGAGGCGCGGTAGAAGCGCTCGAACACGTGCGGCAGGTCCTGGCCCGCGATGCCGGTTCCCTGGTCGGCGACGTCGAGCACGCCGTCCACGAGTCGCACCGTCACCACACCGTCGGCCGGGCTCCACTTCACCGCGTTGTCGAGCAGGTTCACCACCGCCCGGTCCAGCGACTGCGGCTCGCCCATCACCGGCCACGGCTCCACCTCTACGTCGAAGGTGACCGAGCCCGCGCGGCGGCGTACCCGCTGCACTGCGTGGTCGACCACGTCGGCGAGGTCGACCGGCTCGGGGGTGCGCTCGATCGGCTCGTCGCGGGCGAGCTGCACGAGGTCCTGGATGAGCAGCGTGAGCTCCTCGATCTGGGCGCGTACGTCGGCGAGCAGCTCCTGGCGTGCGTTCGGGTCGAGGCCACCGCTTCGGTCGGCCTGTGCGAGCAGGTCGATGTTGGTACGCAGCGACGTGAGCGGAGTTCGCAGCTCGTGGCCCGCGTCGGCGACCAGCTGGCGCTGGCGTTCCCGCGAGGCGCCGAGCGCGGCCAGCATCTCGTTGAAGGCCGTGGCCAGCCGCGCGATCTCGTCGGAACCGCTGACCTCGATCGGTTTGAGCTCTTCGGTGCGGGCGACCTCCTCGGCCGCGGACGTGAGGCGGCGGACCGGTCGCAGCCCGGACCGGGCCACGCCCATGCCGAACGCCGCGGCGACGACCACGCCCAGCCCGCCGACGATCAGCATGACCACGCCGAGCTTGCCGAGCGTGCTCTCGGTCGTAGCCAGCGACTGCGCCAGCGCGAGCGCCGTGCCGGGTTCGGTCGGAACCGTCACCACCCGGTAGGACGTGCCGTCGGTGCTGCTGATCGTGCGTACGGAGTGCTGCTCCTCGCCGCGGGCCACCGCCACCTCGGGCGGGCCGACCCTGAGCTGGCCGCCTCCGCGCTGGGGCGGGGAGTAGGTGAGCCCGTCCGCGCGCACGGTCAGGAACTGCACGTCGGCCGCGCCCAGCCAGGCCGACGGGATCTGCCGCACGGTCGCCTGCGGCACCAGCCCCGCCTCGGCCGCGGCGGTCGCCCGGTTGAGCAGCGAGCTGTCCAATGCGGAGTACAGCTGGTGCCGGAGGGTGAAGTACGCCGCCACGCTGGTCACGGCGACGGCCACGCCGACCGCGACCGCCGTCAGCGCGGAAACCCGGTTGGCCAGGGAGAGCCGGCGGCTCACGGCGAGCTCTCCCGCAGCACGTAGCCGACGCCGCGGACGGTGTGCAGCAGCCGCGGCTCGTTCTCGGACTCGGTCTTGCGCCGCAGGTAGCCCATGTAGACCTCGAGCGAGTTCGCGGTGGTCGGGAAGTCGAAGCCCCAGACCTCCTCGAGGATGTAGGTCCGTTCGAGCACCCGGCGCGGTCGCCGCATGAAAAGCTCGAGCAGGGTGAACTCCGTGCGGGTCAGCGAGATCGCGCGATCTCCCCGGCGTACCTCCCGCGTGCCCGGATCCAGCGACAGGTCCGCGAACCGCAGCGTCTCCGCGACCCGGTCGTCGTCACCGTTCGAGGTGTGCCGGCGCAGCAGTGCCCGGATCCGTGCGAGCAGCTCCTCGAGCGAGAACGGCTTGGTGAGGTAGTCGTCGGCGCCCGCGTCCAGGCCGTCGACCCGGTCGGCCACCGCGTCCCGCGCGGTCAGGACCAGGATCGGCAGCTCGTTGCCGGCGGTGCGCAGCGCGCGGGTGGTGTCCAGCCCGTCGAGGCGCGGCATCATCACGTCGATCACCAGGGCGTCGGGCTGCCGCGAGCCGATGCGCGCCAGGGCCTCCGCGCCGTCGCCGGCGAGGTCCACGTCGTACCCGTTAAAGGACAGCGACCGGCGCAGCGACTCTCGGACCGCCGGGTCGTCGTCGACGACGAGGATGCGCATGCCTCCAGCCTGCCACCTGGGCCTGAGACGACCCTGAGTCTGCGAGCCGGTTCGGGAGCCAGTTTGAGAGCCGGTTTTTGGGAGCCGGCGCTCAGAGGCCGTACGCCTCGAGCGCGCGCAGCCACACCTCGCTGATCGTGGGGAAGGGCGGTACGGCGTGCCACAGCCGCTCAAGCGGAACCTCCCCGGCCACGGCGATCGTGGCCGAGTGCAGCAGCTCGGCCACGTCCTGGCCGACGAACGTGGCGCCGACCACGACCTGCCGGTCCTCGTCGATGACCACGTGCGCGGTGCCGCGGTAGCCGTCGGCCTGCAGCGAGGCGCCGGTGACTCCGGACAGGTCGACCTCGACCGAGTGCACCGGCAGCCCCTTCTCGGTCGCGGCACGCCTGGTCAGTCCGACCATGCAGACCTCCGGCTCGGTGAAGATCACCTGCGTGACGACGGTGTGGTCGGCCCAGGCCGTCATGCCGGGCAGGTCGTCTGGCTCGGCGTTGGCACGGGCCGCGATCACGTCGCCGGCGGCGCGGGCCTGGTACTTGCCCATGTGCGTGAGCAGGTTGCGGCCGTTGACGTCGCCGACGGAGTACAGCCAGCCGCCGTCGACCTCCGGCACGCGCAGGCTGTCGTCGGCGTGCACGTAGTCGCCCGGCTCGATGCCGATGGTCTCCAGGCCGAGGTCTGCCGTGTTCGGCCGGCGGCCGAGGCCGACCAGCACCTCGTCGGCGGTGACCGTGCTGCCGTCGTCAAGCGTCGCGGTCACCGTGCCGTCGTCCTCGCGGCGCACGGACTCGACCTGCTTGTGCGTGCGTACGTCGACTCCGGCCTCCTGCAGCCCGTCGGCGACCAGCTCGGCGGCGAACTCCTCCATCCGGCCGAGCAGCCGTGGCGCCCGCTCGACCAGGGTCACCGACGAGCCGAGCCCGGCGAACGCCTGCGCGAACTCGCACGCGACCACACCACCACCGAGGATGAGCAGCCGGTCGGGCACCGTCAGCGTCGTCGACGCCTCGATGTTGGTCCACGGCCTCGCCTCGACCAGTCCCTCGATCGGCGGGACCGCCGCGGAGCTGCCCACGGCCAGCGCCACCGCGTGGTTCGCGGTCAGGTCGACCTGCCCGTCGGAGGTCTCCACCGACACCTGCCGGGGACCGGTGATCCGGCCGTGTCCGCGTATGAGGTCGATGCCCTCGGACTTCAGCCAGTCGACCTGGCCGCTGTCGTCACCCCGGCCGGTGAACGAGTCCCGACGGTCCAGCACACCCTGAGCGGCCAGCGAGGCCGCTGTCACCCCCTGCAGGCGCGTGCTCGCAACCATCGCGTGCACCGGCCGCAGCATCGCCTTGGTGGGGACGCAGGCGTAGTAGCTGCACTCGCCGCCGACCAGGCGGGACTCCACGATGCACACGCTCAGACCACCGCGCCGGGCTCGCGCAGCGACGTTCTCACCGACCGGCCCGGCCCCGATCACGACCAGGTCGTACGCACGTCCAGAGTCCCCGTTCATGTTTCGCACCCTAATCGCGCGAACGGGGTGCGGGGGCCGGATCAGTCGTTGTTGCCCGCGGTCCCGTCAAGCAGCGCGCGTGCAGCGTCGGCCGCACGGGCGCCGTAGCCGCCGCCGAACAGCACCGCGTGCACAAGCAGCGGATGCATCTGGTGCAGCGGCACGCGTTGCTGCCAGCCCTCGGCCAGCGGAGCGGTCTCGTCGTAGGCGTCCACGAGCCGCGCCAGGTGCGGAGACCCGAACAGCGCCAGCATCGCGAGGTCGGTCTCGCGATGTCCGCCGTGTGCTGCCGGGTCGATCAACCGTGCCGCCCCGTCCGAGCCCCAGAGAACGTTGCCGGACCACAGGTCCCCGTGGATGCGTGCCGGCGGCTCCGCCGGGCCCGCGAACTCGTCGATCCGACGCATGGCCGTCTCGACCGTCGCGGCGTCGTCGGCACTGATCGCAGAGCGGTCGCGCGCGGCCTTGAGGTACGGCAGCACCCGGCGAGTGGCATAGAACTCCGGCCAGGTGTCGGCGGGCCGGTTGGGCAGTGGCAGGGTGCCGATGAACCCGTCCTCGTCACCGCCGAACGTGCCGGCACCCGCACGATGCGTCTCGGCGAGCGCGCGTCCGAGCGCGTCAGCCCCCTCGGCGGACGGATGGCCCGGCTCGACCCACGCCACGATCAGGCAGTCCTCGGCGCTGGCGAGAACCTCGGGTACGACTGCTCCCTCGGCTGCGGCCAGCCAGCGCAGGCCGCGGGCCTCGGCGGCGAAGAACGTCTCAGGCGCGTGCGGCTTGGTCTTGACCAGCGCGGAGCGCCCGTCGGAGAGCCGAAGCCGGGTGGCGGTGCAGATGTCACCGCCGGCGACCGGCGTCGTGGCGACCACCGCCGCACCGAGCAGACCCTCGGCGCGGTTGGCGATGGTCGACATGCGAGCCATTGCGTGACCGTACCTCAGGCAAGACGTTCGGCCAGGGCGTCCGCGAGGCCGTCCGCGGTGCGCTCGACGACCGCCAGCACATGGGCGAAACCGTCGTCGCCGCCGTAGTACGGGTCGGGGACCTCCAGGTCGCCGTAGCCACCACGCGGGTCGAACTCGCGGAACATCCGGACCCGCTCGTGCGCGGTCTCCTCGTCGGGCGCCAGAGCGGACACGTCGCGGAAGTTGCTCTCGTCCATCGTGAGGATGAGGTCGTGCTCCTCGTACCAGTCCTCGGTGAACTGCTGCGCGCGGTGCGCGGAGCCGTCGTAGCCGGCCGCGGCCAAAGTGGCGGCCGCGCGCCGGTCCATGGGGTGCCCCAGGTGCCAGTCGCCGGTGCCGGAGGAGTCCACCTCGACACGGTCTGAGAGTCCGGCGCGTTCGATCGCCTGCCGGAGCACGACGTCCGCGATCGGCGAGCGGCAGATGTTGCCCAGACACACGACCGCCACGCGGTAACGGCTGCCGGGGTCCCTGGGAGCGGGGATGTGGGTCGCCAGGGTCAACGGTCTCTCCTCGGTTCCGGGAGCACGAGGCCGATGAGTGCGCTCGCAAGGGTGATCACGACGGCGCCGAACACCGCTGTCCAGAACCCGTCGACCTGGAACGGGACGCCGAGCTGATCGGCGATCCACGAGGTGAGCATGAGCATCAACGCGTTGACGACGAAGAAGAACAGGCCCAGCGTCAGGATGTACAGGGGTATGGACAGCAGGGCCACGATCGGCCGGACGATCGCGTTGACGACCCCGAAGATGGCGGCGACCACGAGCAGCGTGATGAGCTGGTCGTTACGGGTGGCGCCGCCGATCGAGATCCCGTCGAACATCCAGGCCGCGAGTGACAGCGCGATGGCAGCCGTCAGCACCGTCAGCAGGATTCTCATGTCCCAAACCCTATCTGCGAGGGTCTCCCACCTTCGCGTCGAGATTGCGCGAATGGCTCACCTGGTAGGTGTGCCCTTGGGCCACTCGCGCAATCTCGGCGCGAAGAGGTGCGACAACTAGGCGCGTCGACGGCGCCGGCGCTGGTGGATCGCCTGGACCAGTGACGTCTCGGCCGAGGCGAGGTGCGCTTCGAGCTCGCGCTCGGCGTCGGCGGTCCGGCCCTCCTCCAGCAGCGCCACCAGGTCGCGGTGCGCGTCGACCTGCTCGCGCGAGTTGCGGCGTACGCGGTCGACGCGCGCCAGCGCGAGCCGGATCTCGGCGTTGAGCGCGTCGGCGGTCGCGAGCAGCCGCTCGCTGCCGATGAGCCCCACCAGGGCGCGGTGGATGTCGAGGTGCGCCGCCGTGACCGCCGCCGGGCTCGCACCGGAGACAGCCGTCTGGCTGAACTCGTCGACCGCCCGGCGTACGGCGTCCTGCCGTTCGGCCGGAGCGCCGGCCCAGGCGCGGGCGCCCGCCGCCTCGAGCGCCGCCCGGGCCTGGAGTACGTCGCGAACGTCCTCGGGGCTCAGCGTCGTGACCGCGACCCCCCGGTTCGGCACCCGGGTGACCAGACCTTCGGCCACGAGTACGGACAGGGCCTCGCGGATCGTGCTGCGAGAGACCCCGATCTGGTCGGCCAGCGCCATCTCGCGCAGCGGCATCCCGGGGCCGAGCTCGCCCTCGAACAGCGCCCGGCGGAGCTCGTCGGTGACCCGCTCGACCGTGGAGGTGTGCTCGACGTGCAGCGACTCGTACACGGCTGATTCCTCCGTCCCCGCTCGGGGCTCCCGCGTGCTGTACCCGTCTTGCGCTCTCGATGTTTGAGAACGCCGATTCTGCCGTATCCTCTGGATGTCAGATTGTCCGACAATCCGGCGATCGTTCGAGAGCTCCGAGGGGAGGCCGTGATGGGCCAGACCACCCAGCAACCGCTGTCGTGGGGCCGCCGCTACCTGCTGGTGCGGCCCGACCATTTCCGCGTCGACTACCAGATCAACCCGTTCATGGACCTCGCCGTGCAACC